>NZ_JBQQBR010000194.1:0-531 GCF_052245935.1 Nonomuraea sp. 3N208 | reverse complement strand
CGTGATCAAGACCGTCGCCCGTGACGCTTACGGCTTCCGCAACCCCGAATCCCAACGACTCCGCACCCGCTGCGCCACCACGCGAAAGAGCCGCGGCTGCCTCAACCCCGCTTAACTTCGAAGAGCCTTCATACTTCGAGCACATCCAAGGTCCTTGGTATCGCTGGAGGGACAGCTACTGAACCTTCCATCCTGATGGTTCGGTCATCAGACGGCTGAAGAGCGCTCTCATCCGCGCACAACGTGCCGAACGCCGCTGCCGGTGGCGGCGGTTAGATCCGGCACAACAGGCACTGCTGATGCTGGCCCACCTGCGCAACGATGACACCCACGCCCGGCTCGCCGGCGACGTGAGCATAACGCAGAAAAGCCCCGACGCGCTTGGCGTCGGGGCTTCCCGTTTGAAAGATTGTCCGGCGGTGACCTACTCTCCCACACCCTCCCGAGTGCAGTACCATCGGCGCGGGGAAGCTTAACTTCCGGGTTCGGAATGTAACCGGGTGTTTCCTTCCCGCCATAACCGCCGTAACC
>NZ_JBQQBR010000193.1:0-538 GCF_052245935.1 Nonomuraea sp. 3N208 | reverse complement strand
AGCGTCCGGGAGTGCTCACTCACCAGCGGCCACCAGGCACCGAGTCTGCCCGATCAGCGGACTCGGTGGTTCCCATTAGCGTCCGGCAGGGCGGTGGCCCAAGAGCCGCACTCCCTCCAGGAATGCGAAGTCAGGCCCCGAATAACGCGGCTCTCAACCACGGTCCGCCCGGCTCGCCAGACGGACGCGGCATCGGCTTCCACCCAATCGCTTCCCCGGCCTCGGCCGGCATGCGACGAGGCTACGCTGATGTCCGTTTTTCTCAGGTAAACACAGAGCGCTGAAGACGCTAGTCGTCCTGGCGATCAAGGCCGAATGCGGGGTGCCGACCATGCCGAGTCCCGCCGCCGGTCCTCTACTATGCGCGATAGATCACCATCAGCGCACGCCAGGGCAATGTGAAGATCAGAAGGTCGGGTGGCCCAGGGGAATCCCACCCCTGGGCTCCCACAGAACCGTGCGTAACAGTCGCCCGTTACACGGCTCTTCTCATCCTTTCCAGAGGAAGTTGCTCTCCCAGGCCCAGTGCTTGAACAGG
>NZ_JBQQBR010000192.1:0-545 GCF_052245935.1 Nonomuraea sp. 3N208 | reverse complement strand
GCGCGACCTCAACATCCCGGCCGCCGCACTGCGGTTCATGGCCGAACGCGCCGGCTCGCGCGGAACCCGCGAGATCGCCGGCGCCTCACACGCGATCGCGGCGTCCCAGCCCGACGCCGTGGTCGCCGCCATTCTCGACGCCGCCGACCACGTACAGGAGTGATATTTCCATGCCTGCGATCCTCATTCACGGCGTCCCCGACACCCACCGCCTCTGGGCAGGCGTTCACCGGCACCTGACGCGTACAGATGTGGAAGCGTCTTCGGCTCTCTGTGTTGACATGAGTAAAACGGACATCAGCGTGGCCTCGTCGCATGCCGGCCGAAGTCGGGAAGCGATCCGGTGGAAGCCGATGCCGCGTCCGTCCGGCGAGCCGGGCGGACCGTGGCTGAGAGCCGCGTTGTCGGGGCCTGACTCCGCATTCCTGGAGGGAGTGCGGCTCTTGGGCCACCGCCCTGCCGGACGCTAATGGGAACCACCGAGTCCGCTGATCGGGCAGACTCGGTGCCTGGTGGCCGCTGGTGAGTGAGCACTCCCGGACGCT
>NZ_JBQQBR010000191.1:0-549 GCF_052245935.1 Nonomuraea sp. 3N208 | reverse complement strand
GCCAGTAGCGCTGGTGCTGGAAGGCGTAGGTGGGCAGCTCCACCCGCCGCGGCCGGGCCGGCTCGAACACCCCCTGCCAGTCGATACCGGCACCGTGCACCCACAACTCGGCCGCACTCGCCCACAACCGGCGCAGACCACCCTCCTCACGACGCAACGTGCCACACACCACCGCCGCCTCCGCAGCGGCCTCCTCCAACACCTCCCGCATCCCGATCTGCACCACCGGATGCGCACTGACCTCCACAAAGAACCGGAACCCGCCACCCGCCAACTCCCCGACCGCCGGCCCAAACCACACCGTCCGCCGCAAGTTCTCATACCAATACGCGGCATCCACCTCAGTGCCGTCCAGCCAGGTCTCACGCACGGTCGAATACCACGGCACCTCGCACACACGCGGGCTGATCGGAGCCAGCAGACTCGCGATCTCCTCCTCGATCGCCTCCACATGCGCGGAATGCGAGGCATAATCCACCTCGATCCGCCGCGCCCGCTCACAACCGGCCAGCAACTCCTCCAAAGCCTCCACATCACCAGAGACCACCG
>NZ_JBQQBR010000190.1:0-591 GCF_052245935.1 Nonomuraea sp. 3N208 | reverse complement strand
GGTCGCACCACTCCAACAGTCTGCTCAGCACCGCAGAACCGATGCCCCTGCCCTGCAAATCCGGGTCCAGGTAGAAGTGCTCCAGCCAGTAGGCGTCCTTCGCCGGCCGCAGCGCCACGCAGCCGGCTGCGGCACCACCCACCTCGATCACCCAGGTGTGCGCCGGCGTGAACCCGTCCCGCAGCCGCTGCCGCACACGCTGCTCGTCGTATCGCCCGAGCCGCACGAGATCCGGCCTCAGCACCACGGCCCGCAACTCGGCCACCGCCTCGACGTCCGCCACCGAAGCCAGCCGAAGCTCCCAGCCCGCCATGATCGTGATGTTATCGCCCTGGGTTCCCGCCCACCCCGGGAGCCTCCTGCCAGGCGAACCGAGCAGTTGATCATTTTGTCAGTCTGACCCTAATGGCACGCAGAGATCAACAGCCCCTGGGAAAGATCAAAGCCCAGATACCCTGCTCTTCGGGGACTGTACGGTTTTCGGTGTAACTCCTGATCAAGGAGAACGCACCTGATGAGTACTGTGATCCAGGCATCGACGGAGATCGACCTGGAGGACGCCGCAGTGGCACGCAAGGAGCCCAAGGACGC
>NZ_JBQQBR010000189.1:0-617 GCF_052245935.1 Nonomuraea sp. 3N208 | reverse complement strand
ACGGGGACACGGCCTACAGCGTAGAGACGCCCCCGATTTAGTGCGCACTTTTCGCCGTCCTCGACGGCGAAGCCCAAGGTCAGCGGCCTACGACTCGAATTTGATCTTGAACGTGAGCCAAGTCAGGCTTATGCGGTTCTTTTCCTAACCACTGAGTGTGCCGGGTTGAGGGCTAAGCGGTCGGCCATGAAACACTCGAGCTGCCGGACTCCTTCTAGAGGATGGCAGGACGAAAAGGGAGAGAGGCATACGGTCCAGCCTTTAAGGCATGCCCTCGATTTTGTCGCCCCGCTTCGGAGGGCTTGGAATGAGAAGGTCTGCTGGTGGGCGATGAACCCGCGTTCCGCCAGGTAATCGTTGATCTGAGGCGCATCAAGGGTTGAACGTTCAGGTCAGCGCGTTTTGGTCTCCTGGAAAATGCGAAAACACCTAGGACAATACTTCCCAACCATGGTCACAAACAGCAACAGCACTGCTATGGTCTGGTGACCTGAGAGGGCGGTTCGCGAGTTGATGCCCCTTTGATCGCTTGCGCTGCATGAGGAGTGCTGGTCACGGGCTCGTTGCCGGGCTATGGACGCGGCTGAGCGAACAATCCTGGCTCGATCTCCACGAGA
>NZ_JBQQBR010000188.1:0-654 GCF_052245935.1 Nonomuraea sp. 3N208 | reverse complement strand
GTGGAGACGTCGTAGAGCACCAGCGAGGCCGGTCCCAGGCGGGCGTGCGTCGCGCACGCCTCGGCCAGGGCCGTGCGCCAGCGTTCTGCCGCATACAGCGGAAGTCGGCGTTTCACCGTCGCATACGACACCGAGGTGAGGCCCGCTTCGTCCAGCACGCGCAGGCTGTCCTGCTTGCTGGTCGGTTCGATCACCCGAGCGAGCACCAGCTGCCGGAACACCTCATCAGTCTCGGTCGCGGCGTCGAACCCGAGCGCGGCATAGGCGCGGGACAGGGCATCCCACAGGTGCTCCATCCGCGAACTGGCGATCTCCAGCGGACCGCCCGCGGCCGGGCGGTCATCCAGCCCGAGATCCAGCTCTTCCTGCCCGGCGGCCAGCCGTTGACGCGCGATGGCCTTGAGCATCTCCAGTTCGGCGTCGTCGTGGGCGGATCCGATGTGCTCGATCTCCCGCGTCCCGCGGCGCGAGGAGTACACGATCTGCACCGCCCGCGCCCCTGAGGCCGTTTTCACCGTTCGCACGTACGGGGACACGGCCTACAGCGTAGAGACGCCCCCGATTTAGTGCGCACTTTTCGCCGTCCTCGACGGCGAAGCCCAAGGTCAGCGGCCTACGACTCGAATTTGATCTTGAACGTGAGCCAAGTCAGGT
>NZ_JBQQBR010000187.1:0-751 GCF_052245935.1 Nonomuraea sp. 3N208 | reverse complement strand
TGCACAGCATCCCCACCATGAACGCGCCCTTGCCCCTGAACTGGTACCGGGCCAGCGCGTAGCCGCCGGCCAGGGCGACGACCGTGGTGGCGACCAGGGAGGCGAGGCCGACGAGCAGGCTGTTCTGAAAGAAGATGGCGAAGCCCATCCCATTCCAGACCGTGTCGAAGTGCTCGAACGTGATCGGCCACGGCACGATCGACGTGGACCCCCGCGGCCGGAACGCGAAGACCAGCATCCAGTAGAAAGGCACCAGCGTGAACAGCAGGTACAACCCCAGCGGGACGTAGATCTGCCACCGCGACACCCGGTTCGCGCTCGGAGCCGGCGCGGCCTGTCGCGAGCTGGTCACCGACGGGCGCTCGGTCACCATGGTCATGACTTGGCTCCGAACTTGCTCAGCCGCAGGTAGGCGATGGAGAAGAAGGTCAGGATCAGGAACGCGACCGTGGTCAGCGCGGTGGCGTAGCCGAAGTCGTGGGACTGGGCTGCCTGCTGCGCGACGTACAGCGGCAGCGTGGTGGTCTGGTGTGCGGGACCCCCGCCGGTCAGCGTGTAGAGCAGGTCGACGTTGTTGAACTCCCACACCGAGCGCAGCAGCGTGGACAGGATGATCGCGTCCCGCAGGTGCGGCAGCGTGATGTGCAGGAATCTGCGCATCCGGCTCGCGCCGTCCACGGCGGCGGCCTCGTACAGGTCCTTCGACACCGACTGCAGGTCGGCCAGGAGCAGGATCGCGAAGAACGGCACC
>NZ_JBQQBR010000186.1:0-752 GCF_052245935.1 Nonomuraea sp. 3N208 | reverse complement strand
CATGGACGATCCTCGGCAGCGGGCGCTTGGCCAGTGTCGTGCTCACGGTTCGTTGAGATCCTTACTCACCCTCATCACTCAGATGAACTTTAGTGGCATCTGTCTCAACAAACCTTGGCAGAGAGGGGCTCCCGCCTTGGCTCCCCTACGGACGCTCAGCCAATCACGTCCGGACCCCTGACCCCTTCGATGCGAAGCATTCGTATTGATCGTTGGACCTTGAGTTTTGGCTGGTCAATCTGCCTGATCGTGTGCATCGCAGTGCATGTGTGGGTCGTTGCGGGCGTCGTCAATGTCACTCGGCTTGATACTTGGCGGCCAAGTGCAAACGCTCTCTGGCGTGCCCCATTTTGCTGTTGTTTCATCCGATGGGGGTACCAGGACAGCTGCGGGGCTGTTCCGGTCATTGGTGAAGGCGCCCTTGCCGCCAAGCTCGTGGAGCAGTCCCTTACGCCCGTCACCCGAGGTGGTGAGCGGAACGACTTCGGTCGTCAGACCGGGATGGAGGGCAGCGAGTTTCCGTACGGACCCGTTCCACCCCAGGCGAGGATCCTCGGGGCGGAACGGGTACCGATACAAATCAACTGGGATGCGGGCATGGGTTCAGGCTGAGCCGTCGTTCGAGCCCTCCCTGCCAAAATAGACAGAGGTAGCAAACAGGCATAAAACTCTGCGCTGAGGGCGGGGAAGGAGTCATCCCTTCGTGGGAGCAAGTGAACAGGATCCCGAGATCCCTGACCCCCAGGTGCACG
>NZ_JBQQBR010000185.1:0-761 GCF_052245935.1 Nonomuraea sp. 3N208 | reverse complement strand
GTGCTGAGAAAGCCGTATGTGAGGGCCACCTGCCATGCCTTTCGGTCATCCGGCCGCATCAGAATGGATGCCGATGCGACTCGCTCGGTGAAGACGGCTGTCCCGTCTGCCTGTGCGGTGGAACCCGGAGCCTTCACCGGGGGCCCGCCCTCATGCGGGGGCCCGGCGGTCGCGACTGTCAGCCGAAGGCGTGGTCTGCGGCTATCTGACACTATCAGCCGCTAACTTTGTCCTGACATTTCGCTGTACTGAACCTGCGTTCGGGTCTCGGTCCCGGGTGATGTCGCGGGCTGATCGCTTACGAGTCAATGTGCTCGGCGCGCCGACGGAAACGCCCAATACCAGCAAGCCCCATCACCAATCGCGATAGCAGACTAGGCACGGGGGTTGGCTCCGTCGGCTCGCGAACTGACGGAGGGCTCCGACGAGCGCGTCTAGCGGTGTCCGCGTACTGCCCAGGCGCGAGCAGTGAGGGCGATCGATCCGTCCGGCCGGGCGGGCAGCCGTCGGCGCAGCATGTCTCGCAGAGCGGCCTTGCGGTCTTCGGGAAGTGATCCGACGTAGCCGGGCGCCGGAGCCTGTCCGCCGAGGAACGGCGCCCAGTAGTCGTCGAAGTCCCGGAACACGGTCGGCGCCTCGATTGCCTCGACGACCACGTCGGCCAAACCCGCGCCGGCCCACAGCTCGCGCAGCGGCTCCGGCCGGCATTGCGGGAACCGCCGCCCCTCGTCCAGCGCCGCGGCCGCGGGGTCGAGGGCGGT
>NZ_JBQQBR010000184.1:0-767 GCF_052245935.1 Nonomuraea sp. 3N208 | reverse complement strand
TCGGGCTGTTTGCGCATGACGTGGTGCGGGAGCTGCTGGAGGCGGACCTGCGGTGGCGGGATCCGGAGGGGTATGCGGTGATGCACGACCGCATTCACGCGCATCTGGCGCAGAAGGTGCGCACGGCCAGCGATGCGGACGTGCCCGGCACGGTGGCGGCACTGCTCTACCTGCATCGCGGCAACGGTGCGCCGGCCGATGTCCACCGCCGCCACGAGGAGGGCGAGTTCCAGGAAGAGGTGCTGCGGGCCGAGGACGTCGGCACGTTGCTCCGGGTGGCGACGACAGCGGAGGGCACGGCGTCCGCGGGCTGCGCCGCCTTCTGGGCGGAACGTCAACTGCAGGCGTTCCGGTTGTATCGACGGACCGAAACCGGCGAGCCCGTGGCGTTCTCCGCGTGGCTGCGTCTGGCGGAACTCGATGAGCAGGAGCTGGCCGCCGACCCGATCGTGGCCGCGGCGTGGGCGCATGCGCGTGCCACCACGCCGTTGCGCGCCGGGGAACATTTGGCGCTCAGCCGGCTCTGGGCGCTGCCGCCGTATCGCGGACATTCGCCGGTGATGGAGGTGATCCAGTGGCGGATGATCGGCAATTGTCTGCGGTCCGAGCGGATGGCCTGGTCCTACATCGCGGTACGGCGTCCGAACCAAGCCTGGGTGGAGCGTTTACGGCGGTACGGGATGCGTGACATCTGCGAGCAGCCGCGGCTGGGAGATGACGCGTACACCCTGTTCGTTCATGACTGGCGCGCGGTGCCGGCGCAAGCG
>NZ_JBQQBR010000183.1:0-783 GCF_052245935.1 Nonomuraea sp. 3N208 | reverse complement strand
AGACGTTCGGGATGTCCCGCGTGATCTCCTCAGGCCCCAGCTTGGTGTCACGGGCGTCGACCTCGTGCTCCTCGATGTGGATCGAGGACAGCACGTCGTCCTGCACCAGCCGTTGCGAGATGATGACGGCGTCTTCGTAGTTGTGGCCCTCCCACGGCATGAACGCCACCAGCAGGTTCTTGCCCAGCGCCATCTCACCGTGGTCGCTGCAGGGACCGTCGGCGATGACCTGGTTGACCTCGATCCGGTCACCCTCCGCCACGATCGGCTTCTGGTTGAACGAGGTGCCCTGGTTGGAGCGCTTGAACTTCGCCACGCGATACGTCGTCCGCGTGCCGTCGTCGTTCATCACCGTGATGTAGTCGGCCGAGACCTCCTCGACCACGCCCGCCTTCTCGGCGCTGATGACGTCGCCGGCGTCGGTCGCGGCACGGTATTCCATGCCGGTGCCGACCAGCGGCGCCTCGCTCTTGAGCAGCGGCACCGACTGGCGCATCATGTTCGCGCCCATGAGCGCGCGGTTGGCGTCGTCGTGCTCGAGGAACGGGATCATCGCGGTGGCCACCGACACCATCTGGCGCGGCGACACGTCGATGTAGTCGACCTCCTCGGCACGGGCGAGCTCGGTCTCACCGCCCTTGGTGCGGACCAGGACACGCGAGTCGGCGAACGTGCCGTCGGCGTTGAGCACCGTGTTGGCCTGCGCCTTGACGTAGCGGTCTTCCTCGTCGGCGGTCAGGTAGTCGATCTGCTCGGTCACCCTGCCGTCGACGACCTTGCGGT
>NZ_JBQQBR010000182.1:0-842 GCF_052245935.1 Nonomuraea sp. 3N208 | reverse complement strand
CCCTTCGTCGGCTCGTTGGACAGTTCCTCGAACTCGGCTTCGACCTGGGCCTTCCTGGCTTCCTTGCGCCGCTGGTTGACGGTGTCGAACCGCATCCAGATGGCCAGCGCCCCGACCACGATGACCCCGGTGATCGCGAGGGCGATCATGCGGGTGTCCGCGTTGAGCACCACGCTGCGCACGCCGGCCACAAGCAGGATCCACGCCAGGTTGAGCGGGATCAGCACCTTCCAGCCCAGGGACATGAGCTGGTCGTAGCGCACGCGGGGCAGCGAGGCCCGCACCCACACGACGAAGCTGAAGGTCAGCACGAACTTGATGAAGAACCACAGGACCGGCCACCAGCCGGTGTTGGCGCCCTCCCACAACGAGATCGGGAACGGCGCCCGCCACCCGCCGAGGAACAACGTCACGGCGATGCCGGCGGCGGTGAAGGTGTGCAGGTATTCGCCCATCATGATCAGGGCGAACTTCAGCGACGAGGAGTATTCGGTCTGGAAGCCGCCGACCAGCTCGCCCTCGCCCTCGGGCAGGTCGAACGGGATGCGAGCGGCCTCACCGAACATGCAGACCACGTAGATCAGGAACGACGGGATCAGCAGGAACACGTACCAGGTCTCGACCTGTGCCGCGACGATCTCCGAGGTGGACAGCGTTCCGGCGAACAGGAACACCGCCACGAACGACAGGCCCATCGCGATCTCGTACGACACCACCTGGGCCGCCGACCGCAGCCCGCCGAGCAGCGCGTACGGCGAGCGCGACGACCACCCCGCCAGCACCACGCCGTAGACCGACACGGCGCCCATGGCCAGCATGAACAGCACCGCCACCGGCAGGTC
>NZ_JBQQBR010000181.1:0-855 GCF_052245935.1 Nonomuraea sp. 3N208 | reverse complement strand
ATCAATCCATCGCCACACCACAAACCAGCCACGACAACCATGACGATGACAAGGAATCCGATGAGCACCGATATCACCTACACACCTGATGGCATCAACCCGCGTCTGGCCCTGGACTTCACTGAGATCGCCGACATCTGCGCCCTGCTGGAACGCGCCGCCGCCCTGCTCACCCACGACAACGACAACGACACCAGCGACGGCGGCCAGGTGTGCTGTCACCAGGCCTTCGCCACCCAGCACTGGCGCGACAGCGTGCTGGTCGCCGGCTGGCTCACCGACCTAGCCGTCAGCCTCAACGAGCGCAGCCACACCGCCCTCGACACCGCCCTCGACACCGCCCTCGACAGCGCCCTCGACAGCGCCCTCGACAGCGCGGCCGCACGGCCGGCACGACGGGAGAGGGGTTGTGATGAGTGAGCTGGTCACCGCACGCATCCGCGCCCACGCCGGCAAGCTGGGGCTGAGCGATCTGGCCGACAACCTCGACACCCATCTCAAGCGGGCCGGCACCGAGCAGATGGGCTATCTGGACTTCCTCGACCTCGTCCTGGAGGAGGAGATCGGCGTCCGCGACGGCCGCCGGTTCCGCAGCGCCCTACGGCTGTCCAGACTGCCGCATTACAAGGAGATCGACTCCTACGACTTCTCCTTCCAGCCCGATCTGGACCCACGCAAGATCAAGGACCTGGCCACGCTGGCATTCGTCGAGGCCAAGGCCAACGCGGCCTTTCTCGGGCCACCCGGAGTAGGCAAGACCATGCTCGCCATCGGGCTCGCGGTCGCGGCCTGCCGGGCCGGCTACACCGTCTACTTCACCACGCTGGACGACATGGTCCGACAGCTCAAAGCCGC
>NZ_JBQQBR010000180.1:0-857 GCF_052245935.1 Nonomuraea sp. 3N208 | reverse complement strand
GAAGCCGTCTGGCCGGTCAGGCCTTGTACTGCGGGTAGCCGTAGCCCACGACGTGGGACTTGGGCCGGATGCGCTGCTCGACCTTGCCGTTGCCGGTGTTGCCTTCGATCGCGGTGATCGTGCCGTCGCCGTTGTCCTGCTTGACCATGCCCACGTGGTCGATGCCGTCGGTGCCCTGGCCGTCCCAGTCGTAGAAGACCACGGCGCCCGGCTTGACCTCGGTGCCCCAGCGGTGCTCGGCCTGGAACCACTTGGCGTAGGTGACGGTGTAGGCGTCCCAGCCGACCGTCGGCCGGGCGCCGGCCTGCTCGCCGACCCAGGAGATGAACATGGCGCACCACGGGGCGTTGGCGTAGGCCTGCAGGCTGCCGCCGTCGCGGGCGACGGTCTCGGCTGCCCGCGGGGAGGACATGTACCAGCTGTGGAACGGGGTGCCGCCGCCGGCGGCGTTCTCCGTCACGCCGATCTGCGACTCGGCGATCTTCAGGACGGTGCCGGCGCTCACCTGGCCGGCGGCCTTTTGCGGGATGGCCTGGGAGGAGGCGACGTGGGATCGCGACGGCTGCGTGGACTGCTGGTCGGCGGCGAGGGCGGGGGTTCCGGCGACGATCGCGCCGGCCGCCATGCTCACTCCGGCGGCGAACAGGGGAAGGCTTGCGGACGTCAGGGCACGAGCGAAGACGTTCTTGGCCATTCTGAAATTGCTCCTAGCTTCCATGCCGCCTACCGGGTTAGCTGACGGGTTCGGGCGTGGAAGTGCCCTACGGGGCGCTCGTGTTGAGCGCGCCGATTCACCCCAGAGAATTGGGTCCCCGGTTCCGCGTGATCGCGAATTCGGCGGCCGCGTCCCTCACGAA
>NZ_JBQQBR010000179.1:0-858 GCF_052245935.1 Nonomuraea sp. 3N208 | reverse complement strand
ACGTGCACGCATCAGCCAAAGAGAACACCCCGGCCACATGCGCCGCGGCGATCTCCCCGATCGAATGCCCCACCAGCACATCAGCCCGCACCCCGAACGACTCCAGCAACCGGAACAACGCCACCTCAAAAGCGAACAACGCCGGCTGCGTCATCCCCGTCTGAGCCAGCACCCCATCCGGATCGGTGAACATCACCTCCCGCAACGACGGATCCAAATGCTCACAAACGTCCCGCAACGCCCGCTCGAACACCGGGAAGGCCTCGGCAAGCTGCCGGCCCATACCCACCCGCTGACTGCCCTGACCAGCAAACAACAACGCCAGCCGACCACCCGAACCACTACCAACAGCCAGCCCAGGAGCCTCCGCACCCTCCGCCAGCGCCCGCAGACCCGCCACCAACTCCTCATGATCGCCACCGACCACGACCGCCCGCTGCTCCAACACGCCACGCCCGGCCGCCAACGACCAGGCGGCGTCAACGATCGACGTCTCCTCCGAGACCCACGACGCCAGCCGCAACGCCTGCGCCCGCAACGCCCCAGGAGTCTTAGCCGAGATCAGCCACGGCACCACCGGAAGCGCCCGTCCGGACTCCTCCTCCTGCGCCGGAGCCTCCTCCAGCACCACATGCGCATTCGTCCCGCTGATCCCGAACGACGAGACCGCAGCCCGGCGCGCATGCCCGTTCACCGGCCACGACTGCGACTCGGCCAGCAGCTCCACCGCCCCCGCCGACCAATCCACGTGCGGCGACGGCTCACCCACGTGCAACGTCTGCGGCAGCATCCCGTGCCGCATCGCCATCACCATCTTGATCACACCGGCCACCCCGGCAGCCGCCTGGGTGTGACCGA
>NZ_JBQQBR010000178.1:0-871 GCF_052245935.1 Nonomuraea sp. 3N208 | reverse complement strand
TCCATGTAGGCCAGGACGAGGTCCTCCAGGCTGAGCTGGGTGACCGTCCAGGCGGGGTCGTGGATCGGGGCGTCGGTACGGATCACGTACGTGCTCTGCCGGTCGGTGTGGCTGGCGGAGATGACGTGCTGGTCGGCGGGGAGCCGATCGGGATCGCGGCGCGGGCCGGTGAGCCGGTGATGGGTGGCCAGCAGCTTGTCGACCTCCCCGGCCACCTCCACGCGCGAGTCGACGAGGACGATCAGGAAGTCGCAGACCCGTTCCAGGTCGGAGACCAGGTGGGAGGAGAGCACGACGCTGAACTCGTGCTCGACGGTGGCCTCCATCAGTCCCTGCAGGAACTCGCGGCGGGCCAGCGGGTCGAGCGAGGCCACGGGCTCGTCCAGGATCAGCAGCTCGGGCCGCTTGGCCAGGCCTAAGGTGAGGGCGAGCTGGGCGCGCTGCCCGCCGGACAGCTTGCCCGCCCGTTGCGTGGGCACGAGACCGAGTTGCGCGATACGCTCCCGCGCCCTGGTGGCGTCCCAGCGAGGGTTGAGCCGTGCTCCCAACCGTAGGTGTTCGGCGACGGTCAGTCCCGCGTAGACGGGGGTGTCCTGGGCGACGAACCCGACCCTGGCCAGCTGCGCGGGCGTGCCCCCGGGCCGCCCGCCGAGCACGGTGATGCCGCCCGCCGTCGGCTCCAGCTGACCGCAGGCCAGCTTTAGCAGCGTCGTCTTGCCGGCTCCGTTGGGTCCCACCAACCCCACGACGTGGCCCGCCGGGATGTCGATGGTGCACTCGCGCAGCGCCCAGCGCTTGCCGTACTTCCTGCCCAGTCCCTGGGCTTCTAGGACAGAGGTCACGCTATGTCCTCCTGAGAGGTGGTCCGAAA
>NZ_JBQQBR010000177.1:0-898 GCF_052245935.1 Nonomuraea sp. 3N208 | reverse complement strand
AGAATCAGCCAACCGAGCATGTGCTGGTTTCCCGTCACGAGGGCCGGGAGCACGACGAGCCCGGCCGTGATGTCCCGTACGCCCTTGACGGTCAGGTACGCGTTCATGGACACGGGAACCCCGTAGCCCTCCGCCGACGCGACCGGCTGCAGCAGGAAGCGGATGCCGATGAGGATGATCCCGATGGCGATCAGTCCGGCGAGCCAGGTGGCGATGGTGACCATGTCGTCTCCTTCGGTCGTTGCTAGAAGTGTTAGCGACGCTAGCCTAGCGGCGCTCATCTGTCTAGCGGTGCTAGTATCTGGAGGGTGTCCACACAGCAGCGCAGAGAACGCGAACGCGCCCAGCGCCACGACCTGATCGTCAAGACCGCCCGCAAGCTGGCCGAGTCCGAGGGCTGGGACGCCGTGACCACCCGCCGCCTGGCCGACGAGATCGAGTACAGCCAGCCGGTCCTGTACAGCCACTTCGCCGGCAAGGACGCCATCGTCGCGGCGGTGGCGCTGGAGGGCTTCACGGAACTGGCCGTACGCCTGCGCGCCGCGACCCGGACGGGCGAGCCGCGGGCCGCGCTGGAGGGGCTGGCCAGGGCCTACATGGCGTTCGCCGAGGAGAACCCCGCGCTGTACGACGCCATGTTCACGATGGCCGTGGACCTGCCGTTCGGCCAGGACGACACCCCGGAGCCGCTCCGGGACGGCTTCCAGGCGCTTTTGTCCGGGGTCGCGCAGTTCGCCGACGGCCGCGACCCGGCGATCCTGACGGAGGTCGCCTGGAGCGCCCTGCACGGGCTGATCGTCCTGTCCCGCGGCGGCCGACTCCCCGCCTCAGGCCGCGAGGCCCGCCTGACGCTGCTGCTCGACCAGCTCAGCGCCACCCGCTGACCCAGCCACGTACG
>NZ_JBQQBR010000176.1:0-905 GCF_052245935.1 Nonomuraea sp. 3N208 | reverse complement strand
CCCTCCCTGCCAAAATAGACAGAGGTAGCAAACAGGTACAAAACTCTGTGCTGAGGGTGGGGAAGGAGACATCCCTTCGTGGGAGCAAGTGAACAGGATCCCGAGATCCCTGACCCACATGTACGCGAGCGAGCCGGCGCTCGCCGCTACACCGCCGCCTATAAGGCCCGGATCCTGGAGGAGTACGACCGGCTGGACAAGGCCGGCAAGGGCGCGTTGATGCGCCGGGAAGGCCTGTACTCCTCACTGATCTCCAGTTGGCGGACCGCGCGGGACCACGGCGCCGCCGAGGCGCTGGCCCGCCCGGCCGGCCGCCCGAAGGCCGACCCGCGGGACAAGAAGATCGACGCGCTGCAGGCGGAGGTCGAGCGGCTACGCGCCGAGCTCGGCAAGACCCGCCAGGTGATCGAGGTGCAGGGAAAGCTCTTCGCGTTGCTGGATCAGCTCGCCACCAGCAGCGAGACCCCGCCGGATCGGGGCGAGCAGTGACCGGGGTCATCCAGACGGCCCAGGCTGAGGCAATCACCGAACTGGCCCCGCTGCTCGGGCGTCGCAACGCATGCGCGGCGGTCGGGGTATCGCAGGCCACCTGGTATCGCAAGAACCGCCAGAGCCCCGCCCCGGTCCGGCCCGTCACGCCCCGAAAGCCGCACCCGGCCGCACTGTCGCAGGCCGAGCGCGACCACGTCCGCGCGGTGCTGAACGAGCGGTTCGCCGACGCCTCCCCGGCGACGGCGTACTTCTCCCTGCTGGATGAGGGCCTCTACCTGGCCTCGGAATCAACGATGTACCGGATCCTGCGCCGGCACGACGAGGTCGGCCGGGATCGGCGCCGTCAGGCCACCCACCCGCCCAAGACCATCCCCGAGCTGTTCGCCGATGCCCCCAACCGCGTGTGGGCCTGG
>NZ_JBQQBR010000175.1:0-909 GCF_052245935.1 Nonomuraea sp. 3N208 | reverse complement strand
AGCCAGCAGGCCGCCGGTGGCGCGGGCTCCGGCGCGCCGGGTGATGGTGTTCACGTTCTTACCTCCTGGGGGTGGGGACCGCAGCTGGCGCGCACGACCAGCTCGGTGGTCATCCTGTCGACCAAGGGCCGCACCAGGGTCAACGACCTGATCAAGGACCTGGCCGGGCGGGTGGACGGCCTGCTGGTCTTCGGCCACGCCGTCCCCGACCCGCTGATCGCCGAGCTCGTGCGGCTCGGCGTGCGGCTGGTGGTCATCTCGCGCGACCCGCTACCCGGCGCGGACACCCTTCGCAGCGAGAACGCCGCCTCGGCGCGGGCGCTGGCCGAGCACCTGGCCGGCCACGGCTACGAGCGCTTCGCCTTCCTCGGCGCGCCCCTGACCGGCGGCGACGACGTGGACGAACGCTGGCGCGGCGTGCGGTCGGTGCTCGGCGGCGCGATCGAGGCCGTGGCCACCCGCGAGTACACCGTCGAGTGCGGCTTCGAGGCGGCCAGAGCACTGCTGAAGGACAAGAGGCCGGAGGCCATCGTCTGCTCCGACGACGAGGTGGCGCTGGGGGCGCTGCTCGCCGCCGAGGAGCTCGGCCTCGACGTGCCCGGCGACGTGGCCGTCACCGGCTGGGACGACATCATGGCCGCCCGCCACGCCAGACCCGCGCTGACCACCGTGCGGCAGCCGATGCGTGAGCTCGGCGCCCGCGCCGCCCGCGCGCTCGACGAGCTGATCACCGGCGTCCGCGACACGCCGAGCCACCTCATCCTGACCACCGAGCTGGTCGTGCGCGCCAGCTGCGGTCCCCACCCCCAGGAGGTAAGAACGTGAACACCATCACCCGGCGCGCCGGAGCCCGCGCCACCGGCGGCCTGCTGGCTCTCGCGATTCTGGCCGCAGGCTGCGGCCGCGACG
>NZ_JBQQBR010000174.1:0-911 GCF_052245935.1 Nonomuraea sp. 3N208 | reverse complement strand
ACCGCAAGGTCGTCGACGGCAGGGTGACCGAGCAGATCGACTACCTGACCGCCGACGAGGAAGACCGCTACGTCAAGGCGCAGGCCAACACGGTGCTCAACGCCGACGGCACGTTCGCCGACTCGCGCGTCCTGGTCCGCACCAAGGGCGGTGAGACCGAGCTCGCCCGTGCCGAGGAGGTCGACTACATCGACGTGTCGCCGCGCCAGATGGTGTCGGTGGCCACCGCGATGATCCCCTTCCTCGAGCACGACGACGCCAACCGCGCGCTCATGGGCTCCAACATGCAGCGCCAGTCGGTGCCGCTGCTCAAGAGCGAGGCGCCGCTGGTCGGCACCGGCATGGAATACCGTGCCGCGACCGACGCCGGCGACGTCATCAGCGCCGAGAAGGCCGGTGTGGTCGAGGAGGTCTCCGCCGACTACGTCACCGTCATGAACGACGACGGCACCCGGACCACCTACCGCGTGGCGAAGTTCAAGCGCTCCAACCAGGGCACGAGCTTCAACCAGAAGCCGATCGTCGCCGAGGGTGACCGGATCGAGGTCAACCAGGTCATCGCCGACGGCCCCTGCACCGACAAGGGCGAGATGGCGCTGGGCAAGAACCTCCTCGTGGCGTTCATGCCATGGGAGGGCCACAACTACGAAGACGCCATCATCCTGTCCCAGCGGCTGGTGCAGGACGACGTGCTGTCCTCGATCCACATCGAGGAGCACGAGGTCGACGCCCGTGACACCAAGCTGGGGCCTGAGGAGATCACGCGGGACATCCCGAACGTCTCCGAGGAGGTCCTGGCCGACCTGGACGAGCGGGGCATCATTCGCATCGGCGCCGAGGTGGTGCCGGGTGACATCCTGGTGGGCAAGGTCACCCCGAAGGGGGAGACCGAGCTGACGCCGGAGGAGCGG
>NZ_JBQQBR010000173.1:0-926 GCF_052245935.1 Nonomuraea sp. 3N208 | reverse complement strand
TCGACGTTCCACCAGGTGCCCCACTCGTCCAGCACCAGGCCCACGGTCTTGCCCGGGTCGTAGCAGTCCATGACGTTGGAGTGGCCGGTCAGCAGGTCGTCGATGCGGGCGGCCTGGACCATCGTGGCGTAGTAGTCGTCGGTGTCGAACACGGTGGCGTCGCCCTTGTCCTGCCACGTGCCCGGGATGGTGTAGTAGTGCAGGGAGAGCGCCTGGTAGAACGGCTGGGGCCGGTAGGCGCAGCCCAGGTCGCCGAGCTGCTTCATGAGCGCCTCGGTCCAGGCGTAGTCGTCGGTGTTGGCGCCGGCGGCGATGCGGTACAGCTGGTTGTCGCCGTGGTTGCGGCAGTAGGTGCCGTAGCGGCGGGCCTCGTCGGCGTAGTGCTGGGCGGTCATGTTGCCGCCGCAGCCCCACGCCTCGTTGCCCAGCCCCCAGAAGCGCACCCGCCAGGGCTCGTCCCGCCCGTTGGCCTTGCGCAGGCGCACCATCGGCGAGTCGCCCTCGCGGGTGAGGTATTCGACCCAGTCGCTCATCTCCTTGACCGTGCCCGAGCCGACGTTGCCGCTGATGTAGGGCTCGGCGCCGAGCAGCTCGCACAGGGCCATGAACTCGTGGGTGCCGAAGTGGTTGTTCTCCTCGACGTTGCCCCAGTGCGTGTTGACGATCGAGGGGCGCTGCTCCTTCGGCCCGATGCCGTCCATCCAGTGGTACTCGTCGGCGAAGCAGCCGCCGGGCCAGCGCAGGTTCGGGATGTTCAGGGCACGCAGCGCGTCCACGACGTCCAGGCGGATGCCGCCGGCGTTCGGGAGGTCGCTGTCCTCGCCCACGTAGAAGCCGCCGTAGATGCAGCGGCCCAGGTGCTCGGCGAAATGACCGTAGAGATGCCGGCTGATCACCGGACCTTCGACGTCGACATTGATGATGGC
>NZ_JBQQBR010000172.1:0-953 GCF_052245935.1 Nonomuraea sp. 3N208 | reverse complement strand
GCCGTGCGCACCTTCTGCGCCAGATGCGCGTGAATGCGGTCGTGCATCACCGCATACCCCTCCGGATCCCGCCACCGCAGGTCCGCCTCCAGCAGCTCCCGCACCACGTCATGCGCAAACAGCCCGAGACTGCTCGACTCCACGAACGGCAACCGCCGCAACCACCGAAACAACGTCCCGGCGTCCTGCGGCAAGGCCGCCCGCAGCAGGTCCTCCGTCGTCATGTGCGCATGCGCGCAGATCTCCAGAGCATGCCGATGCGCCGCCGACGGCAACTCGCCCACCAGCTGATCCAGCAACGTGGCCACCACGTCCTGCTGCGGCATCCACCGCCTACCGGCCCCGCCGTCCTTCACCGCCACCGCCGCCCCCAGCAACAACGCCAGCGGATGACCACCGGCAAAGGCCAGCAGCGGCTCGCGCAACTCGGCCGGCACCCCGCAGGAATCCACCAGCGCCTGCGCATCCCCGGCCCGCAAGCCGCGCAGCGCCAGCACCTCCAGCGCCCCCGCCCATCCCGGATCCGCCTGCCACCGCATATCCGGCGGATATCGCCCCGCGATCACCACCACCGCCCCCACGGGCACCCGCGGCAGGAACCGCTCACGCAGCCACCCCTCCAAGCCCCGAATCCGTTCGAAGTCATCGACCAGCAGCACCGCGCCCGCATCACGAAGCACCAACTCGACCTCAGCCTCGAACGCCGCCGGCGACGGCGACGGCGACGGCCCCAACGTGCGCCCGTCCACCATGGACACCGCCCGCCCCGCCACCGCGGCCTCGTGAGCGAACCGCCGCAACAAGGCCGACTTCCCGATGCCGCCAGGACCGTGCACGTACAGAACGCTGCAGCCGCCGCCGTACAACGCCGCATTGAAAACCGCGAGCTCTTCCTCCCGCCCCACAAACGCCATCTCACGCGCTGCTTGCAGCCGCCATCCCAGCAATCCGGA
>NZ_JBQQBR010000171.1:0-977 GCF_052245935.1 Nonomuraea sp. 3N208 | reverse complement strand
ACGCGGCGCGCCGCCCGTAAACGGCTGACCATCATCACGCACGAAGTTGTTGCTGTAGAGCAGCATCTTGCCCGCGGCGTCCACAGCCAGCAGGTCAGTGTACGAGTCACCCGTCACACTGTTGCCGGGTAGCTCCGCAGGTTCCGACATGGACCACACCGCGTTCGCTATGGCCACGCCGTCCGCCGTCGCGTCGAAGTACCTCCCGGGAAAGGCGGAGACCTGTACCTGCTGGCAGATCTGCCCAATGGGATCATTTCGCCAGTCGAACTGGAGCATCTTGCTGAGGAACTTGTTCGTCGCGTAGACCGGGTTCAGGATCTGCTCGACCGTTCCCCAGCCTTGCGAGGGACGCTGCTGGAAGAGCCCGACGCTGTCGTCGGCGCCGTAGGTCAGGTTGCGGATGGTGGATTCGACGATGGTGGTGGTGATGGCAATCTGTGCGGCCCGAACCGGCAGGCCTCGACTCTTGACGGTGGCGATGATGACGCGGGCGCAGGACACCCGGTAAGCCGTCATCGAGCCCCGCATGTTACCGGGCAGTTGTCCGTTCAACTGCGTCGCCATACTGGCATCGGCCGAGGTGGTTCCATTTCTGTCGCATGGCACAGTGTCCGCGGCGTGCGCGGGAGCCGAAGACATCAGGGCGATGGGCACCGAGACGCACAGGGAGAGAAGTAATCCGGTCAGGGATCGGATGAGGGCATGTCGCATGGCTACTCCACGAGTGATGAAGAAGGGCCCGGTGTCGGCCGCCTGGGGTGGTGGGCGGCCGACACCGGCGGGGATGGGGTCAGGTCAGGATGCGGGTGCTGCCCGCCCAGCCGTGCCCGACTTCGCGTGGCACGCTGCCCGTAAACGGCTGACCATCATCACGCACGAAGTTGTTGCTGTAGAGCAGCATCTTGCCCGCGGCGTCCACAGCCAGCAGGTCGGTGAACCCATCACCGGTCACATCAGCCGGAATGATCCTCGTC
>NZ_JBQQBR010000170.1:0-980 GCF_052245935.1 Nonomuraea sp. 3N208 | reverse complement strand
CCGGTGCCGGCGGCGACGGCGACCAGGCACACGAGCAATCCGGAAGTGAAACCCCGGTTCTTCATGAGCGAGGGCTTGATGAGCGGGTGGGTCGCGGTGCGCTGACGGTAGGCGAAGGCAGCGAAGAACAGGACGCCGACGACGATCGAGACGATCGGGATGACGCCCCAGCCGTTGGTCGAGCCCTCGATCAGGCCGTACAGGAGCCCGAGCATGGTAACCCCAAGCAGGCCGGAGGCCCAGCCGTCGACGACGGTGGACCGGTCGGCGTCGTCGTCACGCGGCAGGATCTTGACGGCCATGATCAGCCCGATAACGCCAAGAATGATGTTGATGAGGAAGATCGGGCGCCAGGACAGACCGAACACGTCGGCGCTGATGAGGAACCCGGCCAGGACCGGGCCGCCGACACTGGAGAGACTGAGAACCGGGCCGAACAGCCCGAACGCCTTGGCGAGCATGTCGCGGTCGAACGCTTTCGTCATGATCGCCATGCCTTGCGGGATGAGTAGAGCCCCGAACGCTCCTTGAGCAACCCGGGCGGCGATGAGCAGGGCCGGGTCAGGTGCGAACCCGGCGATTGCCGAGGCCAGGGTGAACCCGCCCATGCCGATCAGGAAAAGCCTGCGTTGGCCGAACTTGTCACCCAGCCGTCCGCCGACCACGAGCAGGACACCCATGGCGAGCATGTACGCCGGCCCCAACCACTTGATCAGGCTCTCACCGCCGTTGAGCTCGCCGGCGATGGTGGGGGCGGCGATGTTCGTGACTGTTGCATCGATCACGTCGAGGGCGTCGGCAACCAGCACCAGCCCCAGGATCGCCCATATCCGGCGGCTGGAGCGGCGTGTGGTGACTGTGCCCGGCTCCGTCAAGGTAGTCATGAGGAACGTCCTTCTCGGCTCCGTCGGGGCGCCCCTCCTGGGCGGCCTCTCACCCCCACTACGAACACCCCCGACCCGATCCGACACCGCCCACAA
>NZ_JBQQBR010000169.1:0-983 GCF_052245935.1 Nonomuraea sp. 3N208 | reverse complement strand
AGCGGGTCGGGCCCTTTTCCGTTTCTGAAAGTCGATAGGAGCCAATCGGGGAGCCATCTCACTCGGACTCAACCCGTCGGCTTGTCGCCGAAGATTGTGTTCATGGTGTGGGCGCCCTTGGTGATCACTGGTTTGAGCTGGTGCCGGTAGACCGCTTCCGTGACGCTGGTGCCCGCGTGCCCGACGAGATCGGCGATGGTCTCGATGGGTACGCCCTGGTCACTCATGATGGAGACGAATGAGTGACGCAGTTCGCGGGGTGTCCAGTCGGTTCCGATCCCCGCATTCTTGGTGATGTGTCGGAACGCTCGCCGTACGTTTGCCGCGTCCAGCGGGGTGCCGACGTTCGTACAGAACACGAGGTTGTGATCTTGCCATGCTTCGCCCGCTTTGAGCTTGTGGGCGGCCTGGCGCGTGTGGTGTTGCCGGAGTGCCTCAGCGGCGAGCTTGGGCAGTTCCAGCGTTCGCCGTGACTTGCGGGTCTTGGTGTCACCTCCTATTCGGTCAGCTCGCCACACGTAGATGGCGAACCTCTTGTGCTTGAACCCTGCCTCAGTCACCGGATGCCACGCCTTGAGGCTGGGGATCCAGGCGACGACGTGATCCCAGCGCAGTGCGCGGGCTTCCTCGGTACGGACGCCCATGGTGAGGCTGAGCACCACGTAGGCGTGGAGTTCGGACGACTCCGCGGCCTTGAGCATCGCGTCCGCCTGGTGTCGGGTGAGTGCCTTGCTGGGCCGGCCATCCTTGCCCGTGGGCGTGGTGACCAGCTCGGCGACATTTCTCAGCACCAGGTCACGTGCCTGGGCTTGCCGGGTGGCCCGCTTCAGCACGCTGTGGACATCTCGTAGTGTCCGGGTGGCCAGGTCGTTTGAGAGTTCGTCGAGCCACTCATCCACGTGATCCGCCCGTAGCTGCTGGAGCTTGAGTTTCCCCAGCCTGGGGATAACGTGCGTCTCGGCGAGGATGCGCAGCTTGGTGAC
>NZ_JBQQBR010000168.1:0-989 GCF_052245935.1 Nonomuraea sp. 3N208 | reverse complement strand
CGTACGGCTTGCGCTCACTCACCCGGCCATCTCAGCACACCCACGCCCACCAGCTAGGCATAACGCTACAGATTCACTCGATCACACTACGACATCAGGGGCATAGACCCGCGGACCGCCCTCTCAGCCCGCATTGCTTCCGCAAGCGGCATCACCTTCTCGCGCGGCTGCCCGTCATCCGGATCTGCGAGGCCGTAGAAGGTGGCCCTTCCTGGCACGACGCGACGCGTCAGCGCCCCATCCTCGACCAGTGTCCGCACCGCCCTAGCGACCGTTCGCCTAGCGGACGGGGCCACTTGATCCACCGCCTCGACGAGTTCCTTGTAACGCAACTCTTCCGGCGCCTCATCCAGGACCTTCACGATCGCGGCCTGCAGCTCTTCCATCCGGTGCCGACCAGGCAGCTCACGGATGACTGGCGCGCCACCCTCCCAGCGGGGCACAACCACGATCCGTGCTGGGGCCAGTCGGTCTCGCCATACTTCGACACGGTCAATGAGTTCCATGAGGAGGCGTCTGCGATCGTCCGTGGACAGGACATCCCACTCCTGGAGGAGTCCTTCAATCACCGGCACGGCATCGCAAAGGTCAAAGCTGGCCGCGCCGGTGTTCGCTGTCAGATCCGCTAGCTGCTTTTGGATCGTCTCGCGGTTGGCGCGAAGCCGGTCACGGGCGGGGATGTACTCCTCCGCGAGGATGATGCCACGCGATACCAGATCGGTCTGCCGCGCAAGATCAGCCTCAACTCTCTTCAGTTCCCGTTCGAGCCGAACGGACTCGGCCTCGATCGGGCTCGCCACTTCTCCTTGCACGCGCCTGGCGGCCGCCTCGATGCCATTCGCCCATTCGGCCAAGACCTCGAGGGGACTGTACGGTTTTCGGTGTAACTCCTGATCAAGGAGAACGCACCTGATGAGTACTGTGATCCAGGCATCGACGGAGATCGACCTGGAGGACGCCGCAGTGGCACGCAAGGAGCCCAAGGACGC
>NZ_JBQQBR010000167.1:0-989 GCF_052245935.1 Nonomuraea sp. 3N208 | reverse complement strand
CCGAGACGGTGGCCGAGACGGTGGCCGCGTAGGCCGAAGCCACCAGGTCGCTTTGCCCAAGGTGCTCGGTGCGCAGCTCGGCCTGGATCGCGGCGGCCTTGGCAGGCTTGTCGCGGTGGCCCTTGAGCGCCGCGGTGATCTGAACGATGGTCAACCGGGCGGCCGCGGCCGGGGTCGGGGCCTTGGCCAGCAAGGCGAGCACGGCCGTGCTGGTGAGGTCGAAGGGCTTGTAGGCGGCCAGCGCGGCGGGGAAGTAGTCCCGCAACGCCGAACGCAGCCGCAGCATGTGACGGGTCCGTTCCCAGATCATCGTCTGATGCGCGCGAGCAACGACCTTGACGGCCTCGGCCTCGTCGGAGTCGCCGGCGACCTCGCGGAGCTGGTGCCGACGGGTCCGGACCATGTCGGCCAACGCATGCGCGTCGGCCTTGTCGCTCTTGGCCCCGGAGGTGCCCATCACCTCGCGGTGCCGGGCGGCCTGCTTGGGGTTCACCCCGAACACCCGGTATCCGACCGCGACCAGCGCCCGCACCCACGGCCCTCGGTCGGTCTCGATACACACCAGCACCTCGGCCGGTTCGGCGTCCCGGGGCAGGAACGATGCGACCAGCTCATGGAACCGGGCCACCCCGGCAGCGCCCTCGGGCAGCCGGGCCCGCTTGACCGCCCGGCCCTGCTCGTCCTGCACCTCCACATCGTGATGGTCCTCAGCCCAGTCATCACCGACGAACAGCACTCGATCCCCCAACCCTCGACAACATGATCAAGCAGCCCGCGGGGGCCGGTCGGCGTGCTAATGGATCAGTACTCACGCCACCCAGGCGGGCACGACATCCCATCAGTGATCAAGACCCCCGACCACCGGTGAGGGCAACGGTCTGTCCACAGGACTCGAAGATCGGTCCAGCGTCCGGGAGTGCTCACTCACCAGCGGCCACCAGGCACCGAGTCTGCCCGATCAGCGGACTCGGTGGTTCCCATTAGCGTCC
>NZ_JBQQBR010000166.1:0-1011 GCF_052245935.1 Nonomuraea sp. 3N208 | reverse complement strand
TGACGTGATCTCAGCCAATTGCCGGTAGGTAGTCGTGCTCGAAATGGGTGAGGACAAGCGCTGCGCGGGCGATGTCGCCGATTCGGCTGGGGCTGACGGTGATGTGCTGGAGGGTTCGCCACCGGCCTTTGAGCAGGGCGAATCCGCGTTCGCCGAGGCAGCGCAGGGCTCGTAGAAGCCGGTTGTAGGTGCGGTTGTCCGGGCTGAGGATCTGGTTTCCGTCGGGTTGTTTGATCGGCGTGTGGATGCCGATTCCGGCGCCCTCGTATCCGCTGTCGGCGAGGGTGGGCAGACCGGCTGCGGCAGCGGCGTACAACGCGCCCAGCACGTGGGTGCGGGCGGCGGACAGGTCATGGATGGAGCCGGGTTCGACCTCGCCGATCCACAACGGCAGCCCGTCGGGTGCCGATAGGGCTTGGAGGTTGCCGGCGTGGTGGTGGGCCTTGCCGGAGTACCAGGCGTCGATGGGTTCGCCCTTGACGCTGAGGGTCTGCTCCGCGCAGCGGTCGATCGGGATCAGGGTGCCGTCCAGGATCACGTAGGCCAGTCCTTCGGCTTGGGCGCGGTCGAGAGCTTCGGGCAGATCCGGTGCTTGAGCTGCGAGAACCTCGATGCCTTCGTGGATGTAGCGGTAGGCGGTGGCGCGGGAGACGCGATGATCGCGACCGAGCTTGGGGATGTCGCGCTCGCCTCGAAACCAGCACAGCACCATGACGGCCTGCCGGAACGGGGTCAGGGCCCGGCTGTCTTTCGGGGTGCCGCGCAGTCGGCGTTCATCGCGCAGCAGTCGGCCGACGTGTTGAACGAGTGCGCGGGAGACGTCGAGCGTGGCACGATGAGCAATCACGTGGAGCCTTTCGGCGGCTGGGAATTCTGTGGTGAGAACTCATCTACCGGAGGCTCCACGCCTGTCTCCGGCCTTCGACGACTCCTCCCGAAAGGCCCGAAACGGCACCGCCTGCGTCCCAGAAATCCCCAATCGCCCCGAATTATTTCTCTGAGATCACCTCA
>NZ_JBQQBR010000165.1:0-1014 GCF_052245935.1 Nonomuraea sp. 3N208 | reverse complement strand
ATCCTGCCCGCCTGGGCGCGCAAGAGCCCGTCGATCGGCGAGGTGCTGCCGCTGTTGTACCTGCATGGCCTGTCCAGCGGGGACTTCGTGCCGGCGCTGGGTCAGTTCCTCGGCTCGAGTTCGGGCCTGTCCGCATCGGTCATCACGCGTCTCACCGAACAGTGGAAGGGCGAGCAGCGTGCTTTCGCCGGCCGCAACCTGTCCGGGGTGGACTACGTCTACCTGTGGGTGGACGGTATCCACGTCAACATCCGGCTGGAGGAGCACAAGCTGTGCCTGCTGGTGATGATCGGCGTGCGCGCGGACGGCCGCAAGGAGCTCGTGGCGCTGTCCGACGGTTATCGCGAGTCCACCGAGTCATGGGCCGACCTGCTGCGTGATGCCAAGCGGCGGGGCATGCGCGCCCCGGTGCTCGCGGTCGGGGACGGCGCGCTCGGCTTCTGGTCGGCGTTGCGGGAGGTGTTTCCGCAGGCCAAGGAGCAGAGGTGCTGGTTTCACAAGATCGCTAATGTGCTGGGGGCGCTACCGAAGTCCGCTCATCCGGCGGCTAAGAAGCATCTGTCCGAGATCTGGAACGCCGAGGACAAAGAGCACGCCGAGGCCGCAGTGAAGGACTTCCAGGCCGCCTACGGTGCCAAGTATCCCAAGGCCGTCGCCAAGGTCACCGATGACCTGGGGGAACTGCTGGTCTTCTACGACTTCCCCGAAGAGCACTGGGTGCATCTGCGCACGACCAACCCGATCGAGTCGACCTTCGCCACCGTTCGCCACCGCACCAAGGTCACCAAAGGGCCGGGCTCACGCGCCGCCGGGCTGGCGATGGCCTTCAAGCTGATCGAGTCGGCCCAGGCCCGCTGGCGCGCGGTCAACGCGCCTCATCTTGTCGCCCTGGTCCGCGCCGGGGCGAAGTTCCGCAAGGGCAAGCTCGTCGAACGCCCCGAGGACTCACCAACGATCGAAGACTCCCAGAAAGCCGCTTAAAAGATCTTGATCCACAGGTATTGACGATTGCTC
>NZ_JBQQBR010000164.1:0-1086 GCF_052245935.1 Nonomuraea sp. 3N208 | reverse complement strand
CTGGAGAGCACCTCGACGTTCAGGCACAGCGACTGCATTTCCTTGATGAGGACCTTGAAGGACTCCGGAATGCCGGGCTCGGGAATGTTCTCGCCCTTGACGATGGCCTCGTAGACCTTCACGCGGCCGAGGACGTCGTCGGACTTGATGGTCAGGAGCTCCTGCAGGGCGTAGGCGGCGCCGTACGCCTCCAGCGCCCACACCTCCATCTCACCGAAGCGCTGGCCACCGAACTGGGCCTTACCGCCGAGCGGCTGCTGGGTGATCATGGAGTAGGGGCCGGTCGACCGAGCGTGAATCTTGTCGTCGACCAGGTGGAGCAGCTTGAGGATGTAGATGTAGCCGACCGAGATCGGGTACGGGAACGGCTCACCGGAGCGGCCGTCGAACAGCTGGGCCTTGCCGGTCTCCTGCACCATCCGGTCACCGTCGCGGTTGGCCACGGTGTTGCTGAGCAGGCCGACGATCTCCGACTCGTGGGCACCGTCGAAGACCGGGGTGGCCACGTTGGTGCGCGGGGCGACCTTGTCGAAGCCCTTCTCCCGCAACCGCTCGGCCCAGGCCTCCTGGATGCCGGAGATGTCCCAGCCGCGGGCGGCGATCCACCCGAGGTGGGTCTCCAGCACCTGGCCGACGTTCATCCGGCCGGGCACGCCCAGCGGGTTGAGGATGATGTCGACCGCGGTGCCGTCCTCCAGGAACGGCATGTCCTCGACCGGCAGGATCTTGGAGATGACACCCTTGTTGCCGTGCCGGCCGGCCAGCTTGTCACCGTCGGTGATCTTACGCTTCTGAGCCACGTAAACGCGGACCAGCTCGTTCACGCCAGGCGGTAGCTCGTCGCCCTCCTCACGGGAGAACACCCGAACCCCGATGACCTTGCCCTGCTCACCGTGCGGCACCTTCAGCGAGGTGTCACGGACCTCACGGGCCTTCTCACCGAAGATCGCGCGCAGCAGCCGCTCCTCCGGCGTCAGCTCGGTCTCCCCCTTCGGGGTGACCTTGCCCACCAGGATGTCACCCGGCACCACCTCGGCGCCGATGCGAATGATGCCCCGCTCGTCCAGGTCGGCCAGGACCTCCTCG
>NZ_JBQQBR010000163.1:0-1113 GCF_052245935.1 Nonomuraea sp. 3N208 | reverse complement strand
TTGGCTCAATTTAGTGCGCACCTTGCCGGCCGTGGATCTGGTTGAGCGCGTCGCGTAGGTCGGTGGGCAGGGGGTCGGCTGCGGTGAGGTGGTGGCGGCCGGCTCGGATGTGGACGGTGCGGTAGCGGCGTGCGGTGCGGACGAACTTCTTGATGGACCAGCCGGTTCGGTGTTCGATCCATCGGCTGACGGCCAGGGCGGCGAACACGATCGTCAGGTGGGCGTCGATGGATTCGCGTTTGTGGTGGTAGATCGGCCGGGCCTTCAGGTCGTGCTTGCTCATCCGGAAGGACTTTTCGATCTCGAACAGCCGGTGGTAGGCCTCGATCACGAACGCGGGTGTGACGCCGGGCAGGTTGGTGATGTAGCCCTTGAGCCCAGCTAACTCCCGCGCTTTGGCCTCCAGGTCCCGGTTGACGCTCTTGAGCGCGCCGTCCAGCCGGATGAACCTGTTCCGCTTGACCGGCGCTTGGCCGTCGACGGCGCGTTCGGCCTTGGCGACCTGCTCATCGATGCCGCGCAGGGTGCGCCGGGCCCGGTCGGCCCGGTACTGGTAGTAGATCATCTGGTCCCGGCGGGACTGCGTAGCCGCGGCGGGCCAGGGCTGGGTGAAGACGTGCCCGTCGGGAATCTGGGTGTCGGGGTGTTCGCGCCGCCACTGCTTGACCACGTAGGGGACCTCGGGGATGCGCATGCCGAGGATGAACGACAGGCCTGCCTCCTCGATCGCCCGCTTGTTCGCCTCGGAGATCATTCCAGCGTCGGCGACGATGGTGACGTCGGTGAGCCGGTGGGCGGTCATGAACGCCTGGATCACCGGGAGCATGGTGTGCGTCTCAGCCTTGTTGCCCTCGAAGGCCTGCACCATGAGCGGGAACCCGCCGGCGTCGGTCAGCAGCCCGATCGTGATCTGCGGGTCCAGGCGGCGTTCCTTGGAGAAGCCGGGCTCGCGGAACCCGTCGCCTGCGTCGGTCTCGAAATACAGGGTGGAGACGTCGTAGAGCACCAGCGAGGCCGGTCCCAGGCGGGCGTGCGTCGCGCACGCCTCGGCCAGGGCCGTGCGCCAGCGTTCTGCCGCATACAGCGGAAGTCGGCGTTTCACCGTCGCATACG
>NZ_JBQQBR010000162.1:0-1148 GCF_052245935.1 Nonomuraea sp. 3N208 | reverse complement strand
GGTCCGGCGTCTCGGGCCAAACGCGCCAAGAAACCGAAGAAGCGCTCGCCCCGGCCGCGCGGTGGGCAAGCCGGGCACGAGGGGCATGCGCTGGCCTGGCGGAGCGACCCGGACCAAATCACCATCATCACCCCCGACGCATGCGCCGGGTGCGGCTCCACGCTGGCCGATCTGGCGGGGAAGGTCGTCGCGCGGGTGCAGATGTTCGACACCCCGCCGGTGAAACTCCAGGTCACCGAGTACCGGATGGTCAAGGTGACCTGCCCGGCCTGCCGGGCGACGACCCGGGCGGCCACCCCGGCGCATCTGGCCGGACCCTGCTGTTACGGCCCGAACGTGCGCGCCGCGACCGCGTTACTAGCGTGCGCAGGGCATATGAGCATCGAGCGGGCAGCCGATCTGATGGGCGTGCTGCTGGACGCCCCGGTCTCCACCGGGTTCACCGGCGGGCTGGTCAAGCGCGTCGCCGGCCATCTGACCGACTTCGAGACCGCGTTGAAGAAGGCGTTGCGGGCTGCGCCGGTGCTGCACCACGACGAGACCCCCGCCCGCGTCGCTGCCGACGACGCAGATCGGCTGCTGTATGTCTACACCGCCCGCGCCGGCCGGCTGGTCTGGTTCGGCGCCGCCGCGGGCCGCGGCCATGACGCCCTGGACGGATTCGGCATTCTGCCCGGCTACCGCGGCACCCTGGTCCGCGACGACTACGCCGGCTACGCCAAATACGACAAGAACCTGGCCGGAGTACAGCTGTGCTGCGCGCATCTGCTCAGGTCGTTACGCGGGATCGGCGAGTTGGATGTCGACGGCAGCCGGGTACAGCGCTGCTGGACCGAGCCGGTCATGAGCGCACTGACCGACGCCAAAGCCGCAGTCGCCAAGGCCCGCGCCGAGGGCGCCACCGCCCTGGACCCGCAGGTTCTGGACAGGCTGCGCACCCGCTATGACGAGGCGGTGGCCTGGGGCATCGCCACCAACGCCCATCGCGACTGGCCCACCGGGCGACATCCCGGCTACACCCTGGCACGACGGTTGCAGACCCGGGCCGCGCAGGTCTGGCGTTTCACCGTCGACTTCGCCGTGCCCTTCACCAACAACCCCGCCGAACAGCCTCAGCGCATGGTCAAACTGCAGATGAAGATCGGCGG
>NZ_JBQQBR010000161.1:0-1153 GCF_052245935.1 Nonomuraea sp. 3N208 | reverse complement strand
GTTGGTGGCGATGCCCCAGGCCACCGCCTCGTCATAACGGGTGCGCAGCCCGTCCAGAACCTCCGCCTCAACGGCGGTGGCGCCCTCGGCGCGGGCCTTGGCGACCGCAGCCTTGGCGTCGGTCAGTGCGCTCACGACCGGCTCGGTCCAGCAGCGCTGTACCCGGCTGCCGTCGACATCCAACTCGCCGATCCCGCGCAACGACCTGAGCAGATGCGCGCAACACAGCTGCACTCCGGCCAGGTTCTTGTCGTATTTGGCGTAGCCGGCGTAGTCGTCGCGGACCAGCGTGCCCCGATAGCCGGGCAGAATGCCGAATCCGTCCAGGGCGTCATGACCGCGGTTGTCGGCGGCGCCGAACCAGACCAGCCGACCGGCGCGGGCGGTGTAGACATACAGCAGCCGATCGTCATCGTCGGCAGCGACCCTCGCCGGAGTCTCGTCGTGATGCAGCACCGGCGCGGCACGCAACCGCTCCTTGAGCGCGGTCTCGAAGGCGGCCAGCCGCGAGGCGGCGCGCTTGACCAGGCCGCCGGTGAACCCGGTGGAAACGGGCGCGTCCAGCAGCACGCCCATCAGGTCGGCGGCCCGGCTGATGCTCATATGCCCGGCGCACGCCAGCAACGCGGTCGCGGCGCGGACGTTCGGGCCGTAACAGCAGGGCCCAGCCAGCCCCGCCGGGGTGGCCGCCCGGGTCGTCCGGCGACAGGCCGGGCAAGCGACCTGGACCATCCGGTACTCGGTGACCTGGAGCTTCACCGGCGGAGTGTCGAACACCTGCACCCGCGCACCAACCTTGCCCTCCAGGCCAGCCAGCGTGTGGCCACACCCGGCACAGTTGGGCGGGCAGACCATGGTGACCTGGTCTGGGGTGGTCCGCCAGGCCAGGGCGTGGCCGTCATGCCCCGGCTGCCCACCGCGCGGACGGGGCGAGCGCTTCTTGGGCTTCTTGGCGCGTTTGGCCCGCGCCGCCGGACCGTCCGAACCCGGCGGCATCGAGGAGTTCGACGAATCCATCCCCACCCGCCGCTTCAGCTGCTCGATCTCGGCCAGCAGCGCCGCGATCACCGCGTCCCGCTCGGCTAACGCGGCCAGCAACTCCTCACGGCTGAGGCCATCGGGGTCACCAGTGGAGGACACCCTCTCAAACTAC
>NZ_JBQQBR010000160.1:0-1189 GCF_052245935.1 Nonomuraea sp. 3N208 | reverse complement strand
ACCGCCAATCCCGGCGTGAAGGTCAACGTCACGGCGATCGGGTGGGACGTGGCGCACGACAAGATCACTGCGGCCATCGCGGGCGGCGCCACACCCGACGTGAGCATGATCGGCTCGACCTGGTCGGGCGAGCTGGCCAAGACCGGCGCGCTCGACCCCACGCCGGGCAATCTGGTCGACAAGTCGGCGTTCTTCCCCGGCGCGTGGCAGACAGTCGAGCTCAACGGCACGGCGTACGGGGTGCCGTGGTACGTCGAGACCCGCGTCCTCTACTACCGCACCGACCAGGCGAAGAAGGCCGGAGTGGAGCCGCCGAAGACCTGGCGGGAGTTCACCGAGTTCGCCAGGGCGCTCAAGGACAAGGGCGGGGCCAAGGACGGCTTCCAGCAGAGTTACACGCTCGGCGCCTCCTGGCAGGAGACGCTGCCGCTGATCTGGCAGGCCGGCGGCGAGATCGTCAAGGACGGCAAATACACCTTCGACACGCCCGAGGCGGTGACCGCGCTCAAGCAGTACGAGTCGCTGTTCAAGCAGAAGCTCGCCCCGACCAACACGGCCGAGGGCGCCTTCCCGCAAACCTTCATCAAGGGCGAGGTCGGCGGCTTCTTCTCTGGACCGTGGATGATCGGCGTGCTCAACAACGACGGCGGGCCGGACTTCAAGGACAAGTTCGACGTCGCCCCCTACCCCAAGGGTCCCGTCTCGGGCACCAGCTTCATCGGCGGCTCCGCCATGGCGGTGTTCAAGAAGGCGAAGAACCGTGACGCGGCCTGGAAGTTCCTGCAGTGGCTGAGCGAGCCGAAGGTGCAGGCCAAGTGGTACACGACGGTCAAGGCGCTGCCTTCCGTGCAGGTGGCCTGGCAGGAGCCCGAGCTGACCGCCGACAAGCAGCTGGCCGTCTTCGGTGAGCAGCTCAAGGACGCCAAGACGCCGCCGCCGTTCCCGACGTGGGAGCAGGTGGCCAGGGTGCTGGAGGCGGAGCTGGAGAAGCTGGCCCGCGGCACGCAGACCCCCGAGCAGACGGCCAAGTCCATCCAGTCGCAGGCCGACACGATCGGGACGGGCCTGTGACACTGGCGGTACCCACAACGGGGCGGGCGGCGGACGTCGTCCGGATCGCCTTACGCCGGAGCTGGATCGGCTGGATGTTCATCCTGCCGTTCGTGGTGCTGTTCGTGGTGTTCTACCT
>NZ_JBQQBR010000159.1:0-1216 GCF_052245935.1 Nonomuraea sp. 3N208 | reverse complement strand
ATCGATCTCGCGTACACGAACCCGTTCAGCCACACCCAGAAGTCTGAAACGATCACGCCGACCGAGAGGAGACCTCGATCGGCGTGTCGTCACAAAAAGGGCAAACGTGACCGGCTACGGCACTAGCCCTCCCCTCATTGGCCCCCGACGCCGACCTGTACGAGCGCATCACCCGCGCCATCGAACACCCACGCCGCGTCGACCTCGCGACCGTGCACTGGCTGGAACACTGCCTAGCCGAACACCGCCGCGTCGAGGACACCATCGGCAGCCGCCCCCTCCTGCCGCTCGTCCACGTCCAGCTCTCCACCGTGGCCGAGCTCGCCCGAGGCGCCCGAGGCCCGCTCGCCGACCGGGCCGTGGCCATCCTGGCCCAGTACGCCCAGTTCATCGCCTGGATGTGCCAGGACTCCCGCCAGCACGCCTCGGCCCTGGCCTGGTACGACCGCTCCCACGCCTGGGCCATCGAAGCCGGAGATGCTTCCCTCGCCTCAACCACCCTGAACATGCAAGGTCACCAAGCCTGGAGCCTCGGCGACCCGCACCGCTGCGTCCGCCTCGCCGAAGCTTCCTGCTGGCACGACGGCCGCACCACCCACGGCGTGCAAGGCATGGCCGCCCAAATGGCCGGCCGAGGACACGCCCAGATGGGACAGGCCAACCAGGCCCGCACCAAACTCGCCGAAGCCGAAGACCTCATCCGAACGGCGGCCGAGCATCCTGAAGACGAACCGCCTTGGATGTACTTCTACGACGAGGGCTGGTTCCTCATGCAGCGTGGCATGGCCGAGCTTGAGCTCGGCGACGGCCGCCGCGCCGCCGACTACCTCGAACGCGGTCTGTCCACCCTGCCCGATCACTACCGCCGCGACAGAGCCTGGTACGGAGCCTGCCTCGCACGCGCCCAGGCCATCCAAGATGACGCCGAAGCCGCAGTCGCCACGGCTCTGCATGTCGTCCCGGACGCTACGGCGCTCAATGCCTACGCCGTGACCGAACTCCGTCGCACCGCCCATGACCTTGCCACGGCAGGCGCTCCCGGTGCTCAGGCGATTAAAGACTCCTTGACAGGCTCGAAGCCGTAGCCAGTGAGGTGATCTCAGAGAAATAATTCGGGGCGATTGGGGATTTCTGGGACGCAGGCGGTGCCGTTTCGGGCCTTTCGGGAGGAGTCGTCGAAGGCCGGAGACAGGCGTGGAGCCTCCGGTAGATGAGT
>NZ_JBQQBR010000158.1:0-1228 GCF_052245935.1 Nonomuraea sp. 3N208 | reverse complement strand
AACTGCGCCTCGGAGTAGGGATTGTCGTTGGAGACGCGCGGCCGCGAATGCGAGCGCTGCACCCCGAGATCGACCAGGAGCTGGACGACGTTCTTCGAGGTCATCGATGGTCCTCGGTCGGCGTGGATCGCGCCGGGCCGCCCGTGCAGGGCGACCAGATCGGCCATCCACTGCTCGGCGATCGCGGCGTCCTCTGCCTCCTCCAGCCGCCAGCCCACTGGGTAGCGGCTGAAGATGTCCAGCATGACGTACAGCTGGTACCAGATGCCGCGAGCCGGGCCGGGCAGGCGCGTGATGTCCCAGCTCCACACGTCATTGGGCTGGACGGCCACGAGCTCGGGTTTTATCTTGGCCGGATGCGCGGCCTGCCGGCGGCGTTCGCGGACCAGGTTCTCCTCCCGCAAGATCCGGTACATCGTCGACTGCGAGGCCAGATAGATCCCCTCGTCGAGAAGTTCGGCCCAGATCTGCGCCACCGCCTTGTCCGCGAAGCGCGGGCCGGTCAGTACCGCCAGCACCTGCTCCCGCTCGGCCGCAGACAGCGCGTTGGCCGGCGCTCCGGCCGGGCCGGGCTTGCGTCGTGGACCGACCGGCCGCGAGCGTTCTCGATACAGGGTGGCGCGGGATTTGCCCAGTAGCTGACACGCCTGGCTGGTGGAGGTTAACGCCTCCACCTGGTCGAAGACCTCGCCTATCGCCGCTTCGACGGCGGCTTTGTGCCCGCGCTCTCGGAGAGAGTCTCCAAGAGCGCGTGTGCTTTTCCCACCAGATCCAGCGCCGCGTCCTTACGCGCCAGCTCGGCCTCCAGCGCCTCCACCTTGCGCCGCAGCCGTTCCAGCTCGGCCTGTTCACCGCTCTTTCGGGCACGCGAGGTGTTCTTGGACAACCCGTCCAGGGCACCGGCATCGGCTGCACGCCGCCACTCGGCGATGTGGGAGGAGTACAGGCCCTCCCGCCGCAACAGCGCGCCCCGCGCGCCGGGCTCGGTCAACGCGTCGTACTCGGCCAGGATCGCCTGCTTGTACTCCGGCGTGAACGTCCGCCGCCGCGGCCGATCCGCACGCGCTCCCTCGTTCTGCTTGCCCGAGCCCACCGTTCCATCATGGACGATCCTCGGCAGCGGGCGCTTGGCCAGTGTCGTGCTCACGGTTCGTTGAGATCCTTACTCACCCTCATCACTCAGATGAACTTTAGTGGCATCTGTCTCAACAAACCTTGGCAGAGAGGG
>NZ_JBQQBR010000157.1:0-1238 GCF_052245935.1 Nonomuraea sp. 3N208 | reverse complement strand
CTAGTGCCGTAGCCGGTCACGTTTGCCCTTTTTGTGACGACACGCCGATCGAGGTCTCCTCTCGGTCGGCGTGATCGTTTCAGACTTCTGGGTGTGGCTGAACGGGTTCGTGTACGCGAGATCGATGATGACGAGGGCAACCGGCTGGTACGAATCGTCCGGCGCGGCACCGGGTCGGTCGTGACCTGGCGGCGAGCGCAGATGGTGCTGTGGTCGGCGCAGGGCATGACCGTCCAGAAGATCGCCGAGCTGGGCTTCACCAGCGAGGATCGGGTGCGCGATGTGATCCACAACTTCAACGCCGATGGGTTCGAGTCGCTGTATCCCAAGTACAAGGGCGGCCGGCAGCCGAAGTTCACCCTTCCCGAGCGGGTGGAGATCAAGAAGATCGCCAAGTCCAAGCCCGCCGAGCACGGCCTGCCGTTTTCTCGCTGGAGTCTGACCAAGCTGGCCGACTTCCTGGTCGCCGAGGGGGTGGTCACCGACATCAGCCATGAGGGCCTGCGCGAGCTTCTACGTGCAGAAATGGTGTCATTTCAAGCCGTGAAGACCTGGAAGGCGTCACGGGACCCGGACTACGCAGTCAAGAAGGCCCGCATCGAGCACCTGTACGCGATCGCTGACGGCCAGGTCCGGCCCGAAGGCTGGGAACCGACCGTAATCTTCTGTTTGGACGAGTTTGGGCCGCTCAATCTGCAGCCTCGCCCTGGTCGGCAGTGGACGGGTGTTGGTGGGAAGAACAAGGACCCCGACCGTGAGCCCCGGCCGCGCATGCGCGCGACCTACACCCGCACCCAGGGCGTGCGGCACTTGTTCGCCGCCTTGGACCTGGGCCGGAACAAGATGTATGGGCACGTCAAGAAGCGCAAGCGGCGCGGCGAGTTCCTGGAGTTCTGCCGCTACCTGCGCAGCCTCTACCCGCCCGATGTCCGGATCGCGATCATCTGCGACAACTTCAGCCCGCACCTGACGACCAGGAAGGATAAGCGGGTCGGTGAGTGGGCGGAGGCGAACAACGTCGAGATCGCCTACACGCCCACCAACTCTTCGTGGATGAACCGCATCGAGGCCCAGTTCACGGCCCTGCGGGAGTTCACCCTCAACGGCACCGACCATGCCAGCCACCGCGAGCAGGGCAGCATGATCCGCCGCTACATCGCCTGGCGAAACCGCAACACCGACAACCCCCGCCTACGGAAGATCGTCAACAGGGCGAACGTGGCCTGACGCGGCACTAG
>NZ_JBQQBR010000156.1:0-1284 GCF_052245935.1 Nonomuraea sp. 3N208 | reverse complement strand
CCTGGCTGGCAGGGTTTGATGAGCTGTTCGCGCGGGTGGCGGGACGGTTCGGGCGGGTGGAGCCGCGCAGGCGGGCGCGGGGGTATCTGCTGGGGTTGCTGGCGCCGGTGGAGCGCAAGAACAGCTGGCAGCTGGCCGAGGCCGCCGGTGATGACGGGCCAGAGGGCATGCAGCGGCTGCTGAACTTCTACACCTGGGATGCCGGCGCCGTCCGCGATGACCTGCGCGCTTACGTGGTGGAGCATCTCGGCGGGCCCGATGGCGTGCTGGTGGTGGACGAGACCGGCTTCCTGAAGAAGGGCGATCAGTCGGCCGGTGTGCAGCGCCAGTACTCCGGCACGGCCGGACGGGTGGAGAACTGCCAGCTCGGGGTGTTCCTGGCGTACGCCACGGCGCGCGGGCGGGCACTGATCGACCGGGAGTTGTATCTGCCCAAGTCCTGGACCTCCGATGCTGATCGGTGCGCACGCGCCGGCATCCCGGCGACGGTGGAGTTCGCCACCAAGCCGGCCCTGGCCCGGGTGATGCTGGCGCGCGCGTTCGCGGCCGGGGTGCCTGCCCGGTGGGTGACGGCCGATGAGGCCTACGGCCAGGACTCGAAGTTCCGCCGGATGGTCGAGCAGCACGGCCTCGGCTATGTGGTCGCGGTGCCGCGTAACCAGTCGGTGGGGCTCGGGCTGGGCGGCAACGTGCGGGCCGACAGCCTCCTGGCCGACATCCCCGAGCAGGCGTGGAAGCGTATCTCGGCCGGCGACGGCGCCAAGGGGCCACGGTTGTATGACTGGGCGGCCGGGACGCTGCATTGGGAGGCCGAGCCGGGCTTTGCCCGCTGGATCCTGATCCGCCGCAGTATCACCGACCCTGATGAGGTGGCCTTCTACCTGTGCTACGGGCCGGTCGGCACGCCCGTTGAGGAACTGGTCCGCATCGCCGGAGCCCGCTGGGCGATCGAGGAGTGCTTCGCCTCGGCCAAGAACGAGACCGGCCTGGACCACTACCAGGTACGCCGCTACCAGGCCTGGTACCGCCACATCACCTTGGCCATGCTCGCCCACGCCTACCTCGCGGCCACCGCGGCGCGCGCCCCAAAAGCCCAAGCGGCCTGGTCCGCCTCACACCCGCCGAAATCCGTCGTCTCCTGGCACACCTGATCTACCTCACCGCCCGCCCCCTCGCCCACGCCCTGGCCTGGTCCCAGCGCCGGCGCGCCTCCCAAACCAGAGCCCGCAGCAGTCACTACTGGCGACGCTGGCTCCAACACAACGAAATGCTGTTGTAATACTA
>NZ_JBQQBR010000155.1:0-1317 GCF_052245935.1 Nonomuraea sp. 3N208 | reverse complement strand
GTTGGTGAAGGGCACCACACCGGGGTTGTCGGCGAAGCGCAGCACGTCGGCACTGCGGTCGCGCAGGCGCTCCAGCAGGTTGCGGGCCGGGCTCTGTTTGCGGCCCGGGGCACGTGGATGCAGCGACAGCCCGACGGCCACGCCGTGGTGGAAGGACTCCAGGTAGACCAGCGCCCGTTCGGGCGGGATATCGGTCAGGCCCTGGTCGGCCGCCTTCTTGGCCTGCTTGTTCAGTTGCGCCAGCGCCCAGCGGACCTGGACGGGCCAGCGCTGTTGGGGGTGGTCTTCGGCGGCAGCGGTCAACTCGCGGACCAGGTGCGCCCCGCACAACTGATGGCGGGCATCGGAGTAGCCGTCATACAGGGCCAGCGAGTCGTGGACCACCACGCCGCGAAAGTCCGGCAGCACCCCCAGCGTGTTGGCACCCTGACGCGAGCGCGGCCCCAAACCGAGCAGGGTGAGCCGCTCGGTGCAGGCCACGTGCAGCCACCGCCGCCCGCTGCCGATCCGGGTGGTGGTCTCATCGGCGTGCAGCACATGCCCCAGCGTCAGCAGGGCACGGATCAGCTTCAGGCTGTCGGCCACCAGGCCCGCGGCCTGCCCCAGCACCCCCGACACCCAGCCGGTCGACACCTTCGCGCCGGTCAGATCACAGATCAACTGCGCGGTCCGCTCGACCGGGATGTGCTGGAAGACCAGCAGGTAGACCGCCAACGCGCGCAGGTTCGGCCCGTAAGAGGTCGGCGAGCCGGCCACCGTCCCGGGCATCGCCGCCCTGGTCGTCGTCCCGCACCTACACCGGCACCGATGCGCCCGATGCTCGGTCACCGTCACGCTGACCAGGGGGATGTCCCATACTTGGCGGCGCTCGTATCCGGCGCCGTCGGCCAGGCTCAGCCCGGCTCCGCACCCGCCACACCCCTGGGGCAGATGATCGTCGACCCGGTCCGGGGTCTCGACCATGGCCAGCCCACCACCCGCCGAACCCGGCTGACCACCCCGCCGCCGCCCACTCCTGGGCGTCGCCTTCTTCTCCGGCCGGATGAAGGCATCGGCCGACGGTGGCAGCGAGGAGTTGCCCGAGTTCCTGTTCAGCCGCCGCTCCAACTCGGCCACCCGAGCCGAAAGCCGCTCATTCTCCGCCCGCAGCCGTTCATTCTCGGCCCGTAACTCACCGATGACCCGCGCCTGCTCCACGACCAGGGCGGCAAGCTCGTCATACGACGGACGCCCATCCCCAGCCTGCACCGAAAGATCATCCCACGAGCAGCACGACGCTCACGCCGTACCCGATCTTGAGCCCTGATGAATGCTTAC
>NZ_JBQQBR010000154.1:0-1353 GCF_052245935.1 Nonomuraea sp. 3N208 | reverse complement strand
GTGCGGCCAGCACCTGACGTGCCTGCCGCTCGGTCGCGCAATGCACCACGGCGTCGTCGGCGTAGCGCTCGAACTCCACAGTCGGGAACTCGCGTGCCAGCCAGGTGTCGAACGCGTAGTGCATGAACAGGTTGGCCAGGACGGGCGAAACCGCTGAACCCTGTGGGGTTCCTCGGTGCCGCTCGACCAGGGTTCCGTCGGCTTGCTGGATGGGAGCGGTCAGCCACCGCTTCACATACAGCAGGACCCAGCGCTGCTTGGTGGTGATGTTGGCCTGCACCGCCTTGACCATCAGGTCCCACGGCACGCTGTCGAAGAACTTCTCGACGTCGAGGTCGATGATCCAGTCCTTCTTCCAGCACCGCTGGCGGCACGTGGCCACCGCGTCCAGCGCGGAGCGTCGGGGCCGATACCCGTAGGAGTCGTCGTGAAAGATCGACTCGGTCCGGGGTTCCAGCGCCAGCGCTGCCACTGTCTGGGCGATCCTGTCGGCCACGGTCGGTACTCCTAGAACGCGAGTGCCTCCCCCGGCCTTCGGGATTTCCACCGCCATCACCGGAGGCGGAAAGTAGGTGCCCGACGACATCCGATTCCAGATCTTGTAGAGGTTGTTCCTCAGATCGGCCTCGAAGTCCTCGATGGACTGCCTATCCACTCCGGCGGCGCCCTTGTTGGCCTTGACTCTCTCGTATGCCTCCCACACCAGCCGCTTCGAAATATCGAACGGCTTGTCCTTCGGTTCCGACATGCCCACCCGCTTCCTCCCAGACCAACATCCGGTTGTTCGCGCGAACAAATCGACAGATGAGCCGGCCCCTTCGCTCCACCCCCATTACCGGGGCTTCGTCACTACTACGAGCCGGTCCGCCGGCGGACGCCGCGACGGTACTCAACGCCTCACGGTTTCTGCCGCCCGGCGCGCTCCCTCTCGCCCCCCAGCACCATTGGCACCGGGACGGCGCTGTCGGCATCCGCCTTCCCACGTTCCATGCAGAAGCCGCAGACCGGACTCGCGCCGCCTCTACGCCGGACACCACCTGGCCAATAGGCGGGCACCCGCCAGGCTCATCCCGGGCCCTTTTAACCACCCCGGTTTTGATGTCGTCCACTTGTTTCGACGCGTCTTCGACGGTTCGCTCGCGCTCGCCTTCCCGGTCCCCACCTGACGCATCACGTGCGCCTTTTCCTCAACGCTCACCACGACGGTCTTCAGCCAACGCAGCTTGAGGCGGTTTGACGTCTCCCCCCGCAGGGCGACGCCGAAGGGCCAGACCTTCATCTCCTGCACAGCACCGCATCCAGCAAGGTCACCTACACAACAACCTCGCCTTCTGCGCTCGTGGCGCACTTAAA
>NZ_JBQQBR010000153.1:0-1377 GCF_052245935.1 Nonomuraea sp. 3N208 | reverse complement strand
CGGCCTGGACGACGCGTTCGCCAAGCTGCTCGTCCAGCAGGTCAAGGGCACGAACGTGCACAAGCACCTCCAGGCCCTGCAGGACATCGCCACCGCCAACGGCGGCAACCGCGCGGCCGGCACCAGCGGCTACGACGCCTCCCGCGACTACGTGGCGGACAACCTGCGCAAGGCCGGCTACAAGGTCACACTGCATCCCATCAACTTCGTCGAGAGCTGGAGCGAGAACACACCGCCCACGCTGAACCTGACCGCGCCCAGCGCCAAGACCTACGTCCCCAACGAGGACTTCTTCGCCTTCCAGCCCTCCCCGTCCGGAGACGTGACCGCGCAGGTCCAGGGCGTGGACCTGACGCTGCCGCCCGCCCCGACGCCGAGCTCGACCAGCGGCTGCGAAGCCGCCGACTTCGCCGGGTTCGTGGCCGGCCGCATCGCGCTCATCCAGCGCGGCACGTGCTCGTTCGTCACGAAGGTACAGAACGCGGCCGCGGCGGGCGCGACCGGCATCATCGTGTTCAACGAGGGCCAGGCGGGGCGTACCGAGGCGTCCCAACCGAACATCGGCGAGTGGCGGGCCGGGATCCCGATGGTGTTCGCCGACTTCGCCGTGGGCAACGAGCTGGCGAACACGGCCGGCGCGACCGTACGGCTCAAGGTCGACGCCAACCTGGTGCTCGGCACCAACGAGAACGTGATCGCCGAGAGCCGCTTCGGCGACCCGCGCAACGTCGTCATGGTCGGCGCCCACCTCGACAGCGTGCCCGCCGGACCCGGCATCAACGACAACGGCTCCGGCACCGCCGCCATCCTGGAGACAGCCGAGGAGATGGCGCGCTACCCGGTCAAGAACAAGGTCCGCTTCGCCTTCTGGGCCGCCGAAGAGATCGGCCTGCTCGGCTCCGACCAGTACGTCGCCTCGCTGTCCCAGGCGCAGCGGGACCACATCCGGCTCTACCTGAACTTCGACATGGTGGCCTCGCCGAACTACGCCTACAAGCTGTACGACGGGGACAACTCCGACAACGTCGGCTCCCCGGCCGGCCCACCCGGCTCCGCCGAGATCGAAAAGCAGCTGGAGGCCTTCTACGGTTCCCGCAGCCTGCGCACCGTCGGCACCGACTTCAACGGCCGCTCCGACTACGGGCCGTTCATCGAGGTCGGCATCCCGGCCGGCGGCATCTTCACCGGCGCCGAAGGCATCAAGACGGCCGAGGAAGCCGCGCTGTTCGGCGGCACGGCCGGGGTCGCGTACGACGCCTGCTACCACCAGGCATGCGACACGATCGCCAACATCAACGCGACCGCGCTGGACGTGGACTCCGACGCCATCGCCGACTCCGTCGCCCGCTACGCCTTCAACCTCCGCTCCATCCCGCC
>NZ_JBQQBR010000152.1:0-1381 GCF_052245935.1 Nonomuraea sp. 3N208 | reverse complement strand
GCCTTGCCCGACCTGGCCGACGACGGCCACGCCGACTTGGTGGGAGAGCTGACTTCTGTCATGCGGGACCTGTGACACAGCGCACTGACCTCCGCCGAGCGGAAGGCTCAAACTGAGCGCCATGACCATTCGTCGATTCAGCACGCTCGCCTCGCGGCTGGGAGCCGCGACCCTGGCCGCCGCGCTGCTCGCAGCGGCACCCGCGGCCGCCGCCGAGGACGGCGGCCTCGACCGGCAGCGGCTGCGCCAGACGCTGGACGCCGTGCACGAGGCCGGCATGTACGGCACCTATTCGAACGTCGTGGACGGCCGGCGGAGCTGGAAGGGTGCCGCGGGCGTCGCCGACGTCGAGACCCGCCGCCCGATGCGGCCCGAGATGGTGCACCGGGCCGGGAGCATCACCAAGTCGTTCGTCGCCGTGGGCGTGTTACAGCAGGTCGGCAAGGGCACGATCGAGTTCGACGCCCCCATCGGCCGCTACCTGCCGGATCTGATCCCGGGTGAGCGCGGGCAGCAGATCACCGTACGCATGCTGCTCAACCACACCAGCCACATCGCCAACCACACCGAGGTGATCTTCCCGACGATCGAGAGCCTGGACGCCAACCGCTTGCGCGCCTTCCCGCCGCAGGAGCTGGCGCGGGCGGGGCTCGGCGCCCCAGCGACCGGGCAGCCGGGGGTGACACCCGGGTCGTACTCGAACACGAACTTCGTCATCGCCGGCCTGCTGCTGGAGAAGGTGACGGGCACGAGTGCCGAGCGGTACCTCACCGACCATGTCTTCCGGAAGGCCGGGCTGCGGCACACGTCGTTCCCGCGTACGCCGTACCTGCCTGGGCCGAGCTCCAAGGCGTACGAGGCGCTGTTCGGCTACTTCGACCCGCCCAAGGACTACAGCGTCTACAACATGTCCTGGGCCTGGACGTCGGGTGCGGTCGCCTCGACGATGGAGGACCTCAACCGCTTCTTCCGGCTGCTGCTGCGCGGCGAGCTGCTCGACGCGACTCTGCTGGCCGAGATGCAGAAGACCGTGCCCATCCGGTCCTTCTCGGGCGCCGTGATCGACTACGGTCTCGGGATCTTCCCCCTCGACCTGCCGTGCGGCAGATTCTGGGGGCACGACGGGAGCATCCCCGGCATGCAGACCTTCGCGTTCTCCAACACCGGCGGCGGCCGCCAGTTCGCCTTCGGCACCAACCTGAGGAACTACCAGCAGCTCGACGAGAACGGTAGTCCTGTCACGCACGCCATCGACTTCGCGTTCGGGAACCACTTGCTGGAGGCGGCGTGCGGGCCTGACGCGGGCGCGGCGACCAGGGCGGCACGGCCGCTCCCGGCGATCGGCGTGGACGGGGGCACGGCCACACCGTGACCGGCGGCG
>NZ_JBQQBR010000151.1:0-1393 GCF_052245935.1 Nonomuraea sp. 3N208 | reverse complement strand
CAGAACAGCCTGCTCGTCGGCCTCGCCTCCCTGGTCGCCACCACGGTCGTCGCCCTGGCCGGCGGCTACGCGCTGGCCCGGTACCAGTTCAGGGGCAAGGGCGCGTTCATGGTGGGGATGCTGTGCACGCAGTTCATCCCGGGCGCCCTCATGATCATCCCGCTGTTCGAGATCTTCCGGACGGTGTCGCTGACCAACTCGCTGTGGAGCCTGGTCATCGCCGAGACGGTCTTCCAACTGCCGCTCTCGCTGATCCTCATCAGCGGCTTCATCAGGAACATCCCGTACGAGCTCGAGCAGGCGGCGTGGGTGGACGGCTGCTCGCGGCTGCGGGGTTTCCTGGCCATCGTCCTGCCGCTGCTGCGCCCGGCGCTGGTGGCGGTGGGTTCGTTCGCCTTCATCCACAGCTGGAACAACTTCCTTTTCGCCCTCATGTTCATCAACGACCAGGAGAAATTCACCGTGCCCGTGGGCTTGGCCTACAACCTCGGCGAGAACAGCGTCGACTTCGGCGCGCTGGCCGCCGGCGGCGTCGTCGCCGCGCTGCCCGTCGTGATCGTCTTCGCCTTCATCCAGCGTTACCTCGTCCAGGGGCTGTCGGCCGGGGCGGTGAAGGGATGACCAGTGCAGAGACGACAGGCACCTACCGCAACCCGGTGCTGAACGCCGACTGGTCCGACCCCGACGTGATCCGGGTGGGGGAGGACTTCTACCTGACGGTCTCGACCTTCACCAAGGTGCCGGGCCTGCCGATCCTGCACTCACGCGACCTGGTCAACTGGACGATCATCGGGCACGCGGTGACCAGCGGCTACGACGACGTACGGCCCGGCTGCGGGGTGTGGGCGCCGTCGCTGCGGCACCACGACGGCCGGTTCTGGATCTTCTACGGAGACCCGGACGTGGGCATCTGCCAGGTCAACGCGGCCGAACCGCGCGGCCCGTGGACCGAGCCGCACGTGGTCAAGGAAGGGCTGGGGCTCATCGACCCGTGCCCGCTGTGGGACGACGACGGGCAGGCGTACCTGGTGCACGGCTGGGCCAAGAGCCGCGCGGGCGTGAACAATCGGCTCACTCTGCACCGTATGTCCCCCGACGCCCGGACGGTGCTGGACGACGGAACGCTGATCATCGACGCCGACCTGCTGCCGGGCTACCGCACGCTGGAAGGCCCCAAGCTCTACAAGCGCGACGGTGTCTACTGGATCTTCGCGCCGGCCGGTGGCGTGGAGTACGGCTGGCAGTCGGTGTTCCGCGCCGAGTCGATCTTCGGCCCGTACGAGGACCGCATCGTGCTGCGGCAGGGCGGCACCGACGTCAACGGCCCGCACCAGGGCGGCTGGGTGGACACCCCGTCCGGCGAGCACTGGTTCATGCACTTCCAGGACCGCGG
>NZ_JBQQBR010000150.1:0-1393 GCF_052245935.1 Nonomuraea sp. 3N208 | reverse complement strand
GGGCCTGTCCAGAAAACGGTGTAACTCGATCTTGAATTAGTTCTATCGAGTGGTCGGGGTCAGACGGCCTTCGAAGGTGATGGCGAAGGCGTTCAGAGCGGCTTTCCAGCGGGTGATCCAGCGTTTGCGGCCCTTACCGGTCGGGTCCAGGCTCATGATCGCCATGTAGACGCACTTGAGCGCGGCCTGCTCGTTCGGAAAGTGCCCGCGGGCCTTGACCGCCCTCCTGATACGGGCGTTGACCGACTCGATGGCGTTGGTCGAGCAGATCACCCGGCGGATCTCGGTGTCGAAGTTGAGGAAGGGCACGAACTCGGCCCAGGCGTCCTCCCACAGCTTCACGATCGCCGGGTACTTGCCGCCCCAGACCTCGGCGAACTCGTAGAACCGCTCGAGCGCGGCGGCCTCGGTCGGCGCGGTGTAGACGGGCTTGAGGGCCTTGGCGATGGCGTCCCAGTGCTGACGAGGGGCGTAGCGGAAGCTCGCACGCAACAGGTGAACGACGCACGTTTGCACCACCGCCTGCGGCCAGACGGTCTCGATGGCCTGCGGCAGCCCCTTCAGGCCGTCGCAGACCACCATCAGCGCATCGGCGACGCCGCGGTTCTTGATCTCGGTCAGCACGTGCAGCCAGAACTTCGCGCCCTCACCGCCGTCCCCGGCCCACAAGCCGAGGATGTCGCGCTCGCCGTCGACGGTGACCGCCATCGCCACGTAGATGGGCCGGTTGGCCACCTGGCCCTCGCGCAGCTTCACATGGATCGCATCGATGAAGATCACCGGATAGACGAGGTCGAGCGGCCGGTTCTGCCACTCGGCCATGCCCTCCAGCACCTTGTCGGTGATGGTGGAAATCGTCTGCTTGGACACCTCGGCGCCGTACACCTCGGCCAGATGCGCCGAGATCTCCCCGGTCGTCAGGCCCTTGGCGGCCAGCGAGATGACCATCTCATCCACCCCCGACAGCCGCCGCTGCCGCTTGCGCACGATCTTCGGCTCGAAGCTGCCGTCCCGATCCCGCGGCACGGTGATCTCCACCGGCCCGACGTCGGTGATGACCGTCTTGGACCGGGTCCCGTTACGCGAGTTGCCCGTCTCGCTGCCAGCGCGCTCGTGCTTGTCGTAGCCGAGATGGTCGGCGATCTCGCCCTCCAGGGCCGACTCCAGCACCAGCTTGGTCAGCCGGCCCAGCAGCCCGTTCTCACCGACCAGCTCCATACCCTCGGCGCGGGCCTGCTCGACCAGCCGGCCGACCAGCTCGCGATCTGCGTCCTTGGGCTCCTTGCGTGCCACTGCGGCGTCCTCCAGGTCGATCTCCGTCGATGCCTGGATCACAGTACTCATCAGGTGCGTTCTCCTTGATCAGGAGTTACACCGAAAACCGTACAGTCCC
>NZ_JBQQBR010000149.1:0-1420 GCF_052245935.1 Nonomuraea sp. 3N208 | reverse complement strand
CAGGGCTCCGGCGTAGTGGGGTTTTGTCCCGTTTCTCGATCATGCGAGGTTGAGGACGGTGAGAGCGCGGGTGGCGTCGCGGGAGATGTAGCGGATGGCTTGGGCGATGTTGTCGGCGCCGTTCAGGCGTAGGGCTCCGATGGCGAGGTTGCGCAGGGTGGCCATGGCGCGGGGTGCGTTGCCGGTGCGGACCTGACTGTGGTCTTCGGTGTAGGTGACGTCGCGGACGTAATGCAGCCGGTTCTCGATGCTCCAGTGGCCACGGATCCAGGCAGCCACGTCGGCGGGAGGGGCCTGCCAGGCGGGCAGATCCGTGATCGCGTAGACGGTCACGGTCCGCCACCTGCCCGCACTGCTGTTCCTGACCTGTCGCTTGATCTGCATCGCCTGGACGGCGTGGGGGAACAGCAGTCCGGCCTTGACGGTGACGACTTTGAGCGTGCGGCGTTCTTCACGTCCGTGCCCGCGGTCACGTTCGCGGTGCTGTACGGGAATCTGTTTCCAGGACAGCCGTTTGACCTGCGCATACAGAGTGGGCTGGTTCTTCTTGACGATCAGCACGTAGTGCGCCCGTTTCTGCTCGATGAGGAAGGTGGCGTGCTCGCGCTGGGTGTGCAGGGCATCGGCGGTGACCACGCGATCGTCCAGGTCGAGACGCTCCAGCAAGGGCTGGAAGCGGGTGATCTCGTTGGTCTTTCCGTCCACGTCGGTCTGCGCGAGCACCAGACCGCTGCCGTGGTCGAAGGCGGCCAGCAGATGCACCGGCTCACCGCCGCGGTTGCGTGCACCGCGCAGTGCCTTGCCGTCGACGGCCACGGCCCGGCGACGCGCACGAGCCGGGCCGTCCGCAGAGGTGCCGGCCGTAGCGGCTCGTCCGGCCAGCCAGGAGCACACCGCCTCATCCAGGGCGTCGGTATCGAGCTGCTCGAACAGACGCCGCACGGTTGACTCGTCCGGCGGCTGCCATGCCCGGCTCAGCGGATCTCGCCGGACGCCGAGGACGGCCAGCACCTGGGCGGGGGCATCAGCGATCCACTCACCGATCGCGGTGAACGAGCGCGCGCCGGCGAGCACGGCAGCTGCGGCACCGGCCAGTAACGACGCCAGCGCATGGCGAACGCCACGCGGATCGCGGGGGTCGGGCAGGCGTTGGAAGCATTCCAGAAGGCTGAGGCAGTCGGCAGCGGAGGCAGCCACCGGCCCGTGTTCGGCCAGTTGGCCAAGGGCAGCACTGATCGGCGATGATGACAGGACAGGCACGTTCTTCTCTGGTGATCATTAGGCGTCGAGAACCTCATGATCTCGAAGGTCGTGCCTGTTCTCGTCCTCAGACGAGTCTCCAGACCCCTCTTACAGCCCCCGAACAGTCACGCCACGAAAGGGACGCTCAGGCTGTTACCGATACCTCGCCGTGGCCCTG
>NZ_JBQQBR010000148.1:0-1463 GCF_052245935.1 Nonomuraea sp. 3N208 | reverse complement strand
GGTCCGCGCGGCGCCGGAACCGTGGATAGAGGCGGTGCGAGTGGTGGCGGTGGACGCCTTCGCGCTGCGCAAATGCGCCAGCCATGTCGTCGGGGATCATCATGAGTGCAGGCGCCCGTCTCTGGACAGAGTTATGCCGTCTCTAGGAGGGCGTTCATTTGAGTAGATTGCGCCTTATGTTCCAGTAGATGTCTCGCCAGGTATTTCGAGCCGCCCTCCGACTTGCTTGATTTCCCCACGGCGGTCCTCACGAGTCCAAATCGTACGATTGGGCTTCCCCTCGTAGCGTGGAGACCGAACCAAGAGAGGTTTGGTCGTGGCAGGAACCACGAGGCGTCGCTTTGATCCGGAGTTCCGGGCTGGGGCGGTGAGGATCGTCAAGGAGACCGGCAAACCTGTCGCGCACATCGCGCGGGATCTGGGTATCAACGAGTACACGCTGTACAACTGGGTGCAGATGGACCGGCACGCAACAGGGCAGGTCGGGCGCGACGGCAACAGAGGCGGCAAGCTGAAGGAGTCCGAGCAGGAGGAACTGGCGCGACTGCGGCGGGAGAAAGCCGAGCTGGTCAAGCAGCACGCCAAGGACAAGGCCGCCTGGGAGAAGGAGCGCGCCGGGTTGGAGGATGAGCGTGATGTCCTCAAACGATCCGTGGTCCTATGGGTCAAGGACTCGCTGAACCGATAACTGTGGTGGAGTTCATCGAGTCCCAAAGGGCCGAGTTTGGTGTCCCCCACAAGATCTGCTTTCGTGCGCTGGGAGTGTCGCCCTCGTGGTTCTACAAATGGAAGAACCGCAGGCCAACAGCTCGGGAAGAGCGGCGCGTCCATCTGGACGAGGAGATCAAACGGCACTTTGCCGCCTCCGGTGGCACCTATGGGTCGCCGCGCATCACCCAGGACCTGAGGTCCGAGGGCTGGAAGCTGTCGGAGAACACCGTGGCCAAGCGGATGGCCGAGCTCGGCTTGGCCGGGCGGAGGCTGAAGAAGCCGCGTGTCGGCGTACGACCTCATCTGGAGAGTTGCGTACGGGCTCACGTCCCGAGGTCGACTGGTGGAATCATGTCATGTTTTCGTCATTTTCGCTGGTGAGGCGGTTCTTGAGCCGGTAGCTCGGCCCGTTGATCGAGATGATCTCGCAGTGGTGCAGGAGGCGGTCGAGGATGGCGGTGACCAAGACCTCGTCTCCGAACACCTGGCCCCACTCGGAGAAGGCCTTGTTGCTGGTCAGCAAGATCGAGCCGGTTTCATACCTTTTTGAGATGGTTTGGAAGACCAGGTTGGCGTCGGCTCGGTCGAGCGGTAGGTATCCCACCTCGTCCAGCACGAGGACGTTGGGGCGGGTGTAGGTCTTCATCTTGGCGGCGAGGCGGCCGATGGCGTCGGCGGCTTTGAGCTGTCGGACCATGTCGTCCAGCGTGGTGAAGTAGACGGTGTAGCCGGCCCGGCAGGCCGCGACCGCG
>NZ_JBQQBR010000147.1:0-1480 GCF_052245935.1 Nonomuraea sp. 3N208 | reverse complement strand
GGCTCTTCGAAGTTAAGCGGGGTTGAGGCAGCCGCGGCTCTTTCGCGTGGTGGCGCAGCGGGTGCGGAGTCGTTGGGATTCGGGGTTGCGGAAGCCGTAAGCGTCACGGGCGACGGTCTTGATCACGCGGTTGGTCCCTTCGGAGCCCGCGTTGGTGATCCCGGTCTGGATGAAGGCGAGAATCTCGGGCCACCAGGTCTCTATGGTGCTCGCCAGTCGTTCGAGCTCGGGCAGGCCAGAGGCGGCGCACCGATCGTAGAAGCGGAACAGCCGACCGGCGATCACGGTCCGGTCGGGGTGCGTACGCGCTAACGCGAGCACATCGAGCAGGTCTTCCTTGGCGTTCCACGCGGCCAGGATCGGCGCCCCGAGTCGTTTGGGCAGGGCCATCAGGTCGTCGATCATTGGGTCGAGTTGAGCGCCGTGCATCCGGGCGGCCGAGCGCGTCAGCCGGTTGCGCAGTTCCCACTCCCGGTTGCCCTTGCGGCCCCGCCGTCCGCGGACCTGCACGGTCAGGCGGCGGCGGATCTCGGTGAGGGCCGTGTTGGCCAACTGGACCACATGAAAGTGATCGACGACCAGGACCGCGTGCGGCAGCGCGGCCCGCACGGCCGCCTTGAAGATCGTGCACATGTCGATCGCCACGAACCGCACCTGCTCCTTCCACTTCTGGCCACGCTCCTGCAGCCAGTCGATGACCACCTGCGTGGTGCGGCCTTCGACCTGGCCGAGCAGTCCCTGACCATGCGACAGGTCCACGAACCCGACATGCCAGCGGTCCACCACCGCCTGCCACGCCCGGGCCGCCTCGTCATAGACCCAGCGGGGCCGGCCACGGCGGGTCTCATCGATGCCCAGTACCGTGACCGGCTGCGGCTCGGCCGGCAGCATCCGCTCGGCATAGGCGGTGAACGCCGCCGAGGCCACCGGCCAGGACACCCCGTGATCTCGCGCCGACTGCACGATCGTGCGACCGCCGTCGGCCACCGCCATCCCGCTGGCCTGGCGTAACCGCTCGGTCAGCCGCGCTCGCGCGGGCACCTGCGGCACTTGCTCGGTGAACGTCCTGCGCGGACACACCGCCGTCGAACAGATCCAGCGCCTCTTGCGCCACAGCAGCTCACAGCGACGCCCGCCAACCGGCAGATCCCGCGGCCGAGTGATCACCCACTCCTTCATCCGGGTGGCCCGCACCCCACAGCCGGGGCACACCCTCGCCTGTTCGTCTATCGTCGCCAACCAGACGATTGGCCCCTGACCAGCGTGTTCATCTCTTGCGATGACCTCGGCGACGGCCAGGCCATCCAAGCCCAGTAATCGGGTCGTATCGTTGACCATGCTCGCGGCTTCTCTGTTGTGATCTTCTGCGTCGACAACAGAAATGATCGACGGGAGCCGCGAGCTCGCTCAAGAGCCGACCGCACCCCAGCCACGCGAGCACGAGCAGTCAGGCTTCAACCCCGATCAAGTTCGAAGAGCC
>NZ_JBQQBR010000146.1:0-1532 GCF_052245935.1 Nonomuraea sp. 3N208 | reverse complement strand
CCGCATGAGCCCGTCTAACAGTCTGGCGCCGGGGCCCGACCCTGATGGGTCACGCACTGTTGCCTTCGAGCACGCCGGTCAGAATGTTCGGTTCCCGACCGAGGCCCCCGGGCATCCCGCCGTCTACCCCTGATCTTGGTAAGGAGAGCGATCCCCGGTGGTGATGCGAGAACCCCAGGAGATCCCGGACGAGGAACACGAGCATCTCGTGGAACGGGTCGCCGCGATCGATGTGGCCAAGGCCTTCGGGAAGGTGTGCACCCGGGTGCCGCACGAGGGCAAGGCCGGTCGGCGGCTGACCAAGGTGTGGGATGTGGACGCCACCATGAATGCGGTCACCGAGCTGGGTGATCACCTGGTGTGCCAGGGAATCGAGAAGGTCACGGTCGAATCGACCGGGGATTACTGGCGCATCTGGTATTACGTGCTGGAGGAGCGCGGCCTGGAGGTGCAGCTGGTCAACGCCCGCGACGTGAAGAACCTCCCGGGCCGCCCGAAAACCGACAAGCTGGACGCGGTCTGGCTGGCCAAGCTGACCGAGAAGGGGCTGCTGCGCCCCTCGTTCGTCCCACCCAAGCAGATCCGGACGTTGCGGGACTACACCCGGATGCGGGTGGATCTGATCGGCGAGCGGACCCGGTACTGGCAGCGGCTGGAGAAACTGCTGGAAGACTCCCTGATCAAGGTGTCGTCGGTGGCGAGCACGTTGACGACCGCTTCGACCCGGGACATGATCGAGGCGCTGATCGCCGGCGAGCGTGATCCGCGGGTGCTGGCCGAGCTGGCCCGGGGCAAGATGCGGGCCAAGATTCCCGCGTTGGTCGAGGCGTTGACCGGCCAGTTCGACGATCACCACGCCGAACTCGCCACGATGCTGCTGACGCAGATCGACAGCTTGGACGCGTCGATCGCCCAGCTCACCGCCCGGATCGAGGCGCTGCTCGGGCAACTGCCCGCCGCCCAGGCACCTGAAGACCGTCACGACAGTGACGATCACGGGTCGGGTGAGCACGCCGAGGTGACCGCGATCATCCGCCAAGCGCTGAACGCGGTGAAACGCCTCGATGAGATCCCCGGCATCAGCCCGGAGATCGCCCAGGTCATCCTCGCCGAGGTTGGGCTGGACATGACCCGCTTTGCCACCGCCGAACACCTGGCCTCCTGGGCCAAGCTGTGTCCCCGCACGATCCAATCGGGGCCCAAGAGCCGGGGCGGCAAGACAGGCAAGGGCAACCCGTACCTGAAAGGCGTACTGGGCACTGCCGCAGCCGTGGCGGCCCGAACCGACACCTTCCTCGGCGAGCGCTACCGGCGGATCGTCAAACGCCGCGGCAAACTCAAGGCCCTGGTCGCCGTGGCCCGCTCGATCCTGGTCATCATCTGGCACCTGCTCGCCGACCCCACCGCCCGCTACCGAGACCTGGGAGCCGACTACCACGCCAACAAGATCGACCGGGACAAGAAGACCCGCACTCACGTCCGGCAACTCCAAGCGCTCGGCTTCACCGTCACCCTGACCCAGGCTGCCTGAC
>NZ_JBQQBR010000145.1:0-1542 GCF_052245935.1 Nonomuraea sp. 3N208 | reverse complement strand
TCTCAGTGAAGTCCAGGGCCAGACGCGGGTTGATGCCATCAGGTGTGTAGGTGATATCGGTGCTCATCGGATTCCTTGTCATCGTCATGGTTGTCGTGGCTGGTTTGTGGTGTGGCGATGGATTGATCGCGCCCCGGGGTGCACGAATCGGCCGGTGCCCCCGGCTGGAGCCCGTGCGGTATGGGGGTCAGTTGAGCGTGCCCGGCGTCACGGCGATCTGGCCGAGCCCGGCGGCCAGGTCGTAGTCGGCCAGCGGACGGCGGGCGACCGTGACCTCGGTGGCGGCTCGGGCGGCGGCGGATCGGCCCAGCAGCGCCTCCAGCGCCTTCGATGTGGCGGCGTGCTCGCTGTGTTCGGCGGTGTGCCGGTCGTCGACTCCAGGGCCGTGATCGCTGCCGTGATCGCTGATCGTGACGGCGCGGGTGTGACCGTCTGGCAGCCCGTCCCAGTGCGCGGGATCGATGACCCACGAGCCGCGCACGCTCGCGCGGGGGTGAGCGGCCAGCAGCGCCTCGGCGCGGGTGACGGCGGCCGGATCGCAGATGAGCACCTCGCTGCCGGTGACGCGCAGTTCGACCTGCTGACGAGCACGGATGCGCCGGGCCGGGACCGAATACAGGCTGCCCTCAAAGGAGATCAGGCAGTCCTTGCCGACGCGGCGCAGGTGCTTGTCGGTCACCAGATACGGCGCCGACGGCAACGCCCGCAACGCGGCATGATCCCGCTCGGCACGCCGGCCGATGACCTCGCCGTGGGTGCGGTGCACCTGGCCGCGGCGGATCGGCACCCACGCGGTGAACGCGGCGTCCAACTCGGCGATCGAGGCGAAGCTGCGCCCGGCCAGGACATGATCGCGGATGATCTCGACCTGACGCTCCACCCGTCCCTTGCCCGTCGGCCGGTAGGCCGCCAGGACGTCCAGGTCGAAGCCGTAGTGGCCGGCGAACGCCACCGCCTGCGGATGCAGCGGCACCGCCTTGCCCGGCGCGACGTGCCGCTTGACCACGGTCTTGGTCCGGTCATACACGATCACGCCCGGAGCGCCGCCGAAGTGGGCGAGCGCCCGCCGGTGGCACTCCCAGAACGTCGCCAGGTCCATCGAGGTGGTGAAGCAGCAGAACGGGTCCCGGGAATAGGACAGGACCATGTGGAAGGAGTACACCTTGGTGATGCCCGCGTGCGCCAGGATGCCGCCTTCGTCTCCCCAATCGACTTGCGCTTGGGCGCCCGGGACGGTCTCGAACCGGCGGTGCAGCCCGCGCAACCCGCTGCTGGCCCCACTGTCGGCGCCGTCCCGTTCGGCCTCTAGCTCGGCGGCGATCTGTGGCCGGGCCTGCGCGCAGTACATCTTCACCCGCTGGTAGTGCCCGTCCCAGCCGTGCTGGTCGACGAGCCTTTCGTGGATCACGCTGGCCTTCAGCGTGATGTCGGCCCGCAGCCACGCGTCCACCACACCCGTCAGGCGGTCGATCTTGCGGGGCTGGGTGCCCTGACGCGATAGCGCCGTGGGCGGGGCCACCGGCGGCTCGGCCGCCAGGTACT
>NZ_JBQQBR010000144.1:0-1561 GCF_052245935.1 Nonomuraea sp. 3N208 | reverse complement strand
CACCCACGTGCAACGTCTGCGGCAGCATCCCGTGCCGCATCGCCATCACCATCTTGATCACACCGGCCACCCCGGCAGCCGCCTGGGTGTGACCGATGTTCGACTTCAACGACCCGAGCCACAGCGGCCGCTCCCGCTCCTGCCCATACGTGGCAATCAGCGCCTGCGCCTCAATCGGATCGCCCAGCGTCGTGCCCGTCCCATGGGCCTCGACCGCATCCACGTCCACAGTCGACAGCCCGGCGTTCGCCAGCGCCTGCCGGATCACCCGCTGCTGCGAAGGACCATTCGGAGCCGTCAACCCGTTACTGGCCCCGTCCTGGTTGATCGCCGACCCGCGAACGACTGCCAGCACCTGGTGCCCGTTCCGGCGCGCGTCCGACAGCCGCTCCACCAGCAGCACACCGACACCCTCACCCCAGCCGGTGCCATCGGCCGACGCCGAGAACGCCTTGCACCGCCCATCCGCCGACAACCCACGCTGCCGCGAGAACTCGATGAACATGCCGGGTGTCGACATGACCGTCACGCCACCGGCCAGCGCCAGATCACACTCACCCGACCGCAGCGCCTGCGCCGCCCAGTGCAACGCCACCAGCGACGACGAACACGCCGTGTCCACCGTCACCGCCGGGCCTTCCAGCCCCAGCGTGTAGGAGACCCGGCCGGAGACCAAGCTGCCACCACTCGTCGAGGCGGGAGTGCCCAGCCCGTAGTCGTGATACATCACGCCCGCGAAGACACCCGTCCGGCTGCCTCGCAACCCGTCAGGATCGATCCCGGCCCGCTCGATCGCCTCCCACGACGCCTCCAGCAGCAACCGCTGCTGCGGATCCATCGCCAGCGCCTCACGCGGCGAGATCCCGAAGAACACCGGGTCGAATTCGGCGGCGTCGTACAGGAAACCGCCCTGGCGCGTGTAGGTCTTCCCAGGTGTGCCGGGCTCCGGTCCGTACACCCCTTCCACGTCCCACCCACGATCGGCCGGGAAGTCCCCGATCGCGTCCCGAGCCTGTGCCACCAGCTCCCACAGATCCTCGGGCGACTCCACGCCACCTGGGTAGCGGCAGGCCATGCCCACGATCGCGATCGGCTCGTCGACGGCGGCGGCCACGGTGGCCACGGCCTTTGAGCTTTGCCCGCCGACCAGCTCATTCGCCAGGAACTCCGCCACCGCCTCAGCCGTCGGGTAGTCGAAGATCAGCGTGGCCGGGAGCCGCAGCCCGGTGGCCGCGTTGAGCTGGTTGCGGAACTCGACCGCCGTCAGCGAGTCGAAGCCGAGGTCCTGGAACTGGCGTTGAGAATCGATCGCCGAGCCGTCGGCGAACCCGAGCACCGTAGCCGCGCTGCCACGGACCAGATCAGAAAGCATCGACTGGCGGTCGGCGGAGTCCAGCGCGGCCAGGCGCTGAGCGAAGCCGTTGGCCGTGCTGGCGCGGCGAACCTTGGTCCGTGTCTGAGCGAATCGTGCGGGGATCAGCACGGCCCGGTCGGACGATACAGCGGTGTCGAACAGGGCCAGCCCGTCCTCGACGGACAGCGGCTGAACGCCCGCGCGCTC
>NZ_JBQQBR010000143.1:0-1571 GCF_052245935.1 Nonomuraea sp. 3N208 | reverse complement strand
TGTCACGAGTGCTGTATGATCTTGTGCATGAACCTGACGGAATGGGCACGCGCACAGGGGATCGCCCCGCGTACTGCGTACCGCTGGTTCCGTGAGGGCACGTTGCCGGTCCCTGCGGAGCGAGTGGGGCCGCGCACGATCCTGGTGAACATCGACGCGAACACCTCACCGTCTGTGACTGGTGGTGTGGGCCTGTACGCCCGTGTCTCCTCGCACGATCAGAAGGCCGATCTGGAGCGGCAGATCGCACGCCTGTCAGCGTGGGCGGCGAAAGCCGGTCACAAGGTGGTTCGTGTCGAGTCGGAGATCGCCTCGGGAATGAACGGCTGCCGTACGAAAGCCCGTCGGCTGCTGGCCGACCCGAAGGTGACCACCGTGGTGGTGGAGCACAAGGACCGGCTCGGCCGTATGAACGTCGAACTCGTCGAAGCTGCCCTGACTGCCGCCGGTCGCCGGCTCGTTGTCCTCGATGATGGCGAGGTCGATGACGACCTGGTGCGCGACATGGTGGAGGTCCTGACCTCGTTCTGTGCCCGATTGTACGGCCGCCGCTCGGCGAAGAACCGAGCCGAGAAAGCCCTTGAGGCGGCTGCCGGTGAGTGATCCCAACAAGAAGCAGTTCCGCACCATCGATGACCCGTTCGTTGCTCTGGGCCCGTCCGGCGTGGCGATACGCGGCCGCCTCAAGCACCTCACGCCCGAGGACGACAAGGTGTTGCGCCTGGTCGGCGAACACCTAGGTCGCCTCGCGTCGCTGGACCTCAAGACCCGGTGCGCCGATGGTCTGGAGCACAACTCGGATACGTGGGCGGCCCGGAAGCAGGGCCTGACCGCCGCCTCGTCCTCCCGCTGGGCCGGGTCGATCACCAAAGCCACCCACGACCAGTGGGCACTGGCGCGCCGCTGCCAGCTCGCCCACATCCAGAACCTCGAAGCGGGTGTGCGCACGCTGTTGCACCGCCTGTCGTTGCCGATCGGAGACAAGGGCACCAAGCGGGCCCTGGGCGGATACCGCTCCAAGGGTGAGTGGTTCCACAAGTCCCGCCGCCTGGCCGTCCTCACTCGCCGCCTCGATACGGCCCGCGCCGAGCGTGAGGCCGGTGTCGTGCATGTGGTGCGCGGCGGCCGGCGCCTGCTGGGCAACCGTCACAACCTCGCCGCCGCGCAGCTCACCGAGGCCGAATGGCGGCAGCGTTGGGAAGCCGAGCGCTGGTTCCTCGCCGCCGACGGCGAGTCGGGCAAGCGGTTCGGCAACGAGACGATCCGCATCACGCCCGAGGGCGAGGTGAGCATCAGGCTCCCGTCCCCGCTGGCGCGCCTGGCCAATGCCAGGCACGGCCGGTACGTGCTGGCCGCGAAGGTGCAGTTCCAGCACCGGGGCGCCGAGTGGCGAGACCGCATCGAGCACAACCGTGCCGTGGCCTACCGCATCCACCTCGACGTGCAGCGGGACCGCTGGTACCTGACGGCCTCGTGGACCAGGCCGACGGTGCAGACGATCCCGCTGGCCACCGCCCGCGCTGAAGGCATGGTCGGTGTCGACACCAACGCGGACCACTTCGCCGCCTACC
>NZ_JBQQBR010000142.1:0-1596 GCF_052245935.1 Nonomuraea sp. 3N208 | reverse complement strand
ATCGCATCGAACCGGCCGTAGTGTCGGGCGATCTCCCTGCGGATGGTGTCGGGGTAGGCCGACAGGTTCATGTGCTCCTGGGCGACCCTGATGACACTCGTGGGAGTACGGCGGGCGGAGATCAGGTTGAGCGCGGGCCTGGTGGTGACCAAGATGCCGTCACGCAGCTTGGCGCAGTAGTCCATGGCCGCCCATTCCACCCGCTCGGTGAAGTAGTCGGCCGCGAACTCGCCACGCGGCACGACCTTGCCGCGGACCCGGCGCCAGGCCCGGCGCCCCAGCGAGTCGGCCCTGCGCCCACCACGCTGGTCCACCAGCGTGGTGATCGTGATCCGCGGGTCCAGCGTGAACTGCGGCGTGTCGCGCCGCCGTACCACGCTGACCAGCTCCACCTCGTGCCCCGCTGCGGCCATCGCGTTCGCCTGGTTGACGATCGTGCGAATGGTGCCGCCCATGCCGTACGCGTGCAGCATGAGATAGCGGATCTTCATGAGAGGTACTCCCAGGTGCGGGAGATCGGCTTCAACGCCTCGGGGATCTCGTGCTCGGCGGGCAGCTTGCGGGCGGGCTGCACGGTGCCGGATCGGATCTTGTCACGCCAGTCGCCGAGCCCCTTCTCGATCACCGACTGCTTGCCGTACGAGAGCATCTCCGGTTCCCACTCCAGGTCCAGGAACGCGCAGATCTCGCGGGTGATGCGCTCCGGCTCGGCGCTGAGCTCCTCGTACCTGACGGTCAGGCCGGGCAGTGCCTTCCTGGCCCGCTGCACGGCCTTCATGTACCGCAGCGCGTCCAGCGCGGCCTCTTCCTGAGTGCGCCTGTCGGGGCTGGCCTCGTGCCAGGACGTGGCGATCGAGGCGGGGTGGCGCAGCAGGAAGATGAAGCGGGCGTCGGGCCAGCAGGCTGCGATGCGCTGGTAGGCGAAGGCGTTCGCAGGTGTCTTGTCCACGATGTACCGCTTGCCGCTGCGGACCAGCTCCCGGTGCAGGACGCGGTCCCACAGCAAGTGCTCGAGATCGGCCTGGTTGTGGCCGAGCGCCGCCATCGCCTTCGACGCCAGGTTCGTCTCGAAACTCACCTTCAGCCGTCGTACGTGCAGCTCATGGGGAGCGTGCAGGGCCGAATGGGCGTTCAGTATCGACCGCAGGAGCGTCGAGCCGGACCGCACGGGGGACAGGAGGAACACAGGGGCTTCGAGCAGCCGGTCGGTCAGCGGATCCGCGGGCGGTCTGACCTCGGGGACAGGAGGGGCCGATGGCTCTTTCCCCGCCCGTTCGATCTGGAATCCGGTGAACCTGACCAGCGCTTTGTTGACCTTACGCTGCCAGTTCATGCCGAGCGAGACTACCGTCAGTTCCTGGTAATTGCCTGGCAACAATACGACTTCCGCGGTCGGCATGGTGGGGGGCGCCGCGCCCTGCTTCCAGCTCCTCCTGTACGACGGCGGCCGCCGCGTGGCCGAGCGTCCCGGAGTCCAGAGGCGAGAACGTCGGCCACACCCCCACCTGAGCGGGCAAGGCGTTACTGGCCGGCCAGGCCGGTGTGGGCGACGCCGCGTACGATCTGCCGCTGGAACAGCACGAACACCACGAGCAG
>NZ_JBQQBR010000141.1:0-1626 GCF_052245935.1 Nonomuraea sp. 3N208 | reverse complement strand
CCGCTCCTACCTCGGCACCGCCCGCAACCACGGCATCCATCCCCTCGACGCCCTCCGCGACGCGCTCGCCGGGAATCCCTGGATGCCGCCACAAACCGCCTGATTAATCACAGGCCTGAATGGATACAGTCATGGCTACGGACGATATCCCCGTCGGCAGCAGTCAGTCAGTCAGTCAGTCAGTCAGTCAGCGGCGATCGTCGGACTGGAAGCGATGCCGCTCTTCAGTTAGCTGTAGCCGCCGACTGCCAAAGCTTTATCTCCGTAAACGCACTCCGGTCGTGCGGGAGATGGCAACGACGGCCTTTCGCCGAAGCGCCCGAAGATTTCCTCGCCGCTGCACTGCCTTTCCTCGAATCAGCACACAACCCGGCAATCCAACCACCCTGAGAGCGCCATTTAGCACGATGCTCCCTCAAGGGGGTGGGCCGGACAACGGGGCCCCAACTGGTCCAGCTGGAACGGCGTCAATCGGTTCACCACCGCCGACATCGACAACCACACCCGCCGAGCCGTCATCAACTGCCCCATTTCGCTCTCGGAACAGCTATTCTTCCGACTGATCGACCCGTTTTAAGGAATCATCTATGAGAATGGACGTGTCATATGCGCCAGCCCTATACCGTACTTGTTTTTCTCTTCCGGACCACGGCAGGCCTGCCCGAATATGCTGTCTTCCAGCGAGCGGATGATTCCCATTGGCAGAGCGTGAGCGGCGGTGTCGAGGAAGGTGAGGATCTGGAGACCGCGGCCCGTCGCGAGATCACCGAGGAGACCGGGCTGCCTGCGGCAGCGCCGCTGTTCAAACTCGACATGGTAAGCGGAGTAGAAAAGAGCTGCTTTGCAGCTAGCAAGCTTTGGCCCGAGAACGTCTATATCGTGCGCAAGCACTTCTTTGCCATGGACGTCACCCGAGACCAGGCCGAGATAGTGCTCTCCCTGGAGCATCGTGACGTGCAGTGGCTGAAGTACGAAGCCGCATACGAGTCGCTGCGTTACGACGACGACAAGACGGCGCTTTGGGAACTCGACCAGCGCATTCGTCGCGCGGACCTGCCGACGCCATAGACAGGATGCCCCTGGCGCCCGTTCGCGCGGAGCTCGGCCGGGGCGATTCCATAGCACCGGACGAAGGCGCGGGTGAACGTGGTGCGATCGGCGAAGCCGTACTGGGCGCCTGGCACGGCATGAGCATCGCTGGACGCCGCCCGCAGCGCGGTGGCCATTAGGTCGACGCAGGTCCAGGCGAGCTCGGCACTGAGAAGGCTCACGCCGGCCGGATCGTATCCATTCACGCCTGTGAGTGATCAGGCGTTTTGTGGTGGCATCCAGGGGTTTCCGGCCAGAGCATCACGGAGGGCATCGAGTGGGTGGATGCCGTGGTTGCGGGCGGTGCCGAGGTAGGAGCGGATGAGGCAGTAGCGGGCGGCGGTGCGCACGCTGCGCCAGCATCCGCCGATCTTCATCTGCAGTTTGACCATGCGCTGAGGCTGTTCGGCGGGGTTGTTGGACCTCGCCGTCGACTGCGCGTGATTCGGATGATGCGCTATACCCGGCCCGTGTTTGGGTAACGCATCGATTCCATCCGCTGTTCGATCAGGTGCTGGAGTTCGTCAAGCGCCGTAA
>NZ_JBQQBR010000140.1:0-1647 GCF_052245935.1 Nonomuraea sp. 3N208 | reverse complement strand
AAACGCTGGATCACCCGCTGGAAAGCCGCTCTGAACGCCTTCGCCATCACCTTCGAAGGCCGTCTGACCCCGACCACTCGATAGAACTAATTCAAGATCGAGTTACACCGTTTTCTGGACAGGCCCGCTCTTCGAGCTGTCGCCGCCATTTGGCGCTGGTCCCATCCGAATCGGAATGTCACATGCAGATACACACGCTGCCTTGGCGACGCTTGGGACACCGGAGGCCTACGGCTCCGGCTGGGTTGTTCACCGGTCCTCTTCTGGCGCCTCCGTATTCGCGTACTTCGATAAGTCTCAGGTCGTCGAAGCCATTGAGGTCTACACCCCAGTAGCCGGTGCGGATGAGTGGGACCGTGTTTTCTGGGCGGAGTTGGATGTTTTCGCCACCCCTGTGGAAGAGCTGGTGGCGCAGCTTCGGCAGCGCACAACGGTGATCGAGGAAGAGAACGGACACAGTTACACCTTGCCTGAGCTCCTCTTGGCCTTTTGGCGCTCTATCACGCCTGAAACAGAGGACGACCTTGAGGGCAGACAGTTCGAGTCCGTCCTAGTAGCTCGGCCGGGCTACTACGACGGACCTGCGGCGACATCCGGGGATACGTAGGAAGCGGCAATCTCCGGGCCCAACGTCGCGGCCCGAGCGGTGGGCACGCGAGAAGGGTCCCAGGTTGCACACGCAACGTGGCCTCGTCTAATGATCGTAGACGTCAAGTCTGGATGGACGGCGTCTCTGACGTCGAGGACGCCAGACCGTGGTGGAACGAGGAGAACATGAGTCAGTATTTCCAGGTTGGCGATCAAGTCCTCTGGAACCCCTCTAACGGAGTCGCTGGTCTATTCATACGATCAGCGGAGGCTCTTGCCCCCGAGACGGGATTACCGACAGGGCTCGGCCCTATGGAGAGCGACGAATGTGAGGTCGACCTGGCCACCTTCGCGGCCTTCGTGAGTACACTTATCGGGCGCTACGAGCGTTCGAACCATCCAATCCTGCACTCACTCATGGAGGGCTTCATAGCGACGGCCCTGGTGCTCGTCGAGCGCGGTGGAGCAGAACTTCCTGTGCCTGATGCGAACGACGGCGGCTGGAGGGATGTACAGGTGAGCGAGCATTCCGCATGGCCGCCAGGTGGCCAGGTAGGCGATGTTGAGCGATGGGCGGCCCTTTCGGCGCAGCACGCTCGGGCAATGCCACGCTGAGGCTTCTACAACACCCGACCGCATGATTTATGGAAGGGTGGCAACTACGCCGTCGCCTGCGATGCCACGGGCAAGCCCTGGGTCGTGGTCGAATCCGTGCTTCCCGGGGACCGTCACGAGCTTGAGGACGCCTACCCCATTCGTTAGAGCTCGGCGCACAGTCTTTGATCGACGGCCCGGCGGAACTCATCCATGTCCGCTGGGCCGAATCGTATGATCCATCTCATGTCGATCCCCGAGCGGTTGCCGTGGTGTCGACGGTACCCGAGTCCTGGTTATCAAGCGGTTCCTTCGGCGCAGCCCTGGCGTCACCTGTGTCAGAGGGCGGTTCGCGAGTTGATGCCCCGTTGATCGCTTGCGCTGCATGAGGAGTGCTGGTCACGGGCTCGTTGCCGGGCTATGGACGCGGCTGAGCGAACAATCCTGGCTCGATCTCCACGAGAA
>NZ_JBQQBR010000139.1:0-1656 GCF_052245935.1 Nonomuraea sp. 3N208 | reverse complement strand
GTGCGTGTAGTCAGTCCGCCGCGAGCCCTCGGAAGGACATCTGTTGGCAGCCTCGCGCAACGCCTCCGCCGTACCCGCTGGTCCCCGTCGCGTCTCTTTTTCGCGTATCCAGGAGCCTCTCGAAGTTCCTGACCTTCTCGCTCTGCAGACCGAGTCTTTCGATTGGCTGCTCGGAAACGAGAAGTGGAAGGCCCGGGTAGAGGCGGCTCGTCAGGCCGGGCGCAAGGACGTCCCGACCCAGTCGGGCCTCGAAGAGATCTTCGAAGAGATCAGTCCCATCGAGGACTTCTCGGGGACCATGTCCTTGTCGTTCCGCGATCACCGGTTCGAGCCGCCAAAGTACTCCGTCGATGAGTGCAAAGACAAGGACATGACCTTCTCCGCCCCGATGTTCGTGACGGCGGAGTTCATCAATAACACCACCGGTGAGATCAAGAGCCAGACGGTGTTCATGGGCGATTTCCCGCTCATGACGCCGAAGGGCACCTTCATCGTCAACGGCACCGAGCGTGTCGTAACCTCGCAGTTGACCCGTTCGCCGGGTGTCTACTTCGACCGTTCCGTGGACAAGACGTCGGACAAAGATCTGTACAGCTGCAGAGTCATCCCGTCCCGGGGTGCCTGGCTCGAGTTCGAGATCGACAAGCGCGACAGCGTCGGTGTGCGCATCGACCGCAAGCGCAAGCAGGCCGTCACCGTGCTTCTCAAGGCACTGGGATGGACCAGCGACCGGATCCTCGAGCGCTTCGGCCAGTACGAATCGATGCGCGCCACCCTGGAGAAGGACCACACGGCCGGCCAGGACGACGCGCTGCTCGACATCTACCGCAAGCTGCGGCCGGGTGAGCCGCCGACCAAGGAGTCGGCGCAGACCCTGCTGGAGAACCTCTACTTCAACCCCAAGCGGTACGACCTCGCCAAGGTGGGTCGCTACAAGATCAACAAGAAGCTTGGCGTTGACTCGGAGATCACCCAGGGCACGCTGACCGAGGACGACATCGTCGCCACGATCGAATACATCGTGCGCCTGCACGCGGGCGAGGAGGCGATGCCGGGCGTCAGCCGCGAGGTCATCGTCGAGGTCGACGACATCGACCACTTCGGCAACCGCCGCCTACGCAGCGTCGGCGAGCTGATCCAGAACCAGGTCCGCCTGGGCCTGGCCCGCATGGAGCGCGTCGTCCGCGAGCGCATGACCACGCAGGACGTCGAGGCCATCACGCCGCAGACCCTGATCAACATCCGCCCGGTCGTGGCGTCGATCAAGGAGTTCTTCGGCACCTCGCAGCTGTCGCAGTTCATGGACCAGACCAACCCGCTGGCCGGGCTGACGCACAAGCGGCGTCTGTCCGCGCTGGGTCCCGGTGGTCTGTCGCGTGAGCGGGCCGGCTTCGAGGTTCGTGACGTGCACCCGTCCCACTATGGCCGGATGTGCCCGATCGAGACCCCTGAAGGTCCCAACATCGGTCTGATCGGCTCGCTCGCCTCCTACGGGCGGATCAACGCCTTCGGCTTCGTCGAGACGCCGTACCGCAAGGTCGTCGACGGCAGGGTGACCGAGCAGATCGACTACCTGACCGCCGACGAGGAAGACCGCTACGTCAAGGCGCAGGCCAACACGGTGCTCAACGCCGACGGCACGTTCGCCGACTCGCG
>NZ_JBQQBR010000138.1:0-1665 GCF_052245935.1 Nonomuraea sp. 3N208 | reverse complement strand
TTCAGCGTGATGTCGGCCCGCAGCCACGCGTCCACCACACCCGTCAGGCGGTCGATCTTGCGGGGCTGGGTGCCCTGACGCGATAGCGCCGTGGGCGGGGCCACCGGCGGCTCGGCCGCCAGGTACTCAGAACACCTATTCCGCAAGGTGAGTTGTGCGGGGCTTCTTCGACGGGAGAGGCTCAGCATGGGCGGCTGGGTGACTCGGAGAACACGTGCCGGAAGGCTTTCCGTTGATCTGTCCACGGCTGCCCCCCGGGCGAGGGCCCTGACCGGGAGTGACTTGATAGAAGCCTGCTGAGCCGTTAACTCGCAATAGGTCTGTCCCCCGGCCAGGGCCCTCGTCTCTGTTCGTCATCGCTACAGCAGAGATGAGGACTCGATGGTGACAGTGGGGATCGACCCGCACAAGCACGTCCACGTCGCGGTGGCCGTCGGAGCTGACGGCCGACGGATCGGCAAGCCGTTCACGGTGAAGAACGATGCTCTGCTGATCATCGCGTTGCTCGGCTGGGCCCGGACGATCGTCGACGGCGCGCCTGTCGTCTGGGCCATCGAGGATGGTCGCGGCTTCGCCCGCCGCCTGGCCGACGGGTTGCTGCTCGCAGGCCATGAGGTGGTCTGGGTTCCCACCCGGCTGACCGCAGCCCACCGCAGACTCCACGCCGCCACCGGCGCCAAGTCCGATCCCGTGGATGCCGCCGCAGCCGCCCGTGCTGCCATCGCCACCCCTGAACTAGCCCGGCACCGCATCGACGAACACGTCCGCGAGCTGCGTGTTCTGGTTGACTACCGTGCCGATCTCATCAAACGCCGCACCACGCTGATCAACCAGCTCAAAGCCCAGCTCCATCTCTGGCTCGACCACACCCGGGCGACCTGTCCCGGCCCAAAGGCACGGACACGCTGGCCTGCCTGCTGGCAGCTGTCCACGTGGGCGCCCACGTCCGCAGGGTGCTGTTGGACATGACCACCGAGCTTTCGGAGCTCAACCGGCGTATTCACGACCTCGACGCCACGATCAAGGAGATCGTCATCCCGCTGGCCCCGGCCCTCCTGGAGATCACCGGCATCAGCCACACCTCCGCCGCCGTCCTCATCGCCGAGATCGGCGACATCACCGCTTTCCCACCTCGGCCAAGCTCGCGCGTTACACCGGCTGCGCTCTCATCCCCGTCTACTCCTCAGACCAGGAACGCCACCGCCTCCATCGAGGCGGCAACCGCCGGCTCAACAGCGTCCTCTACACCGCGGCCATCGTCTAGAAACGCTTCCACCCAGCAGCCCAGGAACTCCTGGCCCGCCATGAACCCGTCAAAGGCAAACGCGGCGCCCGCCGCATCCTCCAACGCCACCTCATCGACGTCATCCACCGCGCAATGACCACCGACCGAGCATCCTGGCAACACCAAATCACACAACATCAGTCTGCGGCTTGACATAGAAGCATCAACGGCCTGCTGCGCCAGTACTTTCCGAAGGGCACCAACCTGTCACGATGGAGTGGCGAGGAGTTAGCGGCCGTTGCGCTTGCGCTCAGAGCAATCGTCAATACCTGTGGATCAAGATCTTTTAAGCGGCTTTCTGGGAGTCTTCGATCGTTGGTGAGTCCTCGGGGCGTTCGACGAGCTTGCCCTTGCGGAACTTCGCCCCGGCGCGGACCAGG
>NZ_JBQQBR010000137.1:0-1672 GCF_052245935.1 Nonomuraea sp. 3N208 | reverse complement strand
CTCCACGACCAGGGCGGCAAGCTCGTCATACGACGGACGCCCATCCCCAGCCTGCACCGAAAGATCATCCCACGAGCAGCACGACGCTCACGCCGTACCCGATCTTGAGCCCTGATGAATGCTTACGTTTTTCTGGCATGTCTTCATCACATCCGTCCGTGAGCGTTCACAGAGGCAGCGGATCAAGACCACCCCCACCCATTTCTTGGTCAAGGAGATCGGAATGGCCGTCTACCACTGCTTATGGAGGAGAATCGGGGTCACGCTCCTGCTGACACTGGTGATGCTTCTCGCTCTCATACCGGCGAGTCCACCGCCCGCCTCGGCCGCCACGCTGACCATGCGCGGCGCCGACATCTCCTCGGTCCAGCGCAGCCTGGACCTCGGAGCCAGGTACTACAACGCCGCCGGCACGGCCGCCGACCCGCTGGACATTCTCACGGGCGTCGGAGTCAACTACGTCCGGCTGCGCATCTGGAACAACCCGGCGAGCGGATACAACAACAAGGCGAAGGTCCTGGCGTACGCCCGGGCGGTCAAGGCCAGGGGCCTCGGCCTGATGATCGACTTCCACTACTCGGACACCTGGGCCGACCCCGGCAAGCAGTACAAACCGGCCGCCTGGGCCAGCCACGGCATCAGCCAGCTCCAGACGGACGTCTACAACTACACCTACGACGTCTGCACCAGCCTTAAGGCGCAGGGCACCACGCCGGACAGCGTGCAGATCGGCAACGAGATCAACGTCGGGATGCTCTGGAACGACGGCAGGGTCGTCAACAACGACTTCACCAACCTGAGCCTGCTGCTGAAGGCGGGCTACAACGCGACCAAGGCCTGCAACAGCGGTACCCAAGTGATCATCCACACGGCGAACGCCAACAGCCTCGCCAACGCACGCTGGTTCTACGACGGAATCCGCGCCAAAGGCGTGCCGTGGGACATCACCGCCCTGTCGTATTACTGCATGTGGCACGGCTCCCTGTCCACCCTGTCCTCGGTGCTCAACGACGTGAGGACCCGCTACGGCAAGCCGGTGATCGTGGCCGAAACCGCCTACCCGTTCACCGCGGCGAACGCCGACGGCGAGGCGAACGTGGTGAACGGCTCGGCACCGTGCTCCGGCTACCCGGCCACGTGGTCGGGGCAGGCGAGCAACTTCACCGCGGTCCAGAACACCGCCCGCAACGCCGGAGCCATAGGGGTCTTCTACTGGGAGCCGACCTGGTACGCGATCTCCGGCAACGGCTGGGACCCGGCCAACATGAACGACACCGGCAACCAGTGGGACAACATGGCCACCTTCAACTGGACCGGCGGCATCAACCCCAACATCAGGTGGAGCCCGTAGCGCGAGCCGAGGCCCGCCCTGGGTCCCGAACTACATGGCGCCTCCAAGCCATAAGAAAGCCCCGCCCGGGATTCGGTGAATTCCAGGGGTTGTCGCAACACGGTGATCGATCTCTAGCGTCGAGAAGCATAGCGAGACGCTCGGGAGCAATGATCGAAACCTGTGGATCTGCCGGGAAGGGGTGTACCTTCCCTGATCATCCGATGTGGTTTCGAGATAAGGCCGACGCGCCAACGTCGGTCGGGAAGGCACACCCGTGCCGCTTACCGTAGTGCCCGAGCCGCCCGCTGACGACAGCAACCCCGCATCCGCCGGCTCTTC
>NZ_JBQQBR010000136.1:0-1713 GCF_052245935.1 Nonomuraea sp. 3N208 | reverse complement strand
CCATGATGACCACCCACCGCAACCGTTTCTATGGTCGTGACGATGAACTCACCGATGCCAGATCGCCAGCGGAACCGGCAATCTCGGCGGTCCGAGGCGGAGCCTCAGTAGTACTCCAGTGACACTTAGCGATCTTTAGGTGTTGGGGTCACATGGCGACGGCCACCGCGTGATCATTCGGAGTTTGTGAAGACAACCAAAGATCGTGCGGTGGCCGCGGACCACAGCGTAGACCCTGACGGCTGGATGGTCATCTTCAACGAGTTGATGGCCCGGATCGCTGGCCGGTTCGGTCGCGTCGAACCACGCCGGGCGGCCGACGCTTACGTGCGCGGGCTGCTGGCCGACATCGACCGCAAGAACTGCTGGAACCTGGCCGAACATGCCGGACTGCTCGGCCCGCAGGCCCTGCAGCGGCTGCTACGCACAGCCCGCTGGGACGCCGACGCCGTACGCGATGACGTGCGCGCCTTCGTCGTTGACCGGCTCGGCCCGGGCGGCGTCCTGATCGCCGATGAGACCGGCTTCGTCAAGAAAGGCACCCGCTCGGCCGGGGTGCAGCGGCAATACAGCGGCACCGCGGGCCGGATCGAGAACTGCCAGATCGGGGTGTTCCTGGCCTACACCACCCCACGTGGCCGGGCCCTGCTGGATCGGCGGCTCTACCTGCCCGAGCACACCTGGCTGGCCGACCCCGACCGGTGCCAGGCAGCCGGCGTCCCAGACGAGATCGCCTTCGCCACCAAACCCGCGCTGGCCACGCAGATGATCCTGGCCGCGCTGGACGCGGGCGTACCCGCCTCCTGGGTGACCGGCGATGAGGTCTACGGCCAAGACCCGCGCCTTCGCGCCGCCCTGGAAGCGCGCCGCATCGGGTACGTGCTGGCCATCGCGGGCAACCGGCGTGTCGATCTCGAAGGCGTCCAGGTCAGCGCGGCCGAGGTCGCAGCAAGGGTGGCCGATCGGCACTGGCACCGCTACCGCGCCGGTCAGGGCGCCAAGGGACCGCGCTGGTATGCCTGGGCCTGGGCACGCATCGACGACAGTGAGACGGAGGGCAATCGGTGGCTGCTGATCCGACGCAACCTGACCACCGGCGAGCTGGCGTTCTACCGCTGCTACGCGCCCACCCGGCAGCCCCTGATGGCCCTGGTCAAGATCGCCGCAAGCCGCTGGGCGGTGGAGGAGTCCTTCCAAGCCGCAAAGAGCCAGGTCGGGCTGGACCACTACCAGGTGCGGGGCTGGACGGCCTGGCACCGGCACGTCACCTTGGCCATGCTCGCCCTGGCCCTGTTGACCGCGATCGCCGCCGCCCAGCCAACCAGCACCGCCGACGACCGCATCCCCCTGACGCTGCCCGAGATCCGCCGGTTACTGGCCACGCTCGTGCTGACCACGGCTCACACGGTCACGGCCATCATGCGCTGGTCGGACTGGCGTCGCCGTCACCAAGCGAGAGCCCGACACTGCCACTACCAGCGCAGATCCGAACCATGATCGCGAAGTGTCACTGGAGTACTAATATTACAACGGCAGTTCGTTAGTGTACGATCTTGGCTGTGTCTGAGTCGGTGACTGCGGAAGACCCTGGCTGGCAGGGTTTGATGAGCTGTTCGCGCGGGTGGCGGGACGGTTCGGGCGGGTGGAGCCGCGCAGGCGGGCGCGGGGGTATCTGCTGGGGTTGCTGGCGCCGGTGGAGCGCAAGAACAGCTG
>NZ_JBQQBR010000135.1:0-1721 GCF_052245935.1 Nonomuraea sp. 3N208 | reverse complement strand
CCGGTGGTGGTGTATGCGGGCTGGCCGTTCCACAAGGCGGCCTGGACGAACCTGCGGCACGGCGCGGCGACGATGGACACGCTGATCTCGATCGGCACCATCGCCGCGCTGGGCTGGTCGCTGTGGGCGTTGTTCTTCGGCACCGCTGGCACGCCCGGGATGACGCACCCGTTCGCGTTCACCATCGAGCGCACCGACGGCTCCGGCAACATCTACCTGGAGGCGGCGGCGGGGGTGACGGCGTTCATCCTGGCCGGCCGGTATTTCGAGTCACGCTCCAAGCGGCGGGCGGGCGCCGCGTTGCGAGCCCTTCTGGAACTGGGCGCCAAGGACGTGGAGTTGGCCGACGGGCGGCGGGTCCCGGTAGAGGAGCTTTCGGTCGGTGACCGGTTCGTGGTCCGGCCGGGTGAGAAGATCGCCACCGACGGGGTGATCGAGGAAGGCACCTCGGCCGTGGACGCCTCGATGTTGACGGGCGAGTCCGTGCCCGTCGAGGTCAAGCCTGGCGATGGGGTGACCGGTGCGACGGTGAACGCGGGCGGCCGATTGATCGTCCGCGCGACCCGGGTGGGAGCCGACACGCAGCTGGCCCAGATGGCCAAGCTGGTGGAGGACGCGCAGACCGGTAAGGCGCAGGTGCAGCGGCTGGCCGACCGCATCTCCGGGATTTTCGTGCCGATCGTGATCGCGCTGGCGCTTGGCACGCTCGGGTTCTGGCTCGGCACCGGCGACGGCGTGGGCGCCGCTTTCACCGCGGCGGTGGCAGTGCTGATCATCGCCTGCCCGTGTGCGCTGGGCCTGGCCACGCCCACCGCGCTGCTGGTCGGCACCGGCAGGGGTGCGCAGCTGGGCATCCTGATCAAGGGGCCGGAGGTGCTGGAGTCCACCCGCCGGATCGACACCGTGGTGCTGGACAAGACCGGCACGGTCACCGAGGGCAAGATGACCCTGGTCGACGTCCACGTGGCCGAAGGTGAGAGCCGGGAGGAGGTGCTGCGCCTGGCCGGCGCGTTGGAGCACGCCTCCGAGCACCCGATCGCCCAGGCCATCGCCCGCGCCGCCGGCTCCGACGCCACCGTCGAAGACTTCGCCAACATCGAAGGACTCGGCGTGCAGGGCATCGTCGACGGCCACGCGGTCCTGGTCGGCCGGCCTCGGCTGCTGGAGGAATGGTCGCAGCACCTCACCCCCGACCTGGAGCGCAAGCTGCACGCGGCGCAGGCCGCCGGGCGGACCGCGGTCGCGGTCGGCTGGGACGGTCAGGCGCGGGCGGTGCTGGTGGTGGCCGATGTGGTCAAGCCGACCAGCAAGGAGGCCATCGCCCAGCTGCGTGCCCTCGGTCTCACCCCGGTGTTGCTGACCGGCGACAACGAGGCCGTGGCCAAGACCGTGGCCGCCGAGGTCGGCATCGACGAGGTGATCGCCGAGGTGCTGCCCGCCGACAAGGTCGACGTGGTCAAGCGGCTGCAGAACGAGGGCCGGGTCGTGGCCATGGTGGGCGACGGGGTCAACGACGCCGCCGCGCTGGCCCAGGCCGACCTCGGGCTGGCGATGGGCACCGGCACCGACGCCGCCATCGAGGCCTCCGACCTGACCCTGGTCAGAGGCGACCTGCGGGTGGCCGCCGACGCCATCCGGCTGTCGCGCAGGACACTGGCCACGATCAAGGGCAACCTGTTCTGGGCCTTCGCCTACAACGTGGCCGCCCTGCCGCTGGCCGC
>NZ_JBQQBR010000134.1:0-1758 GCF_052245935.1 Nonomuraea sp. 3N208 | reverse complement strand
CGATCTTTGGTCTCGCGTTTCTGGACGTTTGTGTCAAGTTTCACGACGCCCGAGGGAGCCGCGCTTGGGCGGCGTAGTCGTCGACGTGCCGGGTGATGGTCTTGAGCGCGGCGCGGAGTTCGGGCGGCGCTTGGGCTTGATCGGCAGCGGTCAGCGGGACGAGTAAACGGTTGTAGATCTTGGTGTAGAAGACCGCGATGCGCACGCCGTCGTCGGTGAGCACGTAGCGGTTGGATCGGGGTAGCCGGCGGATCAGTCCGTTGAGCCGGAGGCGACGCAGGTCGTAGGTCATCTGGCCCGTGCTGTAGGCGGTGGTGCCGAGCAGTCCGGTCATCAAGACGCGAAGGTTCTTGTTGGTGAAGCCGGTCGCGGCGAGCAACGTCTGGCACAGGGCGCCGGCCAGGGCCATGACCCGAGGATCGCCGAAGCGTAGCGCCGGGGCCCTCCGCCCCACCCCATCAGTGGTGGGGTGCGCGATCTGCTCAAAGGCTGGACTCGCAAGGACGCAACCCTGGCCGGCACGTTCGACCTCCAGTATGCGCCGATTGGCGGCGCGGGCCTTGGCCTGAAGCTCTTCCAAGTTATGCAGGCGGGCCTGGCAGCCCAGATCACGAGGGGCGTTGACGACAGTCTCGATGCGCATCGCCCGGCCGTCCTTGAGGTATTGCTTGATCCTCGAGTGCTTGTAGAAGACGTTGACCAGGACGCCGCCGTTATCGCGGCGGTCGATCGCGGTGCGGAAGGTTCCCCACGTGTCGCGGCGTATCCGACGGCCGAAGATGATCTCGACGTTGTGCGGGCGGCCGATGTCGAGGTTGTCGGCGATCAGGGCCTCGAAGAAGCCGCGGGCGTGCCGGGGAGCGTCGAAGACCAGGGTGTGGGAGATCTCGATCTGCCGCATGGAGGTCTCCCACCAATAGCCCGCATCGTGGTCTTGCTCGGTGAAGGGCAGCGGCAGGCGGTGCAGCCAGCGCTGGACGAACACGTTGATGGTGCCGGAGGTGAGCCGGTCGCAGATCTCTTGCAAGGCGGCCGGATCATCGCAGGTGGCGAACCCGTTGGACAGTTCAGTGAAGCTGAGGCTGGCCTTGACGGCTTGACGTTTGGCCCACTCATGGCCGTTGACCCAGATCTTGCCGGGGTAGGGGAAGTAGGCGCAGAGCTTGATGAAGGCCGGGCCGAAGTCGGCGTCCCAGAGATAGAAGTAGTAGCAGGTCACTCGCCGGTCGGCTTTGACGAAGCTCCAACGCGGGGTGCCAGTGGAGGTCTTGCCCTCGTGCGCGGTCCACACCCGCTGGAATTCCTGGGCCACGCCGATCGCCGCCACCCCGGAGCGTCCCGTGGCAGCCTGACGAGCCAGATATGGGGCCATCGTCTCCAGCTTGGCCTGGTCCTTGGCGAACTTGACCCAGGGGATGTGGTTGACCTCGGCGAAAGAGGTCACCGCCCGCCGGAACCGATCACCCAGCTGCTTGAACAGCACTGGCGAGGGAAACGGGAAGCCCAGATGCCCGGACAGGAACGCCACCACCTGTGAACTGGTCTGCAGGATCGGCACGTAGGCGTTTAGGTAGATCCGGTCCAGGCACTCGATGTCCAGGCTCACGTGCCCGTCGAGAATGTCGTTCACCGTCACGACTCGCGCCATGATGACCACCCACCGCAACCGTTTCTATGGTCGTGACGATGAACTCACCGATGCCAGATCGCCAGCGGAACCGGCAATCTCGGCGGTCCGAGGCGGAGCCTCAGTAGTAC
>NZ_JBQQBR010000133.1:0-1853 GCF_052245935.1 Nonomuraea sp. 3N208 | reverse complement strand
CCGGCACGTAGATGGTGCGGTAGCGCACGCCGTTGCGGAGCAGGTCGGTCTGCAGCGGGTTGTGGTAGTCCAGCACGTACGGGGGCCGGTCGAAGGTCAGCACCTCCTCCTTGGCCTCCTGCTGCAGCCTGACGTACCAGCGGGCCTGCTCCTCGGGCCCGGCCAGGACCTCGAACTGCCCGCTCCCCTCGGGGTCCGTGCCGACGGTGCGGAAGGCCGCCTCCAGTTCGTCGGCCGTGTCGGTGAGCTGGTCCAGCTCGCTCTGCATGCCGCGGACCAGCGAGCGGATCGCGGTGCCCGGGTTCGTCGCCGTCCAGCGGGGTGAGCGCCCCCACAGGCGGCTGACCAGGCCCTTGGCGCGGAGCCTGCTCAGCGACGACTGGATGCGCCCCGCGCTCTCGCCGCTCCTCATGACGAGCTCCTGCACGGTGATGCCGGGGCAGGCCAGCACGCACCGGTAGACATGCTCATCGAACGCGCTGATGCCGACGATCTCCAGCGCCCGGCCGTCTTCTAGCATGGCCCCGATCTTGGCCATTTCCGGCAGTTGCCGCAATAGGCCACAGGAACCACCTTGTCCCCAAAATTCACTGGCAGTTAGAAAGCGGGGTGTGCAACAGAGAATCGCCATTCTGGGCGCCGTGATACTGGCCGTCACAACGGCCGCCGTACCGGCTCAGGCGGCACCCACCCCGCCCCCCGCCCAGTTAGAGCCCGCCAAGACGATCACCCTCATCACCGGGGACAAGGTCACCCTCCGCGCGCTCCCCAACAAGCAGACCCAGCTCGACATCGCTCCCGCCCCCGGCCGGGAGAAGATCAACTTCGTGCACCGCCGGTCCACGGATGGGCTCAGCATCGTGCCCGTGGACGCGATGCCCCTTCTGGCGGCGGGCACGCTGGACCCCCGGCTGTTCAACGTCACCAAGCTGGCCGCGCTCGGCTACGACGACGCCGCCAGCCCCGGGCTCCCGCTCATCCTGACGTACCCGGAGCAGGCCGACACCGCCACGCTCAGGGCCGCGGGCGGGCGCCCGCTGCCCGCGATCAACGGCGTGGCCAGGAACGAGCCCCGTACCGGTGCGCTCTGGAAGACACTGACCGCGCAGGCCAGGACGTCGGCGACGCCCGCGAAGATCTGGCTCGACGGCAAGGCCAAGGTGTCGCTCGACGTCAGCGTCCCGCACATCGGCGCGCCCGCGGCCTGGGCGGCCGGCCACACCGGCAAGGACGTCCCCGTCGCGGTCCTCGACACCGGCTACGACCCCGCCCACCCCGATCTGCAGGGCCTGGTCGCCAAGGCCGAGAACTTCACCTCCGAGCCGGACACGCGCGACCTGCACGGCCACGGCACCCACGTCTCCTCCACGATCGCCGGCTCCGGCGCCGCCTCGGGCGGCAAGCACAAGGGCGTCGCCCCCGGCGCCCGGCTGCTCGTCGGCAAGGTCTGCGACCAGAGCGGGTTCTGTCCCGACTCGAGCATCATCGAGGGCATGACGTGGGCGGCGGAGAACGGCGCCCGCGTCGCCAACCTCAGCCTCGGTGGCCCTGACGCGCCCGGCACCGACCCGCTGGAGCAGGCCGTCGACAACCTCACGGAGAAGTACGGCACGCTGTTCGTGATCGCCGCGGGCAACGACGGGCCGCAGCACCTCGGCTCCCCGAGCAGCGCGGACAGCGCGCTGTCGGTCGGCGCCTCCTACCGCGACGCCGACACGGTGGCCAACTTCAGCAGCACCGGCCCGCGCCCCGGCGACGCCGCGGTCAAGCCGGACCTGATCGCGCCCGGCGTGGGCATCGTCGCCGCCAGGGCCGCCGCCGGACAACCCGTTGAGGACTCCTACACGGAGATG
>NZ_JBQQBR010000132.1:0-1882 GCF_052245935.1 Nonomuraea sp. 3N208 | reverse complement strand
AACCGGCTCGTCGGCATCCTCCACGGATGCCTCAAAACCCACACCCACTACGACCAAGCAACCGCATGGTCACACCGGCAACACGACCTCGCCGCTTGACATTCCGGCTCCAGGGATGTCTGTCCGGCGTTGAGGCGGTCATGACTGGCGGGTCTCCTCATCGGTGGGGACAGCGGGGACAGCCAGCAAGATCTGGTGTCCCTCATGGGCGTGGGTATTGGTACTGGTCGGGGTGTGGTCAGGGACGCCGGGGACGCCGGGGACGCCGGGGACACTGGCCGGGGGCGGTGTGCCGGGCAGGCGGAAGTGGCCGGTGGCGTTGACGCAGAGCTGGCCGTCGGCGTTCATGCGCTGGCCCGTCTTGCGGACGTTCTCGTAGGACAGCCCGGTGGCCTCGGCGATGGCCTTGGGTGTGCTGTTGGGGTGCTGGCGGACATGGCGGGCGATGGAGGCTCTGGTGTCGGACAGGGTGTGGTCTTCGGGTGGGCCGTCCAGCAGGTGCCAGATGCCGGCGGCGGGCTGGAAGGCCATGGCGTATTCGGCCTCTTCGACGTCGCGGCCGGTGACGTGCAGGACGCCGTCGGCGGTGCCTCGGGCGCGTTTGAGGACGAGGGTGGCGTCTGCGGCACCGGCCAGGCCGTTGGTGCCGGAGACCTCGGCGAGGAAGTCGTCGGAGGCCATCTTGCGGACGTGGTGGATCAGGACGACGGCCACGCCGTAGGTGTCGGCCAGGCGCTTGGCGCGGCTCATGGCGGCGTAGTCGGCGTCGTAGGCGGACAGGCCGGGTGGGGTGGTGCCGCGGATCTTGGCGAACACGTCGATGACCACCAGGCGGGCGTTCGGGTGGCGGTCCAGCCAGCGGGCGATGGCATCCTCGCCGCCCTGCGGGAGGGTAGGGCGGGTGGTGGCCAGGGTCAGGTCGCGCGGTGCGGGCTGGCTGCTGAGGATCTTGCCCATGCGGTTCTGCAGGCGGCGGGCGGTGTCCTCCAGTGCGAGGTAGAGCACCGGGCCGGGCTCGAGTTCGATGGCTTCCAGGGCCTTGGCGCCGCTGGCGACGGCGATGCCCAGGCCGAGGCTGAGCCAGGACTTGCCGACCTTGGGCGGGCCCGCGAGCAGGCTGAGTCCCTCGGCGATGACGCCGGGGACGGCCCAGCGGGGCTCGGGGAAGGTCATGGCCATCAGCTCGTCGGCCGTCCACGAGGTGCGGAACCGTGTCGGGGCTGTCCCCGGCGCGGCGGTGCGGCCGTCGCCGGAGATCAGGCGGAGGTGGGTGGAGCGGTCGTTCTGGGTCATGCGGCCACCGTTCGGGGGCTTGCCAGTGATGCCGCACGTTCCCCGGCCGAACTGATCGGTAGCGGTCCACGAGTAGAAACCATCGGCGTCGCGGTGCACACCTACATGACAGTCACGCGCGGTAGCACGTCAGAAGAGGACAATGGGAGGCGACCCAAGCTGTCCGCCCCCGTGTCCGCCTCTCCCCTTGGAGGTGCGCTGGACGAGTGACCACACCCCCGTCTGGGCCACCAGGCTGCTCTCAGCCCGTACGACCCGAGGCTGGTCACAACGGGATCTGGCCCGAGAACTGATCAAGGTGTCAGACAAGCACCTCCCCGAACTGGCCAGCATCATCCGGCGGATCCGGGGCCACGAAACCGGCGAACACCGGCCGGACGCCTTCTACACCAAGCTCTACTGCAAGGCGTTCGGCCTGACGGAAGACCAGTTGTTCGGCACCGTCATCAAGCCGGTCCCCGCCCTAGTGCCGCGTCAGGCCACGTTCGCCCTGTTGACGATCTTCCGTAGGCGGGGGTTGTCGGTGTTGCGGTTTCGCCAGGCGATGTAGCGGCGGATCATGCTGCCCTGCTCGCGGTGGCTGGCATGG
>NZ_JBQQBR010000131.1:0-1932 GCF_052245935.1 Nonomuraea sp. 3N208 | reverse complement strand
GTCTTGTTGTGAACACGAACATGGGAGGTGGAGTGGGATGGCGCTTCACTGAATGTGGTGCTGTATGGGAGATGGAGTTTGCTGGCCCTCCAGAGTCGCTCTGCGGGGAGAGGCTCTAAACCACCCCGAGCTGCATTGGCTGAAGACCGTTGTGGTGAACGTCGTGGGAAAAGGCGCGGCTCGACCGTGTCAGGTGAGGTCCGGGAAGATGAGCGATGGGTGAAAGCCCTCTGCCGTTGACGTGTCGAAATTAAGTCAGATGAGGTCGAAACCGAGGTCGTAAGACTACTTCGGGATAGGTCTGGGGGATACCCGTTTACTGCCCAGGCGGCCTCCGGCATATAGGCAGCATGAGCCCGGATCAGGCTCTCGTATGGAACGTGTGAAGGCGTGTCGCGATACAGCCGCCGACAGTAGCGGCGAGAGGGAGGGCTCCAAGCGGCGAATCCGCGAGGAGCAGAGTACCGATGCGGGACACGCTGGCGGACTCGCCCGTAGTAGCTGTGAAGCCCCTGCGTATCGCAGTGGGGGTGGAGCCAAGGGGCGGGGTCGTCCTGGTGAGCGAATGTGATCAACCGTGAAGGGAGGAATCGCATGAGTGAGCCGAAGTCTCAGGTCAAGTCGCATGATATCTCCAAGCGGCTGGTGTGGGGTGCTTGGTTGAAAGTGAAGGAGAATGGAGGAGCGGCCGGGGCCGACGGCGTGTCGATCTCGCAGTTTGAGGAGAATCTGAAAGACAATCTCTATAAGCTGTGGAATCGCATGTCCTCGGGTAGTTATTTTCCTGGACCGGTTCGCGCGGTGGAAATACCCAAGAGGGGCGGCACAAGGGTTCTCGGCATCCCGAACGTGGTCGACAGGGTGGCGCAGACAGCGGCGGTCATGGCGCTGGAGCCGAACGTGGAGAAGGTGTTCCACGACGACTCCTACGGCTACCGTCCTGGACGCTCCCCTCTGGACGCGGTCGCGATCTGCCGGAAACGGTGTTTCAAGAAGGACTGGGTCGTCGATCTCGACGTCAAAGCCTTCTTCGACTCCGTGCCATGGGATCTGATGCTGAAGGCGGCAGAGCGGCACACGGACTCGAAATGGGTCCTGTTATATGTGGAACGCTGGCTCAAAGCCCCGATGCTGATGCCCGATGGCACCCTGACAGCCCGGACGAAAGGGACGCCACAAGGCGGCCCAGTTTCCCCGTTGCTCGCCAATTTGTTCCTGCACTACGGCTTCGATATGTGGATGTCGCGGGAATACCCGACGGTGACATTCGAACGCTTCGCAGACGATGTGGTGGTCCATTGCGTGACCGAACGACAAGCCCGGCAGGTGCGGGAGGCGATCGGACGTCGGTTCGCCGAGATCGGGCTGGAACTCCACCCCGACAAGACGAAGATCGTGTACTGCAAGGACAGCAGACGCCGCCAGGAGTTCGACCAGGTGACGTTCACGTTCTGCGGATATGCGTTCCGTCCCCGGATGGCCTTCGACAAGAACCGGAAGCAGATCTATACCGGGTTCTTGCCGGCGGTAGCTCCGGAAAAGCTGACTGAGATAAGCCGCAAGATCGCATCCTGGCGGATCCATCGGCGCACAACTCAGACACTCAACGAAATCGCACGATGGCTGAGCCCAGTCCTTCGAGGCTGGCTCAACTATTTCACCGTGTTCTACCCGAGCGCGGTGATACCACTATGCGAGCGCATCGACCGCCATCTGATGCGCTGGGCACGATGGAAGTACAAGCGGCTGAAACACAGTGACAAACGCGCGAGGAAATGGCTGAAAAGCGTTCGAAAACGAGCGCCCCGGCTGTTCGCGCATTGGGCGCTGCGGTACTGACCGAAGGACCGGACGGCACGAGCCGGATGAATCGAGAGGTTCACGTCCGGATCTGTGGGGGCGGGCAGGTGAGATCCCTGCCCGCTACCCGGC
>NZ_JBQQBR010000130.1:0-1980 GCF_052245935.1 Nonomuraea sp. 3N208 | reverse complement strand
GGCCGGTGGTCTTCACAGGCCGGCTGTCGGTGGCCACGCATCCGTGGCTGGCTGATCATGCGGTCAATGGTCGGGTGGTGGTGCCGGGTGCGGCGTTGGTGGAGCTGGTGGTGCGGGCCGGCGATGAGCTGGGTTGCGGTCATTTGCGGGAGCTGACCATTGCGGCGCCGTTGCTGGTGCCGGCCGAAGGCGGGGTGCACATCCAGCTGGTGGCCGGTCCGGCCGATGAGTCGGGTGGCCGGTCGGTGGGCATCCATTCCCGTTCGGGGGCGGCTGAGCCGTGGGTGCGGCACGCCCAAGGCCTGCTCACCGAGGAGAACGCGCGGCCGCTGGTTGACCTGACCCAGTGGCCGCCGGTGGGTGCTGAGCCGGTCGAGGTGGAGGCGCTTTATGACGAGCTGGCTGTGTCGGGTCTGGAGTATGGGCCGCTGTTCCAGGGCGTGAGCAGGGCTTGGCAGCAGGGTGGGGCGGTGTTCGCCGAGATCACGCTGCCGGAGCAGGCGCACACTGAGGCGGCCCGGTTCGGGCTGCACCCGGCCTTGCTGGATGCCTCGTTGCATGCCATCGCGCTGGGCGAGCTGTTGCCGCGATCCGAGCCTGGGCGGCCGTATCTGCCGTTCGTATGGAGCGGGGTGTCGCTGCATGCGGCGGGCGCGACCGGTTTGCGTGTCAAGGTCACCGCCAGCGGCGACGACATCACGCTCGCCATCGCCGATGAGAGTGGCGCGCCGGTGGCCGAGGTGGAGGCGCTCACCCTGCGGCCTGTGTCCACCGCCGAGCTGGCCGACTCAGAGCGTCATGGCCTGCTGCACCAGCTCGACTGGTCCGTCATCCCTGCTGCCTCCGGGCAAGGATCCTCTCGGTGGGTGCAACTGGCCGAGCCGGACCTGGTGTCGATCGACTTCGCGGATCTGCCCGAGGCGGTCCTGGTCCGGGGTCAGGATCTGCATGCGACGCTGGCACTGATCCAGGAGTGGCTGGCTGAGGAGCGGTTCGATTCGCGGCTGGTGATCGTCACGCGTGGTGCGGTGGCGGCAGGTCCGGGCGATGTCCCGGATCCGGCGCAGGCGGCGATCTGGGGCCTGGTCCGGGCCGCGCAGTCCGAGCAGCCGGACCGGTTGGTGCTGCTGGACCTGGACGAGGATGTGCCGGAAGGACTGATCGAGCAGGCGCTGGTCAGTGGTGAGCCTCAGGTGGCGGTCCGCGACGGCGAGGTGCGTGCACCACGACTGGCTCCCGCTGCGGGCCTCTCGGATCGAGGGCCGGTGTTCGGGCCGGAGGGCGCGGTGCTGGTCACCGGTGGCACCGGTGGGCTGGGTGCGCTGGTGGCCCGGCATCTGGTCGCCGCGCATGAGGTGCGGCGTCTGGTGCTGGTCAGCCGGCGTGGGCTGGATGCTCCGGGTGCGGCAGAGTTGGTGGCCGAGCTGTCCGTGCTGGGGGCAGATGTCACTGTCGAGGCCTGCGACGTGGCCGACCGTGACGCCCTCGCCCGGGTGATCGCAGCCGTTCCGTTGACGGCAGTGGTGCACACCGCGGGCGTGCTCGACGACGGGGTGATCGGTGCTCTGACGCCCGAGCGTTTGGACGGGGTGATGGGTCCGAAGGCGGATGCCGCCCGGCATCTGCACGAGTTGACGCGGGATCTGGATCTGTCGGCGTTCGTGTTGTTCTCGTCGCTGGCCGGGGTGCTGGGCGGCCCGGGTCAGGGCAACTATGCGGCGGCCAATGCCTATTTGGACGCGCTGGCGCAGCGGCGCAGGGCAGAGGGGCTGCCGGCCACCTCGCTGGCCTGGGGTCTGTGGGCGACCGGCGGGATGGCGGGCGAGCTGGATGAGGCCGATCTGCGGCGTATGGAGCGCGCGGGCGTTCAGCCGCTGTCCGTCGAGGACGGGCTGGCCCTGTTCGACACCGCTGTATCGTCCGACCGGGCCGTGCTGATCCCCGCACGATTCGCTCAGACACGGACCAAGGTTCGCCGCG
>NZ_JBQQBR010000129.1:0-2367 GCF_052245935.1 Nonomuraea sp. 3N208 | reverse complement strand
TGGTCGGGTAGCCGGAGGGAATTTCACCCTCCGGCTCCCACAGAACCGTGCGTAATAGTCTCCCATTACACGGCTCTTGCCACCCTGATCACCAGAAATTGCGGGTCCATTTCCAATGCGCGAACATCCTGGGGTATCGCTGTGTGATGCCCTGGAAGCATTGCTTGGATTTGTTGAACCCTGCCAGCCGTTTGTATTTTCTGCGGATCCAGCGCACCAGGTAGGCGTTGATGCGCTGCAGAAGGGGACGCAGTGCGGATTGGTAAAACGCTCCGTAGTACTGCATCCAGCCTCGCACGATCGGGTTGATGAACCGTGCGAGTTGGGCGAAGGTTTGGCCTGTGCGCCAATGGATGCGCCATCCGCGCACCTCGGCACTGATTTTATTAAGGGCGTCCTTGCTGATCGCTGGCAAGAAGTTCGTGAATGTCACTCCGTTCTTGTTTCGCGATCCGCGAGCGCGGAAGGTGAACCCCAGGAACGTGAACGACTTATGCTCATATGAGCCGCGCCGGTTCGCGTCCTTGCAGTACACGATCCGGGTTTTGGTCGGATGCAGCCGCAGCCCGACCTCTACCATCCTGTTTCCGATCGCCTCCATCACTTCCATGGCTTGGCGCTCGCTGACGCAATGCACGACTGCGTCATCCACGTAGCGTTCGAATGAGGCGGTCGGGTATTCCCGATCCATCCACATGTCGAAAGCGTAGTGCAGGAACAGATTCGCTAATACGGGCGAGACCGCAGATCCTTGCGGGGTGCCGCGATCTCTTTCTTGCAAGGTGCCATCGGGTAGTTGAAGCGGAGCCCGAAGCCATCGCTCCACGTAGAGAACCACCCAACGCTGATCGGTGTTGGCCTCCACCGCTTTGACCATCAGGTCCCAGGGGACGCTGTCGAAGAACTTCTGGATGTCGAGATCGACGACCCAGCCGCGTCCGAAGCAGCGCTCTCTGCATTTCGCCACCGCGTCCAGTGCCGACCGGTTCGGCCGATACCCGTAGGAGTCAGCGTGAAATTTTGGTTCCACTTCTTTCTCCAAACGGGCCGCGACCACGGTCTGCGCGATCCTGTCCGCGACGGTAGGAACACCGAGAATTCTGGTTCCTCCGCCATGCGGCTTTGGTATCTCCACCGCTCGCACCGAGGGCGGGAAATAGCTGCCCGACGACATCCGGTTCCAGATCCGATATAGGTTGTTCTTCAGATCCTTTTCGAAGTCCTCGATCGAGCAGCCGTCCGTTCCCGGCGCTCCCTTATTAGCCTTGACTTTCTCCCATGCCTTCCAGACTTCCCACTTTGAGATGTCAAACGACTTTCCAGACGACTTCAGCTCGTCCACGCGACTCCTCCCGAACAGCGTCCGGTTGATCGAACGAACACAGCCACGGATGACCCGGCCCCTTCGCTCCACCCCCATTACAGGGGCTTCATCGCTACTACGAGCCGGTCCGCCAGCGAGTTCCGCATCGGTACTCAGTCCCTAACGGTTTCCGCCGTTCGGGATTCTCCCTCTCGCCACCAATAGAGGCAGCACTATCGGGACTCGCCTTCCCACGTTCCACGTGAAAGCAGCAGATCGGACTCGCGTCGCCTCCGTGCCGGGCACCATCTGGCCAGTAGACGGGTATCCGCCAGACTCAGTCCTGGAGCCATATCCACACCCCCAGTTTCGATGCCATCTGTAAGTTTTCGACACTTCATCAGCGATTCGCTCACGCTCGCCTTCCCGATCCCCACCTGACGCCTCTTACGACGCCTTTTCCACATCGCTCACCACGACAGTCTTCAGCCAACGCAGCATGTGGTGGTTTGAAGTCTCCCCCCGCAGGGCGACTCCGAAGGGCCAGACCCTCATCATTCACGCAGCACCGCATTCAAAGAGGCGCCTACCTCATTCCTGCACCTCTCTTCCTGCGCTCGTGGCACACGGACATCACCAAGCTCCGCGGCCCGGACAAGGGCGTCTGGTACTCGCTCTACACGATCATCGACATCTACAGCCGCTACGTCGTCGGCTGGATGATCGCCCCCCGTGAGTCCGCCGACCTGGCCAAACACCTCATCGGCCAGACCACGCGCAAACATCACATCGACGAAGGCACCCTCACCCTGCACGCCGACCGCGGCAGCTCGATGAAGTCCAAGACCGTCGCCGAACTCCTCATCGACCTGGGCGTGGCCAAATCCCACTCCCGGCCCAAGACCTCCAACGACAACCCACACATCGAGGCCAGCTAGCCGGGTAGCGGGCAGGGATCTCACCTGCCCGCCCCCACAGATCCGGACGTGAACCTCTCGATTCATCCGGCTCGTGCCGTCCGGTCCTTCGGTCAGTACCGCAGCGCCCAATGCGCGAACAGCCGG
>NZ_JBQQBR010000128.1:0-2428 GCF_052245935.1 Nonomuraea sp. 3N208 | reverse complement strand
ATGGAACACCCTCGCGCGCTCGGCCCCGCCGCCGGCCAGCCACACGTCCCGGCCGCCCGCCGTGACCAGGCACTGCCCGCTGGCCGCGAACCCGGCCTCACCCGGCAACGCCTCCGGCATGCCGTCCGAGGGCAGCACCCGCCAGCTGCGCCCACCGTCCTCCGTGGCCAGGATCCGGAACTTGCCGTCCACGGGGTCGCTCATGGCCAGCCCGTGCCGGGGGTCGAAGAACGCCAGGCAGTCGTAGAACGCCCGGGGTTCGTCGTTCCTGAACGTCTCCGTCCAGGTCTGCCCGCCGTCCTCCGTCCGGTAGACCCGCGAGTCGGCGCCCTCGCCGATGGACAGCGCCACGGCCCGGCGCGCGTCGAACGCCTCGATGTCGCGGAACTGCAGGGCTGCGGTGTCAGGCGGCGAGACGTTCTGCCAGGTCCGGCCGCCGTCCACGGTCCTCAGCACCGTGCCGCCCGAGCCGGAGGCCCAGACCACGTCGCGGCTGACGGGCGACAGGCCGCGCAGGCGCGCGGTCACCCCGGTCTCCTTGAGCTCCCAGCCGAGCCGGGGCGGTCCGGCGTGGGCGGGGAACGGGGCCGCCGCCGCGAGTACGAGGGTCGCTGACAGCGCGCTCAACGCGATTCGAAGCTTCATGTCGGGCAAACTAAACCAATGGATCAACACCGTCCATGGGCTGATCCATCCAGTTTGCGCGGAGGCTGATCGACCCGCCCGGCGCCAAGCGGGCGGGTGCGCAGGGGATCAGGCGGACTGGCGGGTCGCGCCCCAGGTCAGCAGCGCCTCGGCGGTGCTGAAGCGGCGGCTGGAGACGGACTCGCCGAGCAGCACGCCCACCAGGCGGCGCCCGTCTTCCTCGCCCGCGAACGCCAGGCAGAACCCGGCCGCCCGGGTGAACCCGGTCTTCAGCCCGATGGCGCCCGGCGTCCCGAGGAGCCGGTTGGTGTTGCGCCAGCTGTATGAGCGGTGCTCATCGGTGGCGTCGAGCGAGTGGTACCGGGTGCCGGCCGTCTTCTTGATCAGGGGGATGTCCAGCGCCTTGGCGGCCAGCAGGGCCTGGTCCCGCGCGGTGGAGTAGCCGTCGCTGCCCGGCATGGGGAGGCCGTCGGCGTTGACGTACTGGGTGTCGGCCATGCCGAGCTGGCGGGCGGTCGCGTTCATCTTGGCGACGAAGCCGTCCACGCCCGGGCCGTACGTGCGGGCCAGGGCGTGCGCGGCGTCCGCACCCGAAGGCAGCATCAGGCCGTACAGGAGCTCGTCCACCGTGAGGCGGTCGCCGGGGCGCAGGTCCGCGGTGGTGCCGCCGCCGTCCTCTGCGTATGCGACGTCGGCGGGAGTGATCTCGACCACGTCCGCCGGCTTGGCGGTCTTCAGTACGACATAGGCCGTCATCGTCTTGGTGAGGCTGGCGATCGGCATCCGCTCGGTGCCGTTGTCCTCGAACAACACCTCACCGGATGAGGCGTCGAGCAGGTAAGCGGCGCGGCCGTACACCGTGGGAGCGTCGACGGCGGCGGCAGCGCCGGCGGCGGGGACGAGCGTCGACGTGTTCGCTTGTGCGGGCATGGCGAGCCCCGTGACCAGGGCAAGGACGCCTGCCAAGGCGGTGAGCAGGGCTTTCCGGATACGCATTGCCCCAGGCTGCCCCGCCCTTAGGGGTGCTTTTGCCGAAATAAGCGAAATTTCAGGACAAAGGACTCGAAAGTGCCGATACCACCGCGGTTTCTGACGGGTAGATCTTTTCAAGAAATGCCCGGAAATCCGGGTCTACCTGCTACTCGTCCAGAAATTGTCCGTCACGCGTTCACCCTGGAGCAGCTCAGAGAACAAATCCTCCCACAATGGCATCACAAGGTCCGGCGCGTACGCGCGGGACGTTTTCGATGCCTCTTTCCCCATCCGCACCCGCAGTTTCCGATCCGCGACGACCCGCTTCAGCGCATCGGCCAGCGCGTCCACGTCCCTGGGCGGCACCAGCACCCCGTCCACGCCGTCGCTCAGCACGTCCCGCGGCCCGGTCGGGCAGTCGAAGGCCACCACGGGCAGCCCATGCGTCATGGCCTCGATCATCACCATGGGCAGCCCCTCGAACCGCGAGCTCAGCGCGTAGACGGAGGCCTCGGTCAGCTCCCGTTCCAGGCGGTCGGTACGCCCGGGCAGCGCCACGTGCTCGTGCAGCCCGTGCTGCTCGACGAGCCCGCTCAGCTCCCTCTTGCGCGGCCCGGTGCCGAAGATGCGCAGCCGCCATTCCGGATGCTCGGCCACCACCTGCGCGAAGGCCGGGATCAGCAGGTCGAACCCCTTCTGCGGCACCAGCCGGCCCGCCGCGACCACGACGGGGTTGGCCTGTCGGGAACGTTCCTGGTCGACCCTATGCACGGCGTTCGGGATCTGCACGATCGGCGTCGCGGGGAGCAGC
>NZ_JBQQBR010000127.1:0-2508 GCF_052245935.1 Nonomuraea sp. 3N208 | reverse complement strand
GAATCCATGAGCGTCGAGTAGCAGCGGGCAGGCGAGCACCGATTGCGGTTCACCTTCATACGGAACCGGTTCTGGGCCGAGCACAGTCACACCTGCTGGCGTCCCGTTCCCCGAAATCCGCCACTTCAGATGAGAAGGCAAGACCAGTGACCATCCCCGACTCAAATGGCGAACCGCAAGTCAGCGATGCCAGCACTCGACACCTCAACAGAGATGCCACAGTGACGCCGTGCAAGCATTGCGGGGCGCCGATCGAGCAACGGCGGGGCCGGGGCCGGCCCAAGGCGTACTGTCCCGAAAAGGATTGTCAGGCCGCCGCCAAGCGGGAGCGGGAGCTGCGGCGGGCCACTCCAGGTCTGGAGGGCGCGCTGGCCAGGGCCGAGCAGCTGTACGACCGCATGGAGAGCGGGCTGGCGGCGGCCATCGAACCTCTGGCGCGCGCGCTGGCCGACGAGCTGAGCCCCGCGGGCGTGGAGGCCAAGCTCAGCGCCGTGCAGGCGGAGGCGCATACGCGGGTGGCGATCGCGCGTACCGAACGGGAGCAGGCCTTCGAGCAGGTACGGCTGGCGCGGGAAGCCGCCGAGCACGCCCGCAGGCAGACCGCCGAGATGCGGGCCAAGCTCCACGAGGCCGAGAACGAGCGGGAGACGGCGCTGCACGATGCCGAGCGGGCGCGCGAGCAGGCGCTGGCTGCGTTGCGGGAGGCGGCCAGCACCGAACGGCAAGCCCTGCAGACGGCCGAGGAGGCGCAGCGGCGCGCGGATGCGGCCGAGCAGCGTGCCAAGGAGGCGGCGCACCAGGTTGAACTGACCGAACAGGCCAGGGATCAGGCCGTGCAGGAGCTGGGCGCACGGGTGGAGCTGGCGGACCGAGCGGCTGCGGAGGCGCGGGCGCAGGTCGTACAGGCGCAGCAGGAGGTCGACGGGGCACGGGCGGAAACGGATCGGGCCCGAGAAGAGACGGCGGCGGCCGTGCGGTCCCGTGAGCAGGCCGAGCGCGACATGATCGCGGCCAGAGCCCGGGAGGAGGCGGCCGCGCAGGAACGGGAACGCGCCGTGGAACGGGCGGTCGCTGCCGAGCGGACCGCGGCCGAGGCTGGGCACGATCGGGCGGTGGCACTGCAGGAGACCGAGAGGGCGGCGGCCGAGGTCGAGCGGTTGACGGTACGGGTGGCGGCGGTCGAGGAGGAAGCCGCGACCGCGATGGCCCGCGAACGGAAGCTCGTCACGCGGGAGAAGGCCCGCGCCGATGCCGCGGTCAAGGAGCGTGATCAGGCGCGGGCGGAGCTGCGGCTGGAGCGGGTGCGGCTCCAGGACCTGCGTGCCGAACTCGAGGCGGCCCGAGCGGAGGCGGCTCAGCTGCGGGAACGGGCGGTCGCCGCAGAGCTGCGTGCGGGCTGACCTCTCGGACTCGCGGGGTCGTGCAGGCAGTGTTGAAGCTCGTACTGGAACCCATCTGGGCGGCGGACTTTCTGCCGTGCTCCTACGGGGCCGCGTTGCGCATCGCCGGTCAGCCGCGATCGCCAGCGACCGGCGTGTACGGCACCGCCAGGCGATCGCGCAGTTCGCGTTCGCCGGCCTCGGTGCCGACGTACACCTTGGCGTCCGGCCGGCCTTCGTTGTGCTGCACGGTGTAGTGGACTCAGCCGTCGGCGCACATGCGATTCAGCCTCATCTCGCGAGGAACCCCGGGCGTTCACGCCCGAGAGGAATCGCTTTCCTAACCTGAGCTTGTGTCCGGACGTCAGCGTGCTGGAGGCGGTGGAGTTCCCGCAGGCGTTGCGCGGCGCCAAGGCCGCGTTCGTGCCGGAGAAGATGATGGTGGAGGTGCCCGGTTCCGCCGGTGAGGCAGTGACAGTGAAGCTGCGCATCGAGGTGGACGCCTTCGCCTCGGGGCAGTGGCGCAAGATCCTGCGGGACTCCAAACGGCCGGGGATGCTGGTGCGCCGCCACCTGGAGGTGTGCGTGTTCTCCTACCTGGCGGCCGAGCTGCGGTCGGGCGACATCGCGGTGGCCGGGTCGGATTCGTTCGCCAACCTGCACGACCAGCTCATGTCGTGGGAGGAGGGATCATCGATGATTTCGCAGACGAGGGTGCTGAAGGTGTCATCCTCGGCTGCACGGAGATCGAGCTGCTGATCAGTGAGAAGGACAGCGCCATCCCGGTGCTGCCGAGCGCTCGGCTGCACGCGGAGGCGGCAGCCGGCTTCGCGCTGGCCGACTGACACGCCCTCGGTCGCGTTCGTTCACGGCGGTAGGTCTCGCACACCCGGGTAGGGCCGACGGCCCGGTGCTCTCCCGGTCGCAGCGGCGCGATGGCGCGGCGGGTGTTGGCCCAGGTCCACGTACCCGCGTGGGCGCCCTGTGGTGCCGCCGCGCCGGCACGATGTGGCGGCTCAGGTGGATCGGTACGCCGGTGCGTCGGTGCCATACAGCTCCCGGTGCCACAGGTCGGCGCAGAGGCGTTCGGTGCCGGCTGTCAGGTGGCGGCGGTAGGTGGTGAAAGGCA
>NZ_JBQQBR010000126.1:0-2537 GCF_052245935.1 Nonomuraea sp. 3N208 | reverse complement strand
TCATGATCTCGAAGGTCGTGCCTGTTCTCGTCCTCAGACGAGTCTCCAGACCCCTCTTACAGCCCCCGAACAGTCACGCCACGAAAGGGACGCTCAGGCTGTTACCGATACCTCGCCGTGGCCCTGGTATCGACCCCGGCGGGGCAGATCGGCTGATGCATCAAATGACCATCGGCAAGAACATCCTGGGCCAGACAAGGCCAGGGCTCGAGGCCGCCATCGCCGATGCAGGCGCGTTGTGGACCGGACAGCAGGGCCTGACCGCCATGCATCGGTCCTGGGCGTTCTTCGACGACATGCAGCGGGATCTTAATTGGCGCGTGGACACGCTCAAACAGATGGTCCCGAACGCGGGAAATGGCCTATTGAGCGGGCTCCTCACGTTCAACAGTGAAACGGAGGCTGCGCGGCAGGGGAAAGCCGATGCTGCATCCATCGCCGAGGCGCTCAGACAGCATGAAATCATGAATTCGGCGGAGAGCTGGGATAAGGTGACCGCTGCGACGGGAGCGACCAGGAAGAAGTTGAGCGATCCTGCCTACGCGGCTTCCTTGCTAGCCGCTCTCGGGCCGGACAAATTCCGCAAGCTGTTCATCCAATGGATGAAGAACTCGCGCTACGCGACAGACAAGGGACCTTCGCCCAACCTGATCCAGAAGGGACGTGAGACTCTCGGCCCATTGGCCCAGGCATATGCCAATGCTGAACGTGCCGGGAGACTGGGCGAAGTGTGGCGTGACAAATTCATGGAGACAACCCCGCCCGGCGTGTTGACGGCGCTTGTCGCGATGTCCAAGCCATCCCCCAGGCTTCTTAACCAGATTGCGCTGAGAGTGCTTGGCCGTCCACTTAAGGCCGACCTTCCAACCAGCGAGAACTGGAACCTCAACATACTGGTAGATGCCTATGACGCCGATCCACAAGCAGTGCAGACGCTGCTGGCTGAGAACAAGGACGCCGCGGGCTGGTTACTGCATCCGCAACGCGTCCGGATGAGCGGCATTCGCGGGTTCGAGGAAAAGCTAGCGGGCGTGCTGGACAAGGCATTGAAACCAGGCGTAGGTGATGACACAGTTCGCGAGCGAGCCTGGCTGAACATCATTAGCAGTATGGGTGCCGCGAATAGTCCCTGGATCGGCGGCCAATGGGGTACATTTCATGATTCGCCGGTCAGCGAAACGTTGGCCAAAAACGTGGGCCCGTACCTCGACGAACTCGCGCGTGGCCAGGCCAAGCGTGACAACCCGGATCTGAAGGAGGTGCATCCAAGGCCACCGTGGGACAGTCTCGACCCTGACGTCGCTTCCCGGTTCATGGGAGGGCTGATGCAGGACAAGGACGCGGCGAAGACGCTGTTGAAGGCGGCACAGGACTACGCATTGACCTTGGACATCGGCCGGTTCCGGCCGTTCGGGGACGAGAAGATGCAGGACGAATACACCAAACGCGAGGCGCTCGCTGGCGCAGCAGCGAATCTGTTGCTGAGCGGTTCGGCGTATGCGGAGTGGTCCGATGACGAGTACGCAGACTTTGTCGCCACCGTCGTCACGTTGCCGATCGACTGGCTTTCTAACAAGTTTTGGCCTATTCAGAGCGCCACGGCAGCAACTGCCCGAGACGCTGGTTTAGATGCCTCCAAAGACTCCATCAAGGAAATGATCAAGGATTACCTCGACAAGAAAACACCTGGCACCGCGTCGGTCCTCGCTGACGAGCTGGTCAAAAAGCTTGCTGCTTGGGTGAATGAATCGCTTGAGGAGCACAACCAGAAACCGCTGACACCCTCTCAGCGGAATCAGACGGAGATGGCGTTGCGCGGGCGGCTCTACGACGCGTTGAAAAAGGCGCTGGAGGCGCGAGGAGGCTGACGATGTCCGTTCCCAGTCAAGGTCAGCTTTTCAGGGAGGCTGCCGATAAGGAGTTACTCGCCACCACGCTTACGAGATACGCTGATGAGCTGGAAGAAGTTTTCTCTGGCACGCTGGCGAAACCACAGGAAACTCATATATTTTGGAAAGGGGCGGCAGCAGACCGTTTCGCCACTCAGGCCATGCAGTTACGTCGCGAGATTAGCCTCCTCGCAGAGAACTGCAGATCGACCGCTCACCGTCTTCGCAATCAGGCCCAAGTTCTACGGAATGAGGCAGCTCAGCTGCCTGCATGAACAAGCCGGATCATCCGCTGCGTTCGTAGCAGCTGGTCTTGCCGACGATCATGATGTGCGGCTGCTGGCCGTTGCGCACGGTTGCCAGGAACGTGAGTCCTGTCTTCGGGTTGTGCAGGACAGTCGCCCCCAGATTCTGGTCCTCAATATCAAGATCGCCCACGATGGTCTGGTAGCCCTGCGCCGCCAGCAATGTACGAATCAGACCCACCGCCGTGCCGGGTGAGTGCACGTAGGGCGGACCTGTCAGAGGGCGGTTCGCGAGTTGATGCCCCTTTGATCGCTTGCGCTGCATGAGGAGTGCTGGTCACGGGCTCGTTGCCGGGCTATGGACGCGGCTGAGCGAACAATCCTGGCTCGATCTCCACGAGAA
>NZ_JBQQBR010000125.1:0-2554 GCF_052245935.1 Nonomuraea sp. 3N208 | reverse complement strand
GCCGCGTGAAGGTCTACGAGGCCATCGTCAAGGGCGAGAACATTCCCGAGCCCGGCATTCCGGAGTCCTTCAAGGTCCTCATCAAGGAAATGCAGTCGCTGTGCCTGAACGTCGAGGTGCTCTCCAGCGACGGCATGTCCATCGAGATGCGCGACACCGACGAGGACGTCTTCCGCGCAGCGGAGGAGCTCGGCATCGACCTGTCCCGGCGTGAGCCGAGCAGCGTGGAAGAAGTCTGAGCGCGTTAGGGCTTCTCAGCGACGGCCACGATCGCCATCCGGGGCATCTCCGCCGCGAACACGCCGTCCCGCCGGTACACCACCGGACGGGACGGCGTTGAGGTCATTGCCGGTGCCCGCCTCGTAGCGGGCACCCGGATGACTCAGGTCAGCGCGGCGGTGGTCCGTTGCCGGAGCAGAGCCTCATGGCCGGGGTCGGTGCACAGAGTCAAGGTCAGCCCGTCCTCGGCGGCGTCGGCAAAGATGGCCAGCAAGGTAGCGAACTGCTCCGGAGGTTCGGTGCTGAGCAGTTCGTCGGCGTGCTCCACGATCAGGGCGATGGCGCCCGTGTCGCGCAGGCAGTCGGTGAGCGCGTCCCAGTTACGGCCGAAGTAATCGGGGAAGCGCAGAGCCCGCGCCACCTCCTCGAAGAAGGCGGCGCGGGTCCGGCAGGCCCGCCCATCGATCACCGCCGGGGCTGGGCCGGTGGACACCGTCAGCCAGTACGGCAGCGGACGTGCGGCGGAGGTCATGGGAGTCCCTAGAGTCGGTAGAAGTCGGTGTAGTGGTTGGGCGAGAACCACGCCACACCGGTGCTGCGGTTGACGACGATCCGGTAGGCGTCCCGCGCGGCACCCATCGACCGGGAGTACACGTCGTACTCGTAGTAGGTGGCGCCGCTGGGAAGCTGACCCTCGCGGTTGTAGAAGCGTCCGCCGGCGAAGTTGTACCTGCCGTCGGGCCAGGAGTACCAGCCTCTGGTGGTGGGGTAGCCCTTTGAAGCCCAGATCGACTTGGCCGTGCGCGCGTCAGCGCACCGCGAGATGGTGCAGGAACCGTAGACCGCGGCGTTGGCAGGGGTGATGCCGACCAGGCCGATCAGGGAGGTGATGGCGGCGAGGATGACGGTGAGCCTTACCGCCAAGGAAGGGCCGGGGCGTTGTGAAGTGTGCACGAAGCCTCCTTGTGGGGGTGCGACGGACACAGTAATGATCACCGCTCATCTCAGATCATAAAGACAAAGGTCCCTAAAGGTGTGATGAACACTTCACGGACATCTCACGCGAGGTGCGGGACCTGCATGAGCCGGGCCCGCCAAGGGGCGGGCCCGGCCACAGCCGCGGATCGTTTCTACCGCTCGTCCTGGGACAGGTGAGCCTTGGCGTCGTTCTAGGAGGCGTCGCCGGTCGCCTTGGCAGGCCGGTAGACCAGGTACAGCACACCTGTCGTGAACGTCTCGGACTTGATCAGCTCCAGAGGGACGGGGTTCTCCCCCTCGTCGAACAGGCGCTCGCCCTTGCGGACGGCGATCGGGTGCACCAGCAGGTGCAGTTCGTCCAGCACTCCCGCGGCCAGCAGTTGGCGGACCACCGAGATCGAGCCGCTGATCGCGATGCGGCCGCCCTGCTCGTTCTTCAACGCGGTCACGGCCTCGACCAGGTCGCCCTGGAGCAGCTCGGAGTTCCGCCAGGTGAACTCCAGGGGCTGGCGGGACACGACGATCTTCCGTGCGTCGCCGAGCGTCTTAGCGAAGCCGGCGTCTTCGCCGCCCTCGGCCTCCCGGCCCGGCCATGCTCCGGCGAAGCTGCCATAAGTTTTGCGTCCCAGGAGCAGGGTGTCTGCCATCTGCGCCGTCACGGCGGCGCCCATCTCGTCGTTGAAGTACGGGAAATGCCACTCCGCCGGCTCCTCAACGACACCGTCGAGTGAGATGAACAGGCTTGCGGCGATCGTCCTCATGATGTTCCTCCAAGGAAGGGGCGGGGTTCGTCCGGCCCGGTTGTTTGATGTGTTTGTAGCCTCGCGGCACTTGCTTACGGATCGCTTAAGGTCTCCCTTTGGGACGGGCGGCGACGAGGCGTCACGAACCCAGAAGGTGGCGTGGTCCGCACATCCAGCAACGCCGTCCTGGACAGCGGTGGCGTGATGATCTCCGGAAAGATCACGCTCGAGTCCGACCTGTCCGCCGTCAAGACCGCCTGACCCCGCCTGCACGCGACATCGGGCCCGAGTACGTCACGGACCTGCGGTGGGACGACAACCCGACCCCGACAGCGCTGGCGATGAGATGTTGTGGCGGGACACGAGCGAGCCCATGCGGACACATTGACAGCGCGCCGCTCGCCTGGCCATTAGTCCGCCGGACGGACGGCGCGGTGATCACGTCGCCGCCTGCGTCGCCGCGGCCGCCGACCTGGCGGCTCCGGGTGGCGGGATGGAGCGGAGGTTGAAGGCGTAGCGGGCGACGGAGTCGGCGATGGCGTCGGAGTCCACGTCCAGCGCGGTCGCGTTGATGTTGGCGATCGTGTCGCATGCCTGGTGGTAGCAGGCGTCGT
>NZ_JBQQBR010000124.1:0-2631 GCF_052245935.1 Nonomuraea sp. 3N208 | reverse complement strand
CTGGTCCGCGCCGGGGCGAAGTTCCGCAAGGGCAAGCTCGTCGAACGCCCCGAGGACTCACCAACGATCGAAGACTCCCAGAAAGCCGCTTAAAAGATCTTGATCCACAGGTATTGACGATTGCTCGCTCGGCCGGACTGCCCCAGCCGAGCATCTTCGCCGTCTGGCACAGGCATCCGCGACTTGGGCTGCGGGTGGCCAGGCTTGTTGGACATGCTCTGCAGCTTGTCCTTTAGGTCCCGATTTTCGCGTTTGCACCGTTCAGCGACAAATGGTCTTTTATTCACAGAACGGGTTATGACTGCTTCGGGTGTGTCGGCTGCTCGTGATCGGAATTGTCGTGATCGGTCGCTACCCTGTCGTCTCCGCTCATCAAGGGGGAAGAACATGAGTCCGGTTACGCCCGACATGATCAACTATTACGTACAGCTCCTCAAGGACCTGGATCAGCTGGATCCCTATATCAACAACGCGATGTTCTGGATGGTGGTGCGAGGGCGGGCAGAGCCCCTCACGGTCACTGACGTCGCGCGTCGGCTGGATGTCGACCTCGACACGGCGAGTCCCCGCACGGTGCTGGAGCCAGGGCGGGAGAAGGTCGTCGTTCTGGAACAGAGCGACCACGGTGTGGTCGTGCTGGCGTCCAACGCCTACATCAGCGATCCCGGCATCTGGGCCTGCCTGACCGAGAATGCGCAGGCGTGGGGTTTCTGGTGGCTGGTCAACAACGCCAACAGCTTGTTCTACGCCGCCGACGGCAACCTCATCACCGAGATGGACGTTTTTCGTCCTAGTCCTGTGGAGTGCACGGGCCGGAATCCACGGGTGCTGGACGACCACCTCGGTGCGATTCGGGCGCTCGTGGCACAAAGGGAGGCTGATGACCGGGCAGGGGCATTCGACGCTCCCCCCTATCCCAGATATCCGCACTTCCAGACCGCCCTGGCAACCGTAGAGGCGATGACAGGCGTTCGCTTGGACCTCGACCGGTTTACCCGAAAGCAACTATCTATCCAAGCCCGCGGCCTGTAGTCGTCCCTCAGCGGCCTTGTTGCTGCAGTCGAGAAGCATAGCGAGACGCCTGGCCGGGGTATTCCAATCGAGCGTCTTGCGTGGTCGGGCATTCAGTTCGCCGGCGACGGCATCGAGGTCCTCGCGGCTGTGGACGGAAGGTCGGCGCCCTTGGGGAAGTACTGGCGCAGCAGGCCGTTCGTGTTCTCGTTGGAGCCGCGCTGCCACGGGCAGGCCGGATCGCAGAAGTAGACAGGCATGTCGGCGGCGATGGAGAACTCGAGGTGGCGGCCCATCTCACTGCCCTGGTCCCAGGTCAGAGACCGATTGAGATGGGTAGGCAACGTGGCCATGGTCTCCACCAGGGCATCGCGCATGCGCTCGGCACTGCGGTCGATCGGCAGGTGGATGAGCATCACGTAGCGGGTGGTTCGCTCGACCAGGGTGCCGATGGCTGAGGTACCGTTCTTGCCGATGATCAGGTCGCCCTCCCAGTGGCCGGGTACGGCGCGGTCTTCGGCCTCCGCCGGGCGCTCGCTGATCATGACCATGGGGTGGGTGAAGCGTGGCTGGCGGCGGTTGGCCTGGCGGTGCGGTTTGCGGCGCGTGCGTCCGCTGCGCAAGGCGCGGACGAGCTCGCGGCGAAGCTCTCCCCGGCCTTGGACGTAGAGGGCCTGATAGACCGTCTCGTGGACCACATGCAGCTCTGGCCGCTCGGGAAGTGTCTGCGTAGAGCTTGGCAGATCTGCTCCGGACTCCACCGCTGGTCCAGGTGCTGTTGGATGAAGTGGCGCAGGTCGGCGTTCTGAGCGATCTTGCTGGTCTTGGGGCGAGACCGGCGTGCCTCGGCCCGTGCTTGTGCGGCGTAGGGCCGGTAGGCCCACTGCTTGCCGCGTATGTGTGTGTGCGGTTGCGTCGGATATCGCGACTGATCGTGGATGGACTACGGCCCAGCTCGCGGGCGATCTCACGGATGGATGCCTGCTCTCCCACCCGGTCGGCGATGTGGATGCGCTCGGCCTCGCATAAGTAGCGGCCCGAAGGAGTAGCGATGGCCGCCCGCTCGCCACGAGCGGGCGGCCGAAACCGGTTGAGGTCCAGCCGGCCATTGCGCCACTCACGTCCGGTCCGTTCGTTAACGCCGACCAGGCGGGATGCTTCCTTGTTGCTGTAGCCCTGTTGCACGAGCCGGAAGTATTCCTCCCGCTCCACGCGGAGCTTCTTGCGCCTCTGTGCCTTCCGGTTCTTGCGGACCTCGAAGTCCATCGCAATCCCCAAGCTGGGGTGTTGCGACGACCGCTAGAACGGAAGTTCCGGGCGGGGGCCTTTCTGCGTTTCTGCGTTTCAGGAAGGTTTAACCGTCACGTACTGCTGCCACCACGGGAGCGTGGCGGTCGAGAGGACGTCCTCGCACTGACAGTTCCCACAGCCCGGCGTCATTGACCCTCTCCCTCCTCTCGGGGGAAGCAGTCGTGCCCACCGCCTTGCGCCTCTAGTATTACAACAGCATTTCGTTGTGTTGGAGCCAGCGTCGCCAGTAGTGACTGCTGCGGGCTCTGGTTTGGGAGGCGCGCCGGCGCTGGGACCAGGCCAGGGCGTGGGCGAGGGGGCGGGCGGTGA
>NZ_JBQQBR010000123.1:0-2881 GCF_052245935.1 Nonomuraea sp. 3N208 | reverse complement strand
TGATGGTGATTTGGTCCGGGTCGCTCCGCCAGGCCAGCGCATGCCCCTCGTGCCCGGCTTGCCCACCGCGCGGCCGGGGCGAGCGCTTCTTCGGTTTCTTGGCGCGTTTGGCCCGAGACGCCGGACCATCCGAACCCGGCGGCATCGAGGAGTTGGACGAATCCATCCCCGCACGCCGCTTCAGCTGCTCGACCTCAGCCAGCAACGCCCTGATCACGGCATCCCGCTCCGCGACCGCGGCCCGCAGCTCGTCCAGAGCAGCCAACAGCTCCTCACGGCCGAGCTCCCCGGGGGCGGACACGAGCTCAAACTACGACGACCCATCCCAAGATCCTGCATTCACCAGAAACCGGCGCGTCTCCCCCAAACCAGACCCCAGCTCAACGGCAGGCGTGAATGGATACTGACGGACGGGTGAGCCAGTGCAGCGACTTTTCCTGGCGCGGGCTGATGCTTTCATAGTCGTACGCCGATCCAAGGACGGCGTTGGCCGCCGCCGCGAAGCCAGCCGCCGCTTCCAGCAGGGCACGTCCCTCGGCATTGTCCAACTGCTCAGGGACGTCCAGGAAAGGGATGCCGTCGGCGGTCGGCGACCCGAAGATGGCCGGGTGCGTCACGGCATCGAGGACCTGATGAATGTAGATCTCTGGCGCCCGGAAGAAATCATCCACGAGCTGAGCGTGCTCGACGAGGCGCTCGGCCGCCGCGGTGTAGATCGGGTGGCGGCGTTCCGGGTTCGCGAGAAAGGTATGCGGTGCGGTTTCATAATGGTCTGCGGTGGCCAGCTGACGCAGCTTCTGATACACCTGGTCTGCGTCGACAGAATCGATGGCGGCATGCAGTTCCGTGTCGGTAGCCGACTCAAATACGATCCGCTCGAACGTCGCCACGGGATCGGCGGTGCAGAGGGAGAGCGCGGCGGCGGGAAGGAACATCATCTCGGCAGGATCCTCGCCGAAGTGGTACCGCACAAAGTCGTAGGCGACGCGGTAGGTGTCCGACGGACAGAATTGGCTCAGCAGCTCCCGAATAGTCAGCGCTCTCCCGGAGTCCGCTGTCCTCCCGTGGTTCAACCGCCACTGCGTGATGAAGGCGTGAGATTCGAAGATCATTCGCGGCGACAGCCCGCTGGCACCGCGCGCGTCGAGCCCGTCGAGATGACCGAGCAGATCTTCGGCAATCGCCTTGCCGACCGGACGGAGCTTATCGACGTCAACGACCAGGCGGCCGCTCGCGACAAATTCTTCCACGCTTTGCCCGCTAGCCTCGCTGACGGCGTAGAGCATTTTCTCCAGCAGAATATAGGTCCACTTATAGAGATAACTCATCGTGGTCGTCTGCACATAATGCATGACCTCGTGCCAGTACGTGCTCAGCGGGCGTCCACGCTCCGAATCAAGGTCAATGGTGGGATTGGACGTCTCATGTTCAGGCTGCTCCCGCTCACCGCGCCCGTCCACGGCTTCCTTGGCGAGCGCCGCGATTTCCTGATGTTCTTCAACGGTCTCGTCCAGCTGTATGAAACCGCCGATCCAGTTGAGCTGGCCGTCAACGCCCGGAGGGAGGTAGAGATACTCCTGCCACATCGCCTGCTCCGCCTAGCTCTTGTACGCCGAGAAGACAGAAACTACGGAAATGCCCACGCTTATCGCCGAGATAATGGTCAGCGCCAAGGCGACCATGAGGCGCTTCCGTTTGGTCGCCACAGATTCCTGGTATTCCTGGATGATCTCGTCCGGAACTCTCGGGTCCATGTGGAGCACGGTCGGCACGCCGGCCCACAGAGACGTGCAGTAGGCGGCCATGAGAAGGATGACAGGAATAGCGAGAACGACCGCCCCAGCGACCGAAAGGTTTCGCGTGGAAAGCCCGCCGCCGCCTCATGCACTCAGTGTGGCACGCCACCTCCCGAACGCAACTCTCGGCGAAGCTCGTTGTCGATGTCGCGCGGCACATACACCGGGACTCAAACCCCGCCCGCCGCGTCCTCGCTGTCCGATCTGCGGGGCTTCGGGTGAACGCCAATGACCTCGATGGGGTTCGTCAGCTCCCGCACTCGCGGCACTCGGCCACCCGGAGTAAAAGTGCCCGTGGTCAACTGCTGAAGCTGCGGTTCGGTGCTCCCACGGAACAGCCACGGAACAAGGGCAGAGCATGGAGGCGGTCTGAGCAGTCCTTTGTGAGCGTCTGCAACTCAACGAGCGCCCCTATCCGTCGTCTGTGTGGGCAGTAGGAGCACCGTCAGTTGGAGAATCCGTGGCGTCGTAGGTGCCCTATCGCATCAATCTGGGTCCGCGTCCACCGTGTGCAAACCGCCAATGCACCAGGGTTCCGTCCTTCTCTTCGAGCAGCACGTCATGGCGGCTGACTCCCCACATGCCCTGCTTCTCCATACGCGCTGCACCGGCCAGCGGCTCCATCCGTGTCGTTGGGGAACAGGTTGAGGTCATGGCCCCGAAAGGTCTTGACGATGGTGGACTCCATCTATCCACGCTCCGCCAGGCGATGCTGTCCGTCAATGAGGCTGCTGATCGCGACCGTCCGCTTTTCAGCTCACAGTATGAAACCGTGTTTCCGAGCGGGACAGGGGCCGATGGGCTGCGGTTAGCTAACGGCACGCGTTCTTTCCATCACTGAAACGATCTTTACTTTTAGTTCGACTTTATGTGATGATCACTCCGTTTTGTCGCTTTATCTCGAAAGGTTCGAGTGAACACATCACGACCAGCGTCCGGCTTATCCGCCCGGACGCGCCGCCGCGCTGCCCTGATCGCGGCTCTTACGTTGCCGCTCTCACTGATGAGCGCGCCCGCGATCGCCCAGAGCCCCACCCCACCCCCCACCGCACCCCCCACGACGTCACCCCCGAGCACCCCCACGA
>NZ_JBQQBR010000122.1:0-2954 GCF_052245935.1 Nonomuraea sp. 3N208 | reverse complement strand
GCCCCACCGGCAGCGTCATCGTGTTCGGGTCGGTGGAGACCAGGAACGGCCACAGGAAGTTGTTCCACGTGGTGATGAACGTGAAGATCGACACCGCGGCCAGCACGGGCCGCGACAGCGGCAGCACGATCGTGAAGAACACCCGCCAACGCCCCGCCCCGTCCACGAACGCGGCCTGCTCCAGCTCCGGCGGCACGTCCTGGAAGAACTTGTACAGGACGTACACGATCAGCGGCGCGGCCACCTGCGGCAGGATGATCGCCCACCAGGTGTCGACCAGCCCGAGCGCGACCATCTCCGCGAACAGCGGCGCGATCAGCACCTGCGGCGGCACCATGATCCCGGCCAGGATGACCGCCAGCAGCACCCGCTGGCCGCGGAACTGCGTGCGCGCGAACCCGTACGCCGCCATCGCCGAGAACAACACGGTCAGGAACGTGGTGATCACCGCGGTGACCGTGGAGTTGATCGCCCACTTGACGATGCCTCCGGTGCCCAGGACCAGCTGGTAGGAGTCCAGGGTGATCTCGCTGCCGATCCACTGCAGCGGGATTTTCGTGGTCTCCGACTCGGGCTTGAGCGAGACGGCGACGGCCCAGGCGATGGGCGCCAGCCAGATGATGGCCAGCGCCAGCGCCACCACCAGCAGGATGAGCTGGCTGATGCTGAACCGCTTGGTCATGACGAGCCCTCCGCGCGCTTGCGGAACAGCCGCAGCTGTGCCAGGGAGACGATGACGATGATGGCGAACAGGATGTACGACACGGCCGAGGCGTAACCGATGCGGTAACCGGTGAAGCCCATGTCGTAGGCGTACTCGATGATCGGCCTGGTGGAGTCCTCGGGGCCGCCGCCGGTCATGAGATAGATCTGGTCGAAGACCTTCAACGACGCGAGCAGCTGCAGCACCACGATCAACGCGGTCGTGCGGCCGAGCAGCGGCAGCGTGATGGAGCGCATCTTGTCCCAGGCGGAGGCGCCGTCGATGGCGGCGGCCTCGTACAGGTGCTGGGGGATGGACTGCAGGGCGGCCAGGTAGAGCAGGAAGTTGAAGCCGACCGTCCACCAGACCGTGGTCAGCACCACCGAGAACATGGCGGTCGACGGGTCGGTCAGCCAGGTGAACTCGGTGCCGAGCGTGCCGTTGATCAGGCCGTAGTCGGGCGGGTAGATCATCTGCAGCCAGAGGATCGACACCACGGCCGACGGCAGCAGGAACGGCCCGAAGAACGACAGCCGCCAGAGCCACTGCACGAACCGCAGATGATGCACCAGCAACGCGAACCCGAGACCGAGCAGCACCAGCGGGACTGTGCTCAGCACGGTGAAGACCACCGTGTTCCAGAGCGAGCGCCACATGCGCGGGTCGGCGAACGCCTCGGCGTAGTTGTCGAACCCGACGAGGTTGTCGTTGGTGCCGGCGATGTTGACGTTCGACATGCTCATCCGCAGGCCCTGCACGGTCGGCCAGACCAGGAAGGCCACGTAGATGAGCAGGAAGGGCGCGACGAACAGCAACCCGTGCTGGGTCCAGCTGCGCCGGACCTTGGCCTCGGTGGCGGCAGGGGTGGCGGCGGCGGGGGCGGCGACGGTGGTGGTCATCATCGCTCCTGGTCGGGGAAGGGGTTCGGGGCCGACAGGAGCCGGTTCAGCGAGGCCTTGGCCGCGGCCAGGCCATCTTCCGGCGTGCGTTCACCGCCGATCACCGGGGAGAACGCCTCCCCGAACTCGATCCACATCCGCGACGCCGACCCGGTGAACCACACCTGGGGATCGAGCGCGACCTCGGTGATGACGGAGCGGTACTCCGACTGGGGCTGCAGCGCGAGGTAGTCGGGCTCCTCCAGGGCCGGCAGGTACGCGGGCACGTGCCCGGCGACCGCCCAGTCCGCGCTGTTCTTGACGAGGTAGGCGATGAAGCGGTAGGTGGCCCGCTCGACCTCGGGATCGCGGAAGCGCTGGTGCGGCAGGACGAACGCGTGGCAGTCGGCCTGCGCCGCGCCCGTACCGAAGACGCTCGGGAAGCGGGTCATGCTGAACGGCGTCTTGCGTTCCTTGAGCCCGGTGGTCTCCCAGTCGCCGTTCCACAGGAAGGCCGACTGGCTGTTGGTGAAGCTGGCCACGGAGGCGCCGTAGTCGGTGCGCGGGTCGCACAGCCCTTCCTTACCGAGCTGGGCCATGAGCCGCAGCGCCTGCAGCGCCTTCTGGTCGTCGATGGTGACCGTGACGCCGTCGTCAGCCAGCAGGGTGCCGCCGCTCTGCGCATAGAGCGAATACCACACCCGCCAGGGACCCACGGTGCCCAGGCCGAGCGCGTCGAAGACCAGCGGCGGCTTGCCGCCCAGCGTCTCCTTGGCCTTGCGCAGCATGGCCAGCAGCTCGTCCTGGTTGCGGGTGGGCAGCAGCTTGCCGTCCGAGCCGAGTAGTCCCGCCCGGCCGCAGATGTCGGTGTTGTAGTACAGCACCATCGGATGGGCGTCGAACGGGATCGCATACAGCACACCGTCGAGGTGGGCGCGTTCCCAGATCGGCGGGCTGAAGTCGGCGGCCCGCAGGCCGGCCTCCTCCAGCAGTTTCACGTTGATGGGGTCGAGGATGGCGCCGGCGCCGATCCCGGCCAGCCGGGCCAGGTGGAAGGTGGCCAGGTCGGGCGACCGCCCGCCGGAACCGGCCATGGCGATCTTGGTGTAGTACGGCTCGCCCCAGGCGAGCACGTTCTCTTCGACGAAGGTGTTCGGGTTGTCCTTGGCGAACGCCGTGACCATCTGGTTCATGATGATGCCGTCGCTCGCACCGAGGAAGTGCCAATACTGGACGCGGGTCTGGGGGGAGCCGAGCCCTACCGGGATGGCGCATCCGGCGGCCGCGGCGCCGGCGAGCGCCAGGCTGCCGCCGAGGAGGCTCCGGCGGGTGACTTTGGGGGGATCTTGCACGGTTGCCTCGATGTTTCGTCG
>NZ_JBQQBR010000121.1:0-3011 GCF_052245935.1 Nonomuraea sp. 3N208 | reverse complement strand
GGATGACCACCGAGCGGCCCAGCTCGGAGGCGACCTCCTCATAACCGAGCAGCACCTCGGTGTAGTACGGGCCGGCGAGGTCGGGGAAGACGACGCCGTTGGCCGCGTGCCGGCCCTCGGCCAGGCTGACGCCGAGGCGGCTGGGAGTGAAGTTGAGCTCCTCGACGGCCTTCAGCACCTTCTCGCGCGTCTTGGCCGCGACGGGTCCGGTGCCGCGCAGTGCCCTGGACACGGTCGCGATCGACACGCCTGCCCGCTTGGCCACCTCGTAGATGGTCACGTCCATGGAGCCACTCCTTTTGTGTAAGCGCTTTCATGATTGCCGGTGTAAGCGCTTACACAAATGCAGTGTGCCAGGCGCGTTAAGTTCTCGTACAGACCTCGTTGCGTAACGGTGAGGTCACGCCCCCGGTGGGTAGCTGCCCAGCATGCTCTTTGGAAAGGAACATGTCCGGCGCTATCAGGAGACCGATGGGGCGGAGGGGCACGAGTGGAACAACACCACCGTCCTCCTCCTGACCACCAAAGGCCGCAAGTCGGGCAGACCGTACACGACCCCACTGATCTACCAGCGCCACGGTGACGCCTACCTGGTGGTGGCGTCCTATGGGGGCGCTCCCGAGCACCCGGACTGGTACAAGAACCTCATTGCAGAGCCCGACGTCGAGGTGCAGGTCAAGGGTGACAAGTTCAAAGCGAGGGCCCGCACGGCCGACGAGGACGAGAAGCCGGAGATGTGGCGGGTGATGGCCAAGGCATGGCCCGACTACGACAACTATCAGCAGAAAACCGACCGGCGCATCCCGGTCGTCGTGCTCGAACGCACCACATGACAAAGGGCCCCGCCGCACCATGTCCGAGGGGCCCGGACATGGCGCGGCGGGGCGTCTCGCGTCTCACTTGATCTGGTAAGCCCTGATGACGGTCTGGGTGAAGGCGTTGCCGCCGCTGTCGGCGGCCTTGACCCGGAGCGAGGCGAACTTTCCGCGTGCCCCGGCCGGATGCCAGGTCTCGGCGGACCATCCGTCCCCGGCCGACGGGTGCACCAGCGTGGGCAGCCAGGTGCGTCCGTCGTCGTAGGAGATCTCCAGGGTGAGCGTGCGCAGCTTCAGGTCGGGCGAGCCGGCCTGGCGCTGGACGCGGAGCGGGATGCGCGTGTGGCCCACGGCGGCCCGGTTGCGGTCATCGAGCTCCGGGTTGGCCTTGACGGTCAGCAGCGGCAGCGCCGGCCGGCTGCCCGGCTCGGGGGTCTTCGACCGGAACCGCCACTCCGCGCTGACTCGTGTGGAGAACTTGGTCAGCGCCGGCACGCGGTCGGCGGTCATCGTGAGCCGATAGTCGCTCTCCTTTTGCTCGGCGGGCACATCGATCCAGCCGGGCAGGTAGCCGTCGGAGTAGATCTCCTTGCCGTCGCGGTAGAGCTTGGACTGCGGTGAGACGTAGTCACTGAAGGAGTGACGATCGGCCGTCCCGTCGTCGAACAGGCCCACCGTGAACTGCAGCATGTTCTCCTCCCGCCAGTTGTAGTCCCCGTCGGGGTTGAGCGAGGCCCCGAAGACGCCGTTGTTCCAGCGGTCGACGGTCTTCTGACCGGCGCGGTAGACGGTGGTCTGGCCGAAGAAGAACTGGTCGAGGTCGTTGAGGCCCTCCGGCGGCGTCTTGTACTGGACGAAGGACGGGTACCAGCCGGTGTCACCGGGCGTGTAGTACTCGGTCCGGTGGAACGGGAGCGGGATGCGGGACACGTGGCTGTACGGCATCCAGGCCAGCGTCTTCCCGTACAGCACGGGCAGCGCCATGTGCTCGCCGATCTTGCCGTCCTGCTGGGCGGCGTACGTCGAGGTGACCTCGGCCAGGTCGCGGCGACGCGGGCGGTAGCCGGGGTCGGCGGGGATGCGCGGCTCGGCCTTCATCAGGTGGTAGAAGTACGGGCTGTCGTCATAGCTGCCGTCGCCCTTGGGCTTGGCCCACTGGGTCCAGCGGTAGTAGGCGAAGTTCTTGCTGGCCGTGCGGGTCGTCGGGATGGCCTTGATGCCGTCGACGCGGTCCGCGCCCCACATGGAGTTCAGGTCCACGTCCACGCCGAAGGGCTGCATCCCGTCGATGAGCTGCAGCATGCCGAGCAGGCCGATGGCCAGCCGCGCGGTCGGCTCCTCCGTACGCACGTCCACCGGCTTGGCCCGGCGGGCGTCGGCGGTGACGGTGCGGTCGGCGTCGAGGGTGAACTCCGGCTCGGCGGCCATCACCAGCGTGCCGTCGTGGTCGGCCATCAGGGTGACGACCGTGTAGCGATGACCCTTGAGCAGCCGCAGGTCCAGGGTGCCGCCGGCGATGTCGTAGTTGGTCTGTTCCTTGGCGTCGAGGTCGATCACCCCGGCGAAGGCGTTCTGGGCGGGCTGCCCGTCCGTGCCGGTGAAGGTCAGCTTGAGGCCGCGCTTCTCCGGTTCGACGCGCATGCCGATGCCGGTGCGTACGGTGACGTCGCCGCCCTTGGCCACGACCGTGCCGCTGTAGATACCGGTGGCGCCGGGCCGGGCGGTCACCGTGACCTGGGCGGTGCCGTGCGCGGGCACCTCGACCGTGGTGGCGCCGAGCGCGAACACCGTCGCCGGCCGGCCGTGCCCGTCCTTGGCCGTCACATCGAGCTCCAGCCGGACGGCGGCGTCGCCGTCGTTGCGGTAGGTGAGCGTGCGCTCCTTCGGCTCGTTGTCAGGCAGCTCGACGTCTCCCATGGAGAGCGAGACCGGCTCGGCCGTGACCTGCTGGGTGACGGCCCGGGCGACGTCCACGCGGCCGGAGCCCTGGACGTAGGCGCCCAGCTCCTCACCGGGGGCCGTGGACGCCATGAGCGCCGCCTTGATGCGGTCGGCCTTCCAGTCGGGGTGCAGGCCGGCGACGATCGCCGCGGCGCCCGCCACGTGCGGGGTGGCCATGGACGTGCCGCTCATCTCCGTGTAGGAGTCTTCAACGGGTTGTCTGGCGGCGGCCCTGTCGGCGACGATGCCCACGCC
>NZ_JBQQBR010000120.1:0-3653 GCF_052245935.1 Nonomuraea sp. 3N208 | reverse complement strand
CTGGGCGACGCCACCGTCGCCTACGGCCATGCCGCCCGTTGCTGCGAGCTGCGCGACGACCGGATCGTCGAGCACCTGCGTCACCTCGGCGCCGCCGCCCGGGCGCTGGGCCGCTCTGACGAGGCGATCGGACACCTCCCCAGGGCGGTCGAGCTGGCCCGCGACCGGGGCTCAGCGCTCCCCGCCCTGCTCGTCCACGCGCTCAACTCCCTCGCTCTGGCCCTGTCCGACCAGGCCCGCTGGACGGACGCCGCCCGCGCCTACGACGAGGGCTTGGCCCTGGCCGCGGCTCCTCTGTGGCGCGCGCTGCGCGCCCCGCTGCTGTCCGGCCGTGCCGGGCTCCACCTCAAGCTGGGCGAGCCGGACGAGGCGGCCACGGCCTACCGGGAAGCCATCTCGATCGCCGAGGAGCTGGGCGGCCGGGCCGGCCTCGGCAACGACTACGCCGACCTCGGCCTGGTGCACGTCCTCCGCGGTGAGCAGGGCGAGGCCAGACCCCTCCTCGAACGAGCCCTGGACCTTCACCGGGCGAACGGCGACGACCGCGGCGCGACGCTCGACCTGATCATGCTCGCCCGCCTGCGGGAACCGGAGGCGACCGGGCGTCCGGAGGTGCATCAGGAACGCCGGCCTGCCGATGCGGCGGCGTACCTGGAGGAGGCGCTGGGCTTGGCCGGCGGGATCGGCTTCGGGGCGGGAGAAGCGATCGCGCTGGCCGGCCTCGGGGCGCTCGACGTCGCCACCGCCGAACACGACCGCGCCCACCGCCGGCTGTCCCGGGCGATCGAGCTGCTGGAGGATCTGGGCCACGGCCCGGCGCTGGCGACCGCCTGCCTCCACCGGGCCGCCGCCGCGGAAGGGCTCGGCGACCTGCCGGACGCACTCGCCGACGCCGAACGCGCCTGCGCTCTCGGCCACACACCGGCCCTCGACCGGGCGATCAGGCTGGCCGTACGCCTCGGGCGAGGGAGGACGGCCTGGACGCACGCCGAACACGCCAAAACGCGCACCCTGATCGCCCAGCTCGGCCACGGCCGCTGGCCCGCGCCGGACGGCGTACCCGCCGACATGCTGGAGGGCGAACAACGCGCGCTGGACGACGTGCGCGCGCTCATCTCGGCGGCCACCAGGACCCGCGACCCTGCCCAAGCCGCGGCCCTCACCCGCCGCGCCCACGCCGCGCAGACCGGCGTGGAGGCACTGTGGCGCCGCATGGAGCTCCAGGCCGCCGACTACGTGGCCCTGCGCCGCGAAAGCCCGCCGAGCGAACCCGAGCTGGACGCCCTCGTCCGGCCCACGGAGGATGGCGGCAGCGCCACAGCGGGCGGCACCGGGCTGCTGGGCTTCCACATCGGTGAAGACGACGACACGGTGACCGTGCTCGCCCACCGCACCGGCTGGCCCGAGCCGCGGGTCTTCCCCACGACCGTCGGCCGCGCCCTGTTGACCGACTTCACCAGGATCATCGACGGAGACCGGCCGGGCCTGCTCGACCTCGCGTCCCGCCGCCACCGCCGGGATGTGTGGCACCGCGTGGCCGACCTGCTGCTGACCGACGCACTCCACGCGCTCGGCGCCGAGGACCTGGGACGGCTCCACCTCCTCCCGCACCGCGAGTTGCACCGCGTCCCGCTGCACGCGCTCGCTCCGGCCGGCGGGCCCCCGCTGCTCGAACGATGTCCCGTGACCTATGCCCCGTCCGCCGCCGCCCTGGTCCGCCTCACCCGGCGTGTCCCGCTTCGCGCCGGCCGGTCGCTGGTGCTGGGCTTCGGCACGGACGCGGAGACACGGGAGGCCGAGGAGATCGCCGCGCTCCTGGGCGAGGACCCGTGCACCGGCGCCGCCGCCACCTCGGCGCTCCTCCCCGGAAGCTGGGACATCGTGCATGTTTCCGCGCACGGCGTGTTCGACGGGCACGACCCGTTCGCCTCAGGCGTCCGGCTGGCCGACGGCGTGCTCACCGCCAGGCGGCTGATGAGCACAAGGACGCATGCCGGACTCGTGGTGCTCACCGGGTCCGAACGCGACCCCAGACCTCCGGCCGCGGACGGCGTGGTGGCGCTCGCCCACGCTTTCCTGCACGCCGGAGCCAGGTCCGTCCTCTTCTCCCTCTGGCCGGTCTCCATGGAGATCACCCGGGCGCTGATGCGCGACGTCCACAGCAGGCTCCGCACCGGCACGGGGCCGGCGCAGGCGTTGCGCGAGGCCGTGCTGGACCTGCGCGAACTGTACGGATCCGCCGAGCCGGACCTGTGGGCCGCGTACGTGCTGGCCGGCGTGCCGGACTAGAAGGGCCTAGTGGTCCATCCACTTCGAGTCCGGCATCAGCGTGGCCACGACCAGATAGCCGAAGAAGCCGACCGCGAGCCCCACCGCGTACGCCCCGAACACCTCAGGCACGTCGAACAACGCCGTCACCGCCCCGCCGCCCACCGCGGCCAGCACCGTGGCGAGGTCGCTCAGGCCCACGGCGCCCTCCCTGCGGCGCAGCGTCCGGTATGTGATCCACCCGATCACCAGCCCGAAGCAGATCGCGCCGAGCACCGCCATGGGAACCTCCTCATCGTTCAGACCGCCACCAGCGGGTGTCGCGCCGTGCGCCGTTTCCGCCGGAAGGATCTTCGTTCACCATGGCACGCGGCGAGACCTTCTGACTAGAGGTACGACTTGGCCGCACTCACCAGTTCGGCCGTGCCGTCGGGCGTGTCGACGTAGAGGGCTGCTTCGGGGCTGCGCTCGCGGACGTCCTGGTCGCGGATCGCGAACACGGCCGGAGCCACGCCCACGTCGCCGTAGCGGCCCGCCACGGCCTCGCCGATCGCCTGCCGCACGTCCCCGACCACGTCCCTGACCGTGTGGCCGGAGCCGGAAGCGGCGAGGTAACCCAGCATGCCCGCGAAACGCAGCTCCGTCTCGGCGGCCGGGCGCTGCTCGGGCAGCACGGGCCGGTCAAGCCAGAACACCTTGCCCGTCAGGAACGCCTCGTAACCGGCGCCCTCGTGGCCCAGCACGCGTGCCGTCCCGGCGAGCAGCGCCCCGAACTCGGCCAGGTCCGCCTCAGGCGGCAGGTCCGTCGTGACGAACAGGGGCACGATCAGCGAGTCGACCATAGGCTCATCCCTCCATGAGGAGCCTCATCGTAGGGTGGCCCACCGACAATCCCCGCTCCCGCCACACCGGCCGCTCAGCGTTCGGTCCACTCGTCCTCGAGGGCCGAGTGCACGATCGAATCGCGCCACCCCTGCGGCGTGTGCATGTGGTGCCGGATCCGGCCCTCCTCCACCATCCCCGCCGTCAGCATCGCCAGCTGCGCGGGCAGGTTGGCCGGCGAGCGGGCGCCCCAGATCCGATGCAGCCCGAGTTCCTTGAATCCGAACGACAGCAGCAGCCGCACGAGGTCCGTGCCGACACCGCGACCCCACACGTCGGGGTGGAGCCCGAAGCCGATCTCCGCGCTGTGCGGGTGCTCGGCCTCGATGCTCAGGCGGGCCACCCCGATCACGTCGCGGCGCCCGGCGTCGACCACGGCCATCACGTACAGCAGCCGCGGCTCCGCGCAGACCGCTGCCATGGCCGCGTCCACCAGGTCCGCGACCTCGCGCAAGGTGCGCGGCGTGAACGGCATGTGCTGCGTCGCGGTGGGATCGCCGTAG
>NZ_JBQQBR010000119.1:0-3716 GCF_052245935.1 Nonomuraea sp. 3N208 | reverse complement strand
GTTGTTCATGCGCTGTGGCTTGACCGGTCGAAGCGCGCGCTCGCAGGGGTTGTTGGACCTCGCCGTCGACTGCGCGTGATTCGGATGATGCGCTATACCCGGCCCGTGTTTGGGTAACGCATCGATTCCATCCGCTGTTCGATCAGGTGCTGGAGTTCGTCAAGCGCCGTAACAACTACGGCAGCGATGATCGTGTATATGTCTATGACACCCGCGGTGAGCTGGTCTCATTGCCGGCCGAGTGGACCGACGTCGTCGCTGAGGACCCGTTCGTCGTCATGGCCGATGGTCGTGCGGCGTTCCACGCAGACGACCTGCTGAAGCTCGCCGATCTCGTCGAGCAGATGCGCGCTGAACGGCTGCCGGCAACGCCGCCGAGTGTCAGGCAGATTACGCCGTGACTGTCATGGCGATTATGCCGATCGTGGTGATGGTGGCCGTGCTGCCACCATGCATGTTGATCTACCAGCGCGTGGACATCCTGCACAGAAGGATCTGTCGACGGCGTGTCGCCGTGAGATCTGCGACGCTCATGAACATAATCTCCTGGACGCAATGGTCCGGGAGGCGGCATGCCCAGGCAAAACAGGCCCGACCCGAAGACCGAGGCACTGCGCGCGAGCAGGACGTTGAACCCGCGCCCGCAAGACGTCACCGACGAGGCCTTCCTGTCCGCGGACTTCTTCGACCCCCGCGACCTGGTGCAGGTGAAGTACGAGATGGTGCGCCGGGTCCGCGAGGACGGGGCCAGTGTCAGCACCGCCGCCTCGGCCTTCGGGTTCTCCCGCCAGTCCTTCTACCAGGCAGCCGCCGCGTTGGACGAGGGCGGACTGGCGGCGCTGGTCCCCGCCAAGCCAGGCCCCCGGGGCGCGCACAAGCTCACCCCCGAGGTTCTGGAGCACATCCGGATGCTGCTGGCCACCAATCCCTCACTCCGGCCCGCGGATCTCGCCCAAGCCATCGCCGAGCGGTTCAGCCGGCGGGTGCATCCCCGCACGATCGAACGCGCGCTCAAGCGCTCCAGCCAGGAGCCCGACCGGAGCACCAAAAGAAGCCGCTGACCCCGGCCCATCGGATACCGACCGCAACAGCGCCAGGCGGCTCCTGGCCGGCTATGAGCAACTTCGAGCAGCAGCTCTCGCCGGTCGATCCGCATCCTGGCGGCGGGGCTGGAACGTCCTGGCCACTCAGGGCATGGCGGGCTGGATCACCGCGTGGGCCTCCCTGACCCCGCCGGATCCGCCGGCTCGATCGGCACCGTCCGGTGCCGCCGCATCCAGTCCCGCAGGGACGCCGACGCAGTTGTCCATGTCCACCTCGACCCCGTCCACCTCAGCCCGCTCACCGAAGGGAGGTGATCAGCTACCTGCGTCGGCGCCCCTGCCCGACTGCGACCTCGCCCAAATCGTCGCGGTACTGGCGGCGATGACGCTTGCCCACGCCCGCTGACCCTGCCCCCTGATGATCCCCGGCCGGTGAAGGGACCTGCTCCGATGAGTGACAATTCCGCCAAAGTGACGGCGGCCCACCTGCGCCGTGACGCCTACCTGTATGTCCGCCAGTCCACCCTCTATCAGGTGGCCAACAACACCGAATCCACCCGCCGCCAGTACGACCTGCGCGGACGGGCGATCGCGCTGGGCTGGCCCGCCGACCACGTCATCGTCATCGACGTCGACCAAGGCCACTCTGGGGCCTCCGCGGCCGACCGGGAGGGGTTCCAGCGGCTGGTCGCCGAGGTCTCCCTGGGCAAGGCCGGGATCGTCTTGGGCCTGGAATGCTCCCGGCTGGCGCGCAACAACGCCGACTGGCACCGCCTGCTGCAGATCTGCGCCTTCAACAACACCCTGATCTGCGACGAGGACGGTCTGTATGATCCGTGCGCGTTCAACGACCGCCTCCTGCTCGGCCTCAAAGGCGCCATGTCCGAAGCAGAATTGCATCTGATCCGCGCCCGGCTACGCGGCGGGATCCTGGCCAAGGCCGCCCGCGGTCAGCTTGCTCTCCGGCTGCCCGTCGGGCTGGTCTACGACGCCACCGGCGCCGTCGTGCTGGACCCCGACACCGCCGTCCGCGCTGCCCTGTCCCACCTGTTCGCCACGTTCACCGCCACCGGCTCGGCCCGCGCCGTCGTGGCGGCCTTCAACGACCAGGGCCTGACCTTCCCCATGCGGCACAGCAGCGGCCCCCACTCCGGAGAGTTGTACTGGACGCTGCTCACCCACGACCGGGTACTGAAAGTGCTGCACAACCCCCGCTATGCCGGGGCCTACTGTTACGGCCGCGCCCGGCATTACACCGACGCCGACGGCCACCACCACACCATCGCCAAGCCCCGCCAGGAGTGGACCACCCTCATCGAGGACGCCCACCCCGGATACCTCACCTTCGCTCAATACGAGGCCAACCTCGACGTGCTGGCTGCCAACGCCGCCGCGCACGGCACCGACCGCGCCGCCGGGCCACCCCGCGAAGGACCCGCTCTGCTGCAGGGGCTGGTCGTCTGCGGCAGATGCGGACGCCGGATGACGGTGCGCTACCACACCCGTTCAAGCGGCCAGCTCGTGCCCGACTACCTCTGCCAGGCCACCGGGATCCGTCACGGCATCCCGATCTGCCAGTTCATGCCCGGCGCGAGTATCGACACCGCGATCGCAGAGCTGATCTTGGACACGCTCACCCCGCTCGCCTTGGAAGTCGCCCTGACCGTCACCGACGAGCTCGCCGCTCGCGCCGACCAAGCCGATGCCATCCGCGCCAGCCACGTGGAACGCGCCCAGTACGCCGCCGACCGAGCCCGTCGCCGCTACCTGGCCGTCGACCCCGAAAACCGGTTGGTCGCCGACGCTCTGGAAGCCGACTGGAACCACAAACTCCGCGAACTGTCCGACGCCCGCGACGCCTACGACAAGGCCAGCCGCGATCACACCAGCCTGGACGCCGCGGCCAGGACGCGCATCCGCGCCCTGGCCGCCGACTTCCCCGCCCTATGGAACGACCCGGCCACCCCGATGCGGGAACGTAAAAGGCTGATCCGGCTGCTGGTCACCGACGTCACCCTGGTCAAGACCACCGACGCCATCACCGCCGGCGTCCGGCTCCGCGGCGGCCAAGACCACGCCCTGCGCCTGCCGCTGCCCCTCAACGCCTGGCAGGAACGCAAAACCCCGCCCTCCACGATCGCCCTCATCGATCAGCTCCTGCACACCCACACCTACCGCCAGACCGCCGACATCCTCAACCAGCGCGGCCTGACCAGCGGCGACGGCAAACCCTTCACCCCAGACCGGCTACGCGCCCACTGCCACACCTACAAAATCCCCAGCTTGTGGCAGCGCCTCCGCCAGACCGGACTCCTCACCCTGGACGAGATCGCCCACCAGCTCGGCGCCCACCCCTCCAGCGTCAAGACCTGGTACCGGCTCGGCCTGATCACCGGCCATCTGGCCGACGACCGAGGCACCTGCCTCTACCACCCCGGACAGACCCGCCCCAGCCCCGCGCTGGTCGAGACCACCGGCAAAGCTCTCGGCAACACCCACCGCTCAGGACGCAGCCACCACCCCAGCCTGGGCGGGCCACTGCCGAAAACTGTCACAGCCGCGCGCAACAATGGCGCCAACGCCAACAACCCGTCCTGACCACCGAAAAGCCCTCGATACTGCAGAACGCACCCAGGAGGTGCAGTGTGAAGCCAGATCGTTGGTGAAGGGCAC
>NZ_JBQQBR010000118.1:0-3820 GCF_052245935.1 Nonomuraea sp. 3N208 | reverse complement strand
CGCCAGCACCTCTGCCCCCGCCCCCACCTCTGCCTCGGCGGACTTCCCCGTCACCATTGAGGCGGCCAACGGCAAGGTCACCCTCACCAAGAAGCCGGAGCGAATCGTCTCGCTCTCGGCCACCCACACCGAGACCCTGTTCGCCATCGGCGCGGGAGCCCAGGTCGTCGCGGTCGACGACAACTCCAACTACCCGCCCGAGGCCCCCAAGACCGACCTGTCCGGCTTCAAGCCGAACGTCGAGGCCATCGTGGCTCAGAAGCCCGACCTGGTCATCGTCTCCGACGACCTCGACAAGGTGGTCGCCGAGCTCGGCAAGGTCAACGTGCCGGTCCTGCTCCAGCCCGCCGCGACCAAGATCGACGAGGCGTACGAGGAGATCAGCGAGCTCGGCGCGGCCACCGGCAACAAGGCCAAGGCCGAAGAGGTCGTCTCCGGCATGAAGGCGGCCATGGAGAAGCTGGCCGCCGAGGCACCCAAGGACAAGAAGCTCACCTACTACCACGAGCTCGACCAGACGCCGTACGCGGCGACCTCGCAGACCTTCATCGGGCAGATCTACTCGATGTTCGGCCTCACCAACATCGCGGACAAGGCGCCCGACGCGGCCGGCGGCTACCCCAAGCTGTCGGCCGAGTTCGTGGCCCAGGCCGATCCTGACCTGATCTTCCTGGCCGACGTCAAGTGTTGCCAGCAGAACAAGGAGACCCTGGCCAAGCGGCCGGGCTGGAAGAGCCTGTCGGCCATCACGAACGACCGGGTGATCGAGCTCGACGACGACATCGCCTCCCGGTGGGGGCCGCGCATCGTCGAGCTCGCCGAGACCATCGGCGCCGCCGTGTCCAAGGCCGGCACGAGCTGACCATGACCACGCAGGCCGGCCCGTCCAGGGCCAGACCCCTCTGGGTGGCGGGCGCCCTGGGCGTGCTGGCCCTGTCCATGGTCGCCGGGCTCCTCGACGGGGCCGCGGACATCTCGCCGTGGCGGGTGGTGCTCCAGGCGGTGGACTGGCTGCCACTCGTCCACGTCGACTCGGGACTCGCGCCCGTCGAGCAAGGGCTGCTGTACGAGCTCCGCCTGCCCCGGGTGCTCGTCGCCGCCGTGGTCGGCGGGCTGCTGGCCATGGCGGGGGCCGCGTACCAGGGGGTGTTCCGCAACCCGCTCGCGGACCCGTACCTGCTGGGCGCCGCCGCCGGGGCGGGGCTCGCCACGACGCTGGCCATCGTGGCGCTGCCCTCCGTGGCGGGCAGCATTCCGGTCGCGGCCTTCCTGGGGGCCGTGGGCGGCGTGTTCCTGGCCTACACGCTCGGCAACACGGCCGGGCGGGCCGGCGGCACCGCCACGCTGGTGCTGGCCGGGGTGGCGGTCACGTCGTTCCTGACCGCGATCCAGACGTTCGTGCAGCAGTTCAAGGTCGAGGAGCTGCAGCGCATCTACTCGTGGATCCTCGGCGACGTCGGAGGCGGATGGGACCAGCTGTGGCTGGTGCTCCCGTACGCCGCCGTCTCCGCCGTCCTGCTCCTGTTGCACGGGCGCATGCTCGACGTGCTGTCCGTGGGCGACGAGGAGGCCACGAGCCTGGGCCTGCGAGCCGCCAGAGTGCGCTTCACGGTGTTGCTGGCGGCCTCGCTGGCCACCGCGGCGGCCGTGGCCGTGAGCGGTCTGATCGGATTCGTCGGCATCGTCGTGCCACACGTCGTACGGCGGCTGGCGGGCGGCTCGTATCGGATCGTGCTGCCGCTGTCGCTCATCGGCGGCGCGGCGTTCCTGGTGCTGGCCGACCTCGTCGCCCGCACTGTGCTCGCGCCGGCCGAGCTGCCGATCGGCGTGGTGACGATGTTCGTGGGGGCGCCGTTCTTCGTGGGGGTCCTGCGCATGACCCGGCGGGCGGTCACATGATCGAGACCCGGGGCCTGTCCGTACGGCTCGGCGAGCGCGAGGTCGTCCGCGACGTCGATCTGCGGGTACGCAAGGGCGAATGGCTGGCGATCATCGGGCCCAACGGGGCCGGCAAGTCCACCCTGCTCAAGGCCGTCATGGGGCTGGTCGCGCACCGGGGCGAGGTCACGCTGTCCGGGCGCCCCGGCGCGGGGCTGAAGCCGCGGGAACGGGCCAGGCTGCTGGCGTACGCGCCCCAGGCACCTGCCCTGCCGCCTGACATGACAGTCTTCGACTACGCGTTGCTGGGGCGGACGCCGTACATCCCGTATCTGGGGCGCGAGAGCCGCCACGACCGGGAGGTCGCCGCGTCCGTGCTCGACCGGCTGGACCTCACCGCGCTCGCCACGCGCCACGTCGGAGAGCTGTCAGGCGGGGAGCGGCAGCGGGTCGTGCTGGCCAGGGCGCTCGCTCAGCAGGCGCCGGTGCTGCTGCTCGACGAGCCGACGACCGCGCTCGACCTCGGGCACCAGCAGCAGGTGCTGGAGCTGGTGGACCGGCTCAGGCGGGCCGACGGGCTCACCGTCGTCACCACCCTGCACGACCTGACGGTCGCGGGCCTGTTCGCCGACGCGCTGCTGCTGCTCGCCGATGGGCACGCGGCCGCCTCGGGCAAGCCCGCCCAGGTGCTGACCGAGGACTTGGTGGGACGGCACTTCGACGCCCATGTCAAGATCGAGCCCGGGCCCGACGGGCGGCCGGTCGTGCATCTGGTCCGGGGAGGATCGTGAAGCTGACGTATCGGGTGGAGGAGGGGGTCCGGCTCGGGGCGCTGCTGTGGGAGTTCGGGCCCGGGTGGCGGATGATCTCCTCGGCGATGCTCGGCGGGGGAATCGGGGTGCGGGAATGGGTGCTGAACGCCCAGGTCGTGGCCGGGTATGAGCGCATGGACCCGGTCGATCACCTCCGCTCGTTAGGGCCTGGGGGAGACGGGGTCGGCATGATGACCGCCGCGTCGGTGGACCGGTACGTGCGGGCCTCCGATGGCGGAGTGGAGGCCTTCGCGACCGTGGGGCTGCGGGTGCCCACCTGGGCGGCCGCCCCAGAGGGTTTCCAGGACCCTGAGCTGGCTCCCATGCGGGTGGGGACCGTCAACATCGTGACCGTGGTGCCTGTCGCCATGACGGACGCGGCCCTGGTGAACGCCGTGATGACGGTCACGGAGGCCAAGTCGCAGGCGTTGATCGAGGCGGGGTTCGCGGGCACGGGGACGGCGTCGGACGCGGTGTGCGTGGCCGTGCCGGTTGAGGGGCCGGAGGAGTTGTTCGGGGGGCCGCGGTCGGAGTGGGGTGCCCGCGCGGCGCGGGCGGTGCATGCGGCGGTGCGGCGCGGCGCCGAAGCGTGGCGTCCTCGTGACTCAGGGTGAAGAAGTTTGGGGAAGTAGCATGTGGGCGAGGGCGAGACTCCCGATACTGAGTGGGTGACCGCAATGGCAACGATCGAACCGACCCGGGGGCGCGTAGTCCTTCCAAGGACGCTCACTGTCGATGAGCTGCTGAGGTTTCCGGTCGACGGAAAGCATTATGAGCTCTTCAACGGGAGCCTAGTGGTGAGTCCTGCCCCTACCCCCCTACACCAGCGCATTATCTTCCGGCTGCAGCGCATTCTCGATGATGCGGCGCCGCCTGAGCTGGAGCCTCTGTCAACCGTCAACGTCCGCCCAAGCAACGAGGACTTCTACATCCCTGACCTTGTCGTGGTGCCCGTGGCGGTGGCGGACGCGGTAGGGCTCATGTTCGCGCCCAGCGATCTCCTACTAGTGCCGTAGCCGGTCACGTTTGCCCTTTTTGTGACGACACGCCGATCGAGGTCTCCTCTCGGTCGGCGTGATCGTTTCAGACTTCTGGGTGTGGCTGAACGGGTTCGTGTACGCGAGATCGAT
>NZ_JBQQBR010000117.1:0-3969 GCF_052245935.1 Nonomuraea sp. 3N208 | reverse complement strand
ACGACGCCTGCTACCACCAGGCATGCGACACGATCGCCAACATCAACGCGACCGCGCTGGACGTGGACTCCGACGCCATCGCCGACTCCGTCGCCCGCTACGCCTTCAACCTCCGCTCCATCCCGCCGAGGACGGCCACCGCCGAGGCCGCTGCCTTGTCGGCGGAATCGACCAGCTGACCAGCTGAAGGCACGTCATACATCGCCGGGCGGGCGGCCCATCGCCTGCCCGGCGTTCGCGTGCTCAGGGGGCGGGGCCCGGGAATGGAGTGCGTCCACCTGGGCTGGGTCGTGTCCCGGTCACCCTGTGCGTCCACCTGGCTTCTGAGGGAGCGCCGTCGGCGCCCACGCGTCAGCGGAAGTCGGCGACACGGAATACGGCCATCATGTCTTTCGTCCTGGACCCTGGGTAGAAGGACGCCTCAGCGCCGACCCAGCCGCGAAAGGCCCCCTTGTCGTCGATGATTTGCAGAAGCGGTTTGATATGGGAGTTGCCTGAGTAGCAGAACTTCTTGCTTTCCATGGCCAAGCAGGTGCACCAGTGCCACAGGGTGTCGCGGCGATCGTGGTTGGAGACTTTGGTGAGGTAGTACTGGATGGAGCTGACGTTCGTGCGGGTGCCGCCGCCGTAGTTGGGGCAGCCGCCGGACTTCTGACAGGCGCCCGGGGATGACGGCTGCAGGTAGGTCAGGCACCAGGTCGTGGTGGCGCAGTTGCGGAAGGAGGACTGCTTGAAGACCTGGCCGTCCGACTTCACGATGCGATTGCCCGCCCAGGAGACCAGATCCTGCTTGAGCGTTCCGGCAAAGGCTCGCACCGAGCTCATCGCGCGGCGAGTGGTGAGCGGGGCGTTGCTTCCGTAGCCGTATCCGTTGGTGGCCAGGGTGCTGTCCGCGAACTGCAGCCGGGCGAGCTTGCCGTCAGGCGACAGTTGCACATGCCACTTCTCGGTCCAGGTCTGGGCGATTTTCCATCTGATGCTCACCACGTTGCCGGCTGTGGTGTACGTTCCGGTGCGCGATTCGTCCGGGGCGCCCGGGAAACCAGAGGCGGTCAGTACGTCGCAGGCGCGTACGCGTGAGCCGGAGCCGCCTGCCTTGGTCGAGCAGCTGGAATCCGGCACGACACCGGTGGCTTGTCTGCCCTCGGGGTTGCGCTGCCACCAGAGGTAGGTGTTCGCGCTGACAGTGCCGTTGGCCTTGAACTGGTAGGTCCCCAGACGCACCCAGTTCTGGGTGGAGCCGGCGCGCAGGAAGCCCTGGCTGATCACAAAGTTGGCCTTTCCGCCGGGCAAGGACGACTGGCGTGGTGCGGCGCTGGCCGAACTGACCCCAGTGGCCAACAGGGCGAGCGTTGCGAGCACGGCGGTGAGAACTGCGCGCACAGAGAACCTCCTCGATTACGGTCTCCGCCGATTCTTGCCCATACGGCCCTTCGATGCCTGCCCGTTTGACATACGTTCACAGTCGTAGGTCAGGATGAGTGGCCTGGCGCTCCAGGTAGTGCTCACCCTCGCCCGGCTAACGCTCACCCGGCTGGGTGACAGCCGCCAGGTGCGGCTTGGACGCGCTCGGGCGGGAGCCGCTCACTCGCGGTTCCATTCGAGCTCGTCACGCCCGGCGAGGAACTCCTCGACCGGCGGCCAGCCCAGTGGCAGCGGCATCGGATATGTGGTCCGGATCCGGGACAGGTCCCGGCGCGTGCGGGCCAAGCTGGCGAAGTCGCGTGGATAGGCACGCGTGTCGACCCCGGTGAAAGATCCGATCTTGCGTGCGCGGGCCAGCACCTCTTGCCACCCCTCGATGGGTGCGTGACCGACGGACTCCACCCCGTGGGAAAACAGCATGAGCGTCTGCGATTCTCTGTGTTTGCCGGAGTATTTCTGGCAAATCGGGCGGGCGTGGCCGTGGCGGGCCGTCTGCGTACTGTCCCAGGGGGAGTACGGGGGTAGCACGCCGTCGTGGGCGTCGCGGTAGGCGCGGATCTGTCGGGTGCGGTTGCGGATCTCCGCTGTGCCCACTCCGTCCGGCAACACCGCCCGCAAGGCCTGCCATTCGGCGTTGGTGCGCTTGCCCGGGTCGCGCGGCCAGGTCGCCACGATCGCCGCCACCACCGCGCGGCGGTGCAGCGCCAGCCGCAACAGGCGGGCGGCCTGCTCCTGGGCGCACCGCAGCACCCGATCACAGACATGCACGCCCGGGGCCGGGCTCACAGCCCAGCCCAGTCTGCGCAAGGCCATCCAGCCCTTGGCCGGCTACGTCCGCCCGTCCAGCCCCACCCCGCAGGCCAGCGCGTCCAGATCCGCTGGGTTCCACCGGGCGGCGACCAGGTGGGCGGTCAGGTCCTGCGCCAGGCCGGTCAGCCACGCCACCCGCTGGGCCAGCAGGCCTTGTGGGACGACTTGACCGGTCTGCTCCACGATCGCGCCATGGGCGGTACAGGTCGCGGTCGCGGTGAGTCTGCTCATTCATACACCGGCCCCGTTGCTGGGCAGGCCGAGGCTGACCAACAGTGCTGGGACCGGGCGCCATGCTCGACGACCGGCACGCCCGCACCCCCGCCCTACTCGGGTTTTCACTGTCAGTGACGGCAAGACTACCAGCGCTCGGCCCCGCCGGGTAGAACAAGTGAACGACATGATGCCCGCCTCGCCCTGACCGGCCGGGCCAGAACCAGCCGCAGCCCGTCGCGTCGCGGGCGTAAAGGCTCAGCGGCGTCGCGGGACGGCGAACATCTTGATGGCGGCGCTACGGCGAAGGGGATGTCTGCGAACACAGGAGACATGCGAGCGTCAGGCGTACGAGCCGGGACACCGGCGGCCCCGCCGGTTGTGGCCGGCGGAATCAGGCGCCGTCCGTCGCGGCCTCAGCTACTGGAGCTGGCGGGTTGTGACGATTGCCCGCGCGATCGAGATTCGAGGGACGACAGCCCTTGACCTGGAATCTATCTGTTTGTAGCCTTCGTGTCAGATATTTACCCTTACAGGGTATTTGGGGTATACGTCCGACTTGTCGGTTCGTTACCTGACCATCGCAAGACGCATCACAGGACCGACCTGTGACCGCTGAATCCGCCTCCGGGCGGAACCGGGGACCCACGTCCCATTGGGGTGAATCGGCACGTCGTGCCGTAGGGCAGCTTCCACGCCCGAACCCGTCAGCTAACCCGGTAAGCGGTATGGAAGCAAGGAGAACCCTCTTCACGATGGCCAAGCATCGTATGATCCGCGCACCCAAGATCAACATCCCCTTCGCCGGTAAGTCCCTCGCCTTGCGCAAGATCACGGCGACCGTATCGCTGGCCCTGGCCGCCGCCCTGGCGGGCGCCGGTCTCGCCGGTCCCGCACACGCGGACAGCTTCATCGAGGGGCGCGACATGTCCCACTACGAGGCCAGCTACGACTGGGCCGGCAGCGGGGTCAAGTTCGGCATCGTCAAGGCAACCGAAGGCACCGACTTCATCGACAGTTCGTTCGGGCGTCACTGGGCGGAGATCGGCAAACTTCCCATGGTGCGCGGTGCGTACCACTTCGGGCACCCATCCAACGATCCCGTCGCCGAGGCCGACTTCTTCCTCTCCGTGCTGAACAAGCAGCCCGCCAAGGCGGGAGACCTGCTCGTCCTCGACCTGGAGACCTCTGACGGTCTGTCCGCAGAACGCGTGAACGCCTGGGCCAAGACGTGGCTGGAACGGGTGAAGTCCAAGACCGGCGTCACGCCGCTGTTCTACGCCAACTACAACTTCGCCGAGCAGTACGGCCAGGGGCTGGGCGAATACCCGCTGTGGGTGGCCCACTACAGTGCCGCCAAGGGCACGGTCGACACGCCGACGCACTGGAAGAAGTGGATCATCCACCAGTACACCGACGACCCGTGGGACCAGAACGTCTCCTCCCTGCGCCAGGACGAACTCCGCGCCCTCGGCCGGAAGTGATCAGAGGTCCTCTCGCCGGTCGCGGGGGGAAGGAGGG
>NZ_JBQQBR010000116.1:0-4495 GCF_052245935.1 Nonomuraea sp. 3N208 | reverse complement strand
CGTCCTTGGGCTCCTTGCGTGCCACTGCGGCGTCCTCCAGGTCGATCTCCGTCGATGCCTGGATCACAGTACTCATCAGGTGCGTTCTCCTTGATCAGGAGTTACACCGAAAACCGTACAGTCCCGCCCGGTGGGCCACTGGCGTTCAGATCGAATAACGGGTGGGTCGGATTACAGGGCAGCGGCCAGCTTCTTGAGGATGGCGGCCTGGGCCGGAGTGAGGTAGTGGCCGCTGACGGCCGCCGTCACCTGGTTGACGTAGGCGTTGATGGCGTTGGTCTTGGCCGTGACGTTCCCCCTGTCCTCGGCGCGCTCGGCGGCGGCGAGTTGGGCGCACATGGCGTTGGCCTGGGCCACGCCTTCGTTGGTGACGAAGCGCTTGGTCAGAGTGCACAGGTCGGCATAGGTGACGACCAGCTTGAAGGTGACGGAGGACGCCTGGCCGGAGTTGCCTGCGACGTCGGTGGCGGTGGCCGAGAAGGTGTTGCCCGCCGGGTCGAAGTCGTAGGCAGGGCCGGAGATGTCCTTGCAGGTGGTGGTGGCGACGCCGGAGAGGTTGTCTGCGGCGGTGCAGGTGATGGCGACGGTTTCGAGAATCCCGTAGGTTTCCTTCGCGCCGGTGTACGTGACGGTCGGCGCGGTCTTGTCTAGCTTGACGGTCAAGGACTTGGCTTCCTCGGTGTTGAGGGAGCGGTCGGTGGAACGGTACTTGACGGTGTGGACGGCGTCGGTCGAGAGAACGACCGGGTCGGTGTAGCCGGTCCAAGGGCCTTCATCCACGCTGTACTTGGTGCGGGCGAGGCCCGAGACGTCGTCGGTCGCCTTGAGGGTGACGGTGACATCGGTGTTGTTCCAACCCGCTGCGTTCGGCGCGGGGGCGGTCTCGGCGGTGGTGACCGGGGCCGTGGTATCGACGGGCAGCACCTCGGCGTCCGCGGGAGGCAGGTCCTCCACCACCGTCACGATCGGCGGTTCGACGGCAGGCTGGTCGTAGCGGCCGATGTCGCCGCGGGTGATGACGATGGCCTTCCAGTCGTCATGGTCGACGAGGGTGTTCAGGGTGCCGGCCGGCTCGTTGTCGCTGTTGTTGATGTCGGCGCTCACCTTGGTCCCAGGGGCCGCGATGACGCCGTCGCAGTCCCAGTCGATGGGGTTGCCCGCGTCGGGCACAGGGATGCGGCCGGCGGGAACTGAGACGCCCGCGACGACGCTGGCCGGGCAGAAGTGCGAGGTCGCGACACCCCTGCCCTTCGCGCCCAGGCCGATGGACTCGTCCAGGCCCGGCGGGTTGACCTCGTTCAACGGGTCCTGGCCGCCGTGCGAGTAGTCCCAGTTCTTCACGCCGTTCTTGGTGATGCCTTCGAAGTCGAAGAGGTAGTTCATCGCGCTGAAGTAGTTCGGCTTGAAGTTGCTCTTGCTGTCGCCGCCGTGCCCGAGGCCGAGAGAGTGGCCGATTTCGTGCATGAACACGGCGACCTCGTTGTCAGCGTTGTTCGCCCTGCTGTTGAGGCTGAAGATGACGTCCGTGTCCCCGCCCCGGGTGATACCGCGTACGGCGGCGGGCCCGATCCGGTCGGCCGCGAGCGCGTACCGGAAGATCTCGCCACGTCCGGTCGCGGGGAAGGCGGCATTCTTGATCGCGTCGAAGGCCGTCCAGTTGTAGGTGGCGCCGCCGCCCGGATTGTTCGTCACGTTGCCGAGCTGGGCCTGGTAACCGACCGATCTCGCCCTGCTCAGGTTGCCCCAGGTCGCTCCGCTGGTGTCGAGCGGGCTCTGCGGGCCCGCGTCGATGTGCAGGAAGTATCCATTGGCGTTGTACGTGGCGATGATCCGGCGGAGGGCGGCGGTGCTGAACCGCTCGTCGTGGGTGTTGTCCTCCATCCAGTCGAACTGAACGAAGATGTCCTTCTGACCGACGGCCGCGCCCATCGCGTTCAGGTCGATCTCCTGCTTGTTGAGCCCGTCCCCGTCGGGATCCATGACGACCGGGTGGAGCTTCCAGATGTCGGGGATGTTGTCGATCGTGGAGGCGTTGCAGGCGACGGTGAAGTCGATGTAGACGTTGTTGCCGTCTCCGGGGCCGCTCTGGCTGTGGGTGCAGCCGGGGTTTCCGGTGTTCTCGGCGGTGTTCGTCCCGAACGTGGGCACGTCCCAGTAGAACCGGTAGACGACGTCGTCCGACGCGCCGTAGGGGCGGTACCAGACCTCGCCCTCGGTCCCCGTGCCGATCGACAGGTCGCACGACTCGGCGCGCCAGCTCACCTTCTCGCCTGGTTTGACCTTGTCCGGCGGCGCGGCGCCTTCACCCCAGCAGCCGTGATCTAGTTTCTGGAACACCTTGATCATCGGCAGGATGCCGTCGTTCTTGAGCGTCGAGTTGGCGCTGATGAAGTCGGCGTGCGCCGGTAACGCGGCCACCTGGCTCGTCAGAACCAGTACGCCGATCAGCAGCAGCCCCCGAAGCCACGTCAGTCTGGGCATCGAGCACCCTCATTCCGGAGCGTCCCCCGCCCGCCCCGTTGGCTTCCGGTAACGCCCCTCTTCGCCGCAGAAACTTACGGAGCCGCGCTCAGGGCGTCATGAGTAGCCCATACCTAATCCGCGTATGGCTGTGCGGGCGGAAGGAGGATTCACGCGCTGTCGGCCTCAGGAACACCCCGATGAAGTGCGTGAGCGCGCGGTGCAGACGGGCTTCGAGGTCTACGAATAGCGGATTGGCCAGGGGAAGGCGGGACGGCTCGGATAGCGCACCAGACGGTCCGGCCAAGCCCACTGCCATGCTCTATAACTCCCCAGTCTTGGGAGATCTCAGTAATGATCAGCAATCCGCGGCCGTCTTCCGACTCCGGCTCCTGGCGGATGTGGGGCGCGGAGAACGTGGAACCTGGGTCACGTACCTCCACGTAGACCACCCCCTCTGCCATGGCAACAGTGAGGCCGATGAGATCGTATGGCCTGGCATTGGAGTGCCGGAGCGCGTTCGTCAGGAGCTCGGACGCGGCCAGCGCGGCATCGTCGACAGACGGATGATCGTCCTTCAGCCATCTGCGCACTTGCGCGCGTGCGCGCGATACGGACTCGCGAATAGCCGCCAGATGGATCGAACCGATGACCCTCGGCTCGGCACCCGCTGGTTTCATCACTTCACCCACTCGAAGAAGTCGATCTCCACCCGCCTTGTCCACCATCCCAAGCTTTGGCTACAGTGAGTAGTCAATTGACTTCGACATGGCATCAACCGTTCCGCTGAAACCTTCGTTGAAACGGCGGCATTCCCCCAGGAGGTCAGGTGCCGAAGGAAAGCGAGCTATGCCCCGCGGACTCGCCGACTGCGCTCTTCGGCTTCGAGTTGCGGCGACACCGCAAGGCCCGAGGCTGGTCCCAGCTTCACCTGTCGAAATCGGTGTCCTACTCTGTCGGCACGATCAGCATGATCGAGACGGCGAGGCGGTCGCCGACGGAGGAGTTCGCGCGCCTCTGCGACGAGGCGCTGGAGGCCGAGGGAGCGCTGATGCGGCTCTGGCCGATGGTCAGCCACGCTTCGGCCCCACCATGGTTCCGTCCGTGGCTCGACGTGGAGGCCACAGCGGAGGCGATCCGAACCTGGGAACCGCTGATAGTGCCCGGCCTACTCCAGACCGAGGACTATGCGAGGGCGATTCTGAGCGGCGAACCTGGTGTGACACCAGAGGAGATCGAAGAGCATGTGACCGCTCGCATGGAACGACAGTCGATCCTCCGACGACCCAAACCACCCATGCTCTGGGTGGTCCTCGATGAGGGTGTTCTACACCGCCCGATCGGCAGCCCGAGCGTGATGGCTGCGCAGCTCGCACATCTTCTCGAAGCCGCCCAGGCGCCCCGGATTACCATCCAGGTTCTTCCTGTCAATGCCTACTCCACGACCGGCCTTCTCGGAGGATTCGCCATCGCCCAGGCTCATGGAACGCCCGACACGGCATACGTCGAAGCCGCTTCCAACGCCCAGGTAACCGACTGGACAGAGAGCGTCAGGACCCTAGCATTCAGGTACGAAGGGATCCGTTCTGAGGCGCTGTCCCAGCGCGAATCCATAAATTTGATCAAGGAGACGAAGCAGCGATGGACGAGCTGACCCAGGAAGTACGGGCAGCCACATGGATCAAGTCTTCCTACTCGGGCAGCAATGGGGGCAACTGCGTTGAGGTGGCCAAGCTGTCCGAGGGACGCCGAGGCGTCCGCGACAGCAAGAACCCCACAGGTCCTTCTCTGATCTTCACTTCTGGCGAATGGGCAGCCTTCATCGGCGGCGTAAAGAATGGAGAATTCGACTAAGTCCCTTATGGCTATTTCGCGTTTCCCGGGCTCCCAATAGCACCGCACGCCAGGCAGGGCCACGGCGAGGTATCGGTAACAGCCTGAGCGTCCCTTTCGTGGCGTGACTGTTCGGGGGCTGTAAGAGGGGTCTGGAGACTCGTCTGAGGACGAGAACAGGCACGACCTTCGAGATCATGAG
>NZ_JBQQBR010000115.1:0-4522 GCF_052245935.1 Nonomuraea sp. 3N208 | reverse complement strand
TGCGGCCGGCGAAGGACGCCTACTGGCTGGAGCACTTCTACCTGGACCCGGATTTGCAGGGCAGGGGCATCGGTTCTGCGGTGCTGAGCAGACTGTTGGAGTGGTGCGACCGCGAAGACGCCGTGGTCCGGCTGAACGTGTTGCAGGGCAGTTCGGCCCGCTGGCTGTACGAGTGGACGGGTTCACGGTCGAGACCGAGGACGACGTGGACGTATTCATGGTGCGCCACCCGTCTTCGCCTGGCGATCGGGATCACTCAGTGGGAACCAGGCTGGGTGGGTCGTCCTCGTCATCATCGTCTGCCCGCTCTGGCTTGCACCCTCGGCTCCGTTTCGCACCGTGACAGGTCCGGCTTCGGCTTCCTCCGTCTTCCGACACCGGGAAGTCGGGCATTACGGGCAAGGTGCTCAACTGCCCCACAGGGTGAGGTTCGCGTCCAGGCCGAGATAGCGGACAAGCGCGTACTCGACCTGTCCCATGGCTACGGAGTCGAGGTGGTCGTACAGCCCGCCGAGGACATACTGGGTGTCAATGGTGCGGATTTGGTCGGTCAGTGCGCACGTCTGGCGCCCCTGAACGGTCAGTCTGGGTCGGAAGCTGGCCGGTCGGGCACTGGTCGATGTGGGCACGATCGTCACGGTGGACCAGTGGTCCTGCGAGATGCTGACGACGATGCCGAGGCGTCTGCCGCGCTGCTCGTGGCCGCGCTTGGCGTCGCCGAGATCAACTGGATAGACGCCGCCGCGGATCACCGTCCGGCCTCACGGCGAGCGGGAACCACGATGCCGGTGTCGACGATCCGGATGTCGCCGTCCTCGGTGTATTCCCACTCGTCGGGGAGCTGCGACAGGTCCTCGCCCTCATCGGCCAGGCGTGCCATGTCGGCGCGGGCCTGCCGCTCCCACTCCACGTGCTCCAGGGCGCGCAGCCCCCGGCGCAGCACGTCGGAGTTGGACTCGCCTTCGCGGCGAAGTGAGTCGATGATCCGGCTGTCGTCGTCGGTGGGTCGGAAGCCCACCGTGCTTGGAGTGGCCATGACGCCAGTGTACAACAAATGTTGAACAAGGTGGAAGGGTGGTGACTCGCCCTTCAGTAATCGCTACACGCCCCGATCAACCGGATCGACTATCAACACCACCCGATCAGCCCCTACATCGAACCCAAGGTCCTGATGATCAGAGGATCCCTCCGGAGTCATCAGCACGGACTTCCCGGGACGCCGCCCGAACAACCAGAAGAAGTCCAGAGGCGAACGTCCATCCGCTCCTGGCTCTGCAACTCTCAGATCAACGTCGAAGTCAACGGGAGGTATCCGCGTCCAGGCTCTCCCGCTGCGCTGAAGCCAGCATGATCCACGTGCCAGATCCGTGCCAGAACGGACGGGCGGCTGAGGTCGTTCACGGATACTCACGGTCACTCGACCCGGCATGACCTGCACCTCCGTTTTCCCAGGCCAGAGAAGCAAGATCAGTAGCAGCTTCCCAAGCGACAGCACGGGTTCGATTCCCGTCACCCGCTCTCAGTGCGAAAGCCAGGTCAAGGATACTTGCCGATTTGGGCCTTTCGATCTTGTGTAAGAACATCGACGTTACTCAACCGCTGTGTCCGAGCAAGCGCCTGGGCCAAATCGCCTACTCCTCAAACCAGGCCACCAAGCGGACCGCCTCGTCTCCATGAACGTGCGCGAGGGCGCGCATGACTGTCCACACCGCATGCCAGAGACCGTCAGGTGGTACGAGATGGCGGCGCGTGGCACGTTCGACGCGGAAGACGGTGTCGCCGGCCTTCCACTCGGTACCTTCATCCCACAGCACCGCAATCTGATCAGGATCAACCGTCAAGGTGTCCACGCCGCTGACGCGAGCGAATCTGCGGCTCCATACCGAGCGGTAAACGAGTTCCAGCGTTTGATCGGGAAGCTGCCGGTACTGGGCTATGTCAGTCGGATGGAGAGCCGGTTCATCCCAATCGATCGCGGTGACCTCGTCCCAGCTCAACCAGGTGATACCGAATGCAGCCTCGCCCCATTCCGCCAATTCCGCTCTGGCGGTCTCCGACGCATCCAGGGGGAGTCCGCGATCGGCCGCAACTGGTCGCCAGTTGCCTGAGCTGCGTACCCCGAAGAGGCAATCGAAGGCGTCATAGTCTCTGGTCACTCCCAACATCGACAGGGAGATGGCAGCGCACCAAGCTCGCTCATCAACGTCGAGCCCGCGAGTCCACGTGCGGCACTCGACAAACCCGTGGATGGAGGTTCCCATGCGTAAATGGTCTTGCCCGTGCAGCGGCGCTGTCCAGCAACTCGAATGATCAGGAGGCGTCCTCCGCGGGGGCGCTCCGACTTCGGGTGATCGCCATGCCCGTGCAGCCGGGTGAAGTCCGCGTGTTGGCCGGGTGCCGGGGTGAACGACTGGGCAGGCGGGTGGGAGTGGGTGCGGTGCGCCAGACCGTGCCCGCTGCGTTGCCCGCATCGTGCGGGTCATCCCCTGCCCCCGCTGCCCGATTGTCCGGGGCAGACGGAACCTGTCAAGGATGGCTCTGCGGGCAGGACAACACCTCAAGGCGGAAGGTCACCGGCTCATGGAACACGCGAAGCCATCCTCGACAGAACCCGTCTGGCAGTCCCGGAGGAGGCAGCTAGCGGGGAGCAGGGGAGTTTGGCCCATGGCCACCAACCTTCGGCCTCCCCCAGGTCACGGAGCTGATCAGCGAATATGGGCAGGGCAGTCTCCTCGACATCGACCCGCCGGCTTTTGATCCGCCACAATCACCGAGTTGGCTTTACGAAGGGAACGCAAGATGACGCCTGAGGAAGTGGTGCAGCATACGAAGCAGGTCGTGATCATGGTCGGTGCCGCATTCGGCAAAACTGACCGCTTCAGGGCTCGCGGGGAAAGCCTGGGGCTTTCCCACTGGCCGTTCTACTTCGGTGGACGCGCGGGGGTGCTCGGCGATGTGGATGCCGAGGTGGTGACCGCGGCGTGTGGCTTCTTCTCGCCTGAACTGGTCCGTAACGCGTGGGACACCGCACGAGCTAGGGTTCCGATCAGAAGCATCGTTGAGGCGGACGTGGAGGAGTGCAAGCACTGGGCACGCACTACATACGGCGACCTCCCAGAGCTTGGTCAGTTAGCCGACCTGGCCGAACATGCGGTGGAGGCAGCTGAACCAACCGGCCGCCCGCTCTTCGCAGCATGGCGATCGCTTGCGGTGATCGATGAGGACCCGGCATCCCGCGTTGCTCTGGCATTGCTGCGGTTGCGCGAACACCGGGGCGCCTCTCATCTGATCGCCATCCAAGAGCATGGCCTCACCCCACTCAGAGGGCGGTTCGCGAGTTGATGCCCCTTTGATCGCTTGCGCTGCATGAGGAGTGCTGGTCACGGGCTCGTTGCCGGGCTATGGACGCGGCTGAGCGAACAATCCTGGCTCGATCTCCACGAGAATGCCTAGCCTGACCAGGCGCTTGAGCTTGGCGCGGGTGTTTTCGATGTTCTTACGCGCCAGGGGCAGGTCCAGGGCCAAACAGAGGTCACGCGCTCGTGAGGGCTGGCCGATGTCGGCCATGAGGGTGAGAATCTGCTGGTAGGCGGGATGGTCGGGCACTGCGGGAGCCGGTGGCGGCGGAGATGCAAGACCTTGCTCGCCGGCCAGGACGAGCAAGGTCTTGCGGGTGATCCGCAGATGATCGAGGTCCTGGTCGAGGTCCCGCAGGCGGGCGGTCAACTCCTCGATCTGAGCTTGGATCTGTTCGATGTGGCCGGTCAGCGCCTTCTCGCGGGTGTCGATCCGGTCCAGCAGCCACGCGCCGGGGTCCGGGGCGCTCACGTGTCGCGCCAGGCGGGGGTGGAAGGGCCGGTCAGCCGACGGGTCATCACATCGGTCATCGCCCAGTACACCCGTGACTCGGAGCTGGCCTGATCGTGTTCGTAATCGCGTACCAGGCGCCGGTGCAGGGACATCGTGCCGTAGGTCTGCTCTACCACCCACCGCTTGGGCTGAGGGACGAACCCGGCCTCGGTGGCGGTACCTGTCAATTTGATCAAGGCAGTTGAGCTGGGCTAATTCTGTGTCGACTTCTCTGTGGCGTCCTCGTTCTGTGTTTCGGTCTTGGGCTTGTTGATCCAGGCGGGGCCGGGCAGGGCGGGTGGGGTGGGAGTCCCGCCGCTGGCGAACCGTTCGGGGTGTGTGGCTTGGGCGATGGCCAGGACGGTGGCACGTCGGTCGCGGATGGCGGCGGCGCGGCCGTAGTGCACGTCGACGGGATGGTGGTAGCCGATCCCGGAGTGGTAGTGCTGGTGGTTGTACCAGGTGTAGAAGCTCTGGCAGAAGGCGCGGGCGTCCTGGATCGAGCCGAACCGGCCGGGGAAGTCGGGGCAGTACTTGAGGGTCTTGTAGCTGGCCTCGATGTGTGGGTTGTCGTTGGAGGTCTTGGGCCGGGAGTGGGATTTGGCCACGCCCAGGTCGATGAGGAGTTCGGCGACGGTCTTGGACTTCATCGAGCTGCCGCGGTCGGCGTGCA
>NZ_JBQQBR010000114.1:0-4855 GCF_052245935.1 Nonomuraea sp. 3N208 | reverse complement strand
CGATGCACATCGCCGGACGGAGGGAACGAGAACGCGGGAGACCAGCGCATCCAAAACCGTTCGGGATGCGCGCAGTTCCGGGACGTGGCATCAGATGTCACTCCTGGCTACTGTTTAGGAACGGTTCTAGGTAGCTGGTAATCACCTCGACCCCAGGGCGCACCCGAAACCGCCTCGGGCAGGTCGGGGTTGGCGAACATGGACGTGCCGGCTCGCCCTGCCGCACTGGCCGGGGCAAGGTGGCCGTCCAGTACCACACTGGGTCTACGCGCGAGTTCTGGTGCCAGCTGCGAGTGAGTTCGGGTGCCGCTGTGTAGCCGGATGGTGACGGTTCAGCGAGTTTTGGTACCACTCGTGGCGTGGCGGTGGGACGCTCGATGCGCTTGGCGTCACAAGGGGGCGCTGATGGCCCGGATGACCAAGGTGGAGAAGTACGCGGCGATCAGGCGGGACTCCAGGGTGGAGGGCTTGTCGCAGCGGGCCTTGGCGCGCAAGTACGCAGTTTCCCGCCGGACGGTGGCAGAGGCGTTGATGTCCGCATGGCCGGCGCCGCGCAAGGCGATGGCGCCGCGGAGGTCGCGACTGGACCCGTTCAAGCCGGTGATCGACCAGATGCTGTGGCTGGATCTGAGAGCGCCCCGTAAGCAGCGGCACACGGTCCGGCGGATCTTCGACCGGTTGGTGGCCGAGCAGGATATGGAGGGGATCTCCTATTCGACGGTGTGCAACTACGTCGCGGCGCGTCGCCCGCAGATCCGGGCCGAGGCCGGGCACGGGCCGCCGGAGGTGCCCATCGATCAGATCCACAAGCCTGGAGAAGAGGCCGAGGTCGACTTCGGGGAGGTGTGGGTGGACCTGGCCGGGCGCAGGACCAAGTGCTACATGTTCGTGTTCCGGCTGTCGTACTCGGGCAAGGCCGTGCATCACGTGACCCTGTCGTGTGGCCAGGAAGCCTTCTTCGAGGGGCATGTGCACGCGTTCAACGTGCTGGGCGGGATCCCGACCGGCAAGGTCCGCTATGACAACCTGACCTCGGCGGTGGCCCAGGTGCTCGGCTTCACCCGGGCCCGGGTGGAGAACGAGCGGTGGGTGGCCTTCAGGTCCCACATGGGTCTGGAGACCTTCTATTGCCGCCCTGGTCTGGCGGGCGCCCATGAGAAGGGTGGGGTGGAGGGCGAGGTCGGACGGTTCCGCCGCAACCGCCTGGTCCCGGTCCCGCAGGTCGCCTCGATCGCGGAGCTGAACGCGTCCATCGACCGGTGGGACGCCGAGGATGACGGGCGCAGGATCGGCTCGCGCGCCCACACCGTCGGCGAGTACTTCGCCATCGAACGGCCGCTGCTTCAGCCGTTGCCGGCCGAGCCGTTCCAGACCGGCCGCGTCTTCCATCCCCGGGTGGACCGCAGGTCACAGATCTGCGTGCGCACCAACCGCTACTCGGTGCCGGTCCGGCTGATCGGCCGCCAAGTCCGTGTGCTGCTGCACTCCAACGAGCTCATCGTGTTCGCCGGCAAGATCGAGGTGGCCCGCCACGAGCGTCTGATCGCCAAGAACGGCTCCCGGCTGGAGCTGGACCACTATCTGGAGGTGCTGGTCCGCAAGCCGGGAGCCTTACCCGGAGCGACCGCGCTGGAGCAGGCCCGTCAGTCCGGCCGGTTCACCCCGGTGCACGACGCCTGGTGGGCCGCGGTCCGCAAGGCGCATGGGGACGCTCACGGCACCCGGGCGCTGATCGAGGTGCTGATGCTGCACCGCAGCATGGCCCACGAGCACGTGGTCGCCGGCATCGCCGCCGCGCTCCAGGTCGGCGCGCTGACCAGCGACGTGGTGGCGGTCGAGGCGCGCAAGGCCGCCCAAGCAGACCCGCAACCCACCGCGGCCACCCGCACTGACGCACTGCCTGTTGGCCATCCAGCCGCGCTGCCCGCCGACATCGTGTCGCTGACCGAGCACCGCCTGGCCTCGCTGCCGGCCGATAGGCGGCCCCCGCCGTCGGTGGCCGCCTACGACCAGCTGCTGCCTCGCCGCCGCTCCGCCAACCAGAAGGATGGAGATACGTCATGAGCACCCACCAGCAGCTCACCCATCAGCGGGGCCTGACCGAGCCGGCCGCCGAGGCCGCCGTCGACCAGGCCTGCCGGATGCTGCGGCTGCCCACCATCCGCGGCCAGTTCATCGCCACCGCCGACGCCGCCGAACGCGAGCAGCTCACCTACCGCGGCTTCCTGGCCGAGCTACTGATGGCCGAATGCGAGGACCGGCAACGCCGCCGCTCGGAGCGGCGCATCAAGGCCGCGGGCTTCCCCCGCGCCAAATGGCTGTCCGACTTCGACTTCGTCGCCAATCCCAACGTCCCCTCCGCCCTGATCCACACCCTGGCCAAGTGTGAATGGGTCCGCAACGGCCAGCCGCTCTGCCTGATCGGCGACTCCGGAACCGGCAAGTCGCACCTGCTCATCGCGCTCGGCACCGAAGCCGCGATGGCCGAATACCGGGTCAAATACGTGTTGGCCGCCAAGCTCGTCAACGAACTGGTCGAAGCGGCCGACGAGCTGATCCTCAACAAGACCATCGCCCGCTACGGACGCTTCGATCTTTTGTGCATCGACGAGCTGGGCTACCTCGAACTCGACAAACGCGGCGCCGACCTGCTCTTCCAAGTCCTGACCGACAGAGAAGAGACCGCGAGCGTCGCGATCGCCTCCAACGAGTCGTTCGGTGGCTGGACCAAAACCTTCACCGACCCCCGCCTTTGCGCCGCCATCGTCGACCGGCTCACCTACAACGCCACCATCATCGAGACCGGCACTGACTCCTACCGGCTCGCCCAAACTCGAGCCCGCGCCGAAGCCTGACCGCCAGATATCGTGCATACGGCACGATGACCACATGGAATCTCCAGGCGCAGCAGGACGCCCCGCTGTCTTCGTTCGCCGGCTTCCACTGCCTCCGCCGCTCCTCGCATTGCTGGCAGACCACCGCTGGAAGCATCCAGGTGACGACGCGCTCAAAAGCATCATGCCTTGGTTCGAGGATCCCCTGGACTTCCTCGAAAGCACCCAGGCCATGGCACGAGAGTCACAATCGCTAGACCTTTTCGCCGATGACCCCCCATCCCGAGACCTGTTTCGCGTCCACCGGAGCAGCACCCTGCCTCACCCCTCGGACCTCCCCTGGCTCGATGCCGAAGCCGCCGTCCTCATCGCGGTCAACAGAAACCCCGGCGACGACGTCGCCATCGCACTGGATTACCGGACAGACCGCCACGACCCCCGGGTCATCGCCAGCGACTTCTGGACCGACCCACGCCAATGCTCCTGGCGGACCGTCACCACCACGTTCACGGGATTCCTCGTCACACTCAATCTCCAGTCGACCTGAGCACCACGCGAATCGATCTTGTTTTTGCCAGACGCGACCCTGCAACGTGCTTACAACCCGCGCTCCGACTGGGTGCAGATGAGGGGACCTTCGGGCGAACCGAGGTACAGAGTGGTACCAAATTTCGTTCTCCGACCAGCGGCTCAAGATCTCCAACTGGTACCAAAACTCACGCGAAACTGGCTCCCAGCTCACTCGCCAAGCCAACCACACCGCCCGCTTCCGGCTCGTGCCCGGTCCGCCAAGGCGCTCAACGTCCCCATCCCGGCCCTCCGCAAGCCGGCACGGCCTGGATCGAGCTGCCCCGCCCGGCCGCGGCCGACGCCGAGCCGGCCGGGCACGCGCGGATCGGCTACGCCCGCGCCTCCACCCTCCGCCAGTCCCTCGACACCCAGCTCGACGCGCTCAAGGCCGCTGGCGTCACCCGCATCTTCGCCGAGAAGATCTCCACCCGCGACACCATCCGCCCCGAGCTCGACAAGGCCGTCACCCTGGCCCGGGAACTGCGCGGCCGGGGTAGCGGTCACTCTCGTGGTGCGCGAGCACAAGCGGCTCGGCCGCGGCCTCGGTCTGGTCGACCTTCGCGGCCGTGGCCGCGTTCAGGTTCTGGGCCTGCCAGCGCTCGCCGGTCTCGACCCACAGCCACATGTCATCGCGCTGCTCCCCGGACACCTGCCGCTGCGCGCGGGGTTTCGATGGGGATCCGGTCGCTGGTGGTCAGCCAGGCGGCGAGGATGGCCGGCCGACGGGTTGGGAGGCACCCCGTCGGCCAGCCATCCTCGCCACGTTTGGCCGGTTGCTCACTGCTGGGGTTCTGATGGTGCCTTGCGGGGCATCAGGGCGACGATCGGGAGGCTGAGGGCGGTGACGGCCAGAACGACGATGAGACTGACTTTCATCGCGTGGCCCAGTCCGGAGGTTGCGGCTTGGAAGAAGATCGAGGTGACCGCGGCCGAGCCGATCGCTGATGCGAGTTGCTGGATCGAGCTGAACGAGCCGCTGGCGCTGCCGGCTTCGTCAGGTTTCGCGTCGCCGAGAGCGACGACGGGGATCGTGGCGAAGCTGAGGCCAATGCCGACGCCGATGACGAAGAACGCCGGGGCCAGCGCCCAGAGGCTGACGTTCGTCCCGGAGTAAGCGACAAGGACCAGTACCCAACCGCAACCGACGAGGTCGACGGTGAGGCCGATGAAGACGAGGGTGCGACCGAGCTTGGCGACCAGGCCGCCCATGGCGGCGAACCCGGCTGCGACGAGTCCCAGGGTGAGCGGCACCAGACCGAGCGAGGTGTCCCGCGGGCTGGCGTGCAGCCCCTCCTGCAGGAACAGGGACAGCACGAAGAGCAGTCCGGTGCCGGCGGCGACGGCGACCAGGCACACGAGCAATCCGGAAGTGAAACCCCGGTTCTTCATGAGCGAGGGCTTGATGAGCGGGTGGGTCGCGGTGCGCTGACGGTAGGCGAAGGCAGCGAAGA
>NZ_JBQQBR010000113.1:0-4863 GCF_052245935.1 Nonomuraea sp. 3N208 | reverse complement strand
TAGATGCGGGCCTCGAGCGCCTTCATCTCGGGAATGCCGCCGAGCTCGGAGCCGCCTCTGGCCTGGCGGTCGAAGGTGATCTCGGCGAGGTCGGCGCGGGCGGCGATCACCACGCCGGCGTCCTCGATGACGCCGGGCAGCAGGGAGCGGGCCTCGTCGACGGTGAAGATCCGGTCCATGCGGAAACGTTAGCGGTTCGGCTCGTACGCGTGGACGAGCAGCTCTTCCGCGTGATCCAGATAGTCGTCCAGATAGGCCGCGGCCTCCTCCGGCTTGCCCGCCTCGATCAGCTCGAGCAGCGTGCGGTTGCGGTCGACGAACGGCTCGTGGAAGGCCCGCGGGTTCTTCATCACGTGGAACACCAGGCGCAGCTCGGCCAGCAGCTGGCGCATGAGCTCGTCGATCCTGGGGCTGTCGTTCAGCGACGCGAGCGCCTGGTGGAAGCGGATGTTGGCGGTGCCGACACCCTGCCAGTCGTCCTTGGCGGCGGCCCGCTCGGCGTCCCACATGGCCTCTCTGACCACGGTCAGCGCCTGCGGCGACGCCGGGCGGCGCACTGCCGAACCCTCCAGCACGCGGCGCACCCGGTAGAGGTCGAGCACGTCCTGGACGGACGGCAGGCGCACGAACACGCCCCTGTTGAGCTTGTGGTCCAGCAGCCGCTCGTGGCCGAGCAGCCGGAACGCCTCGCGCAGCGTGTTGCGCGACACGCCGAGCCCTTCGGAGATGGCCTCCTCCGACAACCGCTGGCCGGGGCGGAAGAAACCCTCGCTGATGCGCTCGCGCAGGATGTCGGCCACCCGCTCGGCCGTGCTGCTGCGTCCCAGTCGGGCCCGGTCCTGGGCGAGATCAGCGGCGACGTCATCCACATTTAACAGGGAATCATGGAGCAAACCTCTTGTCGAATTGTTCAACGATTCTTATGTTGAAACTATCCCCTCGACTACCAAGGAGCGATCGATGTCAGGCTCCACGCAACAGACCCGGCGGGTGATCCTCGCCAGCCTGATCGGCACGTCGCTGGAGTGGTACGACTTCTTCCTCTACACCACGGCCGCGACGCTGGTCTTCCCCAAGCTGTTCTTCCCCGGCCTCGACCCGTTCAACGCGACGCTGGCGTCGCTGACCACCAACGCCGTCGCGTTCGTCGCCAGGCCGCTGGGCGGCGTGGTGTTCGGCCACTTCGGCGACCGGGTGGGCCGTAAGACCGTGCTGGTGGTGACGCTGCTGGTGATGGGCGTCTCGACGTTCCTCATCGGCGTGCTGCCCGGCTACGCGAGCGTCGGCGTTGTCGCGCCGATCCTGCTGGCGCTGCTGCGGTTCGTGCAGGGCCTGGGGCTCGGCGGCGAGTGGGGCGGCGCGGTGATCATGTCGCTGGAGCACGGCGACGGGCGGCGGCGCGGGTTCAACGCCAGCTGGCCGCAGGTCGGGGTGCCCGCCGGGTACGTGCTGGCGACCGGGCTGCTCACGCTGCTGTCGTTCGTCCAGTCGGACGCGGCGTTCCTGTCGTGGGGCTGGCGGGTGCCGTTCCTGCTGTCGGGCGCGCTGGTGTTCGTGGGCCTGTGGGTCCGGCTGAAGATCACCGAGTCGCCGTTGTTCGCCGAGGTCGAGCAGCACGGCGCCAAGGCGAAGATGCCGCTGGTGGAGGTGCTGCGCACGCACCCGCGCGCATTGCTGTCCGCCTTCACCGCGCGGATCGGCGTGGACGTGGCCTTCTACACCTTCACCGCGTACATCATCGTCTACATCACCGGGCAGCTGGACCTGCCGCGCTCGTACGCGCTGAACGCGGTCCTCATCGGCTCGGCGCTGCAGCTGGCGCTGATCCCCCTGTTCGGGGCGCTGTCGGACCGGGTGGGGCGGCGGCCGGTCTACTTCGCGGGCGTGGTGGGCGCGGCGGTGTGGGTGTTCGCGTTCTTCCCGCTGCTGGAAACGAAGTCGTTCCCGCTGATCGCGCTGGCCGCCGTGGTCGCGCTGATCACGCATGCCGCGATGTACGGGCCGCAGGCCGCGTTCATCGCCGAGCTGTTCAGCACGCGCCTGCGCTACAGCGGGGCCTCCATGGGCTACCAGGTGGCCGGCATCGTGGGCGGCGCACTGGCGCCGATCATCGCGCTCCAGTTGTTCCAGGCGTACCAGACCACGGTCGCCGTGTCGATCTACGTGGTCATCGCCTTGGCCGTCACCACCTTGGGCCTGGCCATCGCGCCGGAGACCCGCGACCTCGACCTCACCGCCGAGCCGGAGCCCGCCCCGCGCCCCGGGGTCCCCGGCCAGGTCGGGCCGTTCGCCTGAAGCACCCTCGATTGCCGCGAAAGCCGCGGGCGGCGGCTGCCACCGCCGCCCGCGCGGCACCCGCACCTTCTGCGCGCAGAACGACCGGCGAAGGGCATCACGGTGTACGCCCCGGGGAATCCGCAGTCGGTTGTGGTGCCGGCACGCCGAGAGCCGCGGTACGCCATCTGCCCTTGAATGCCACCATCGAGACCAGGAACACGACCTGTCCGGCGAGCGCCACACCGAGCCACGTCTGCCAGCCGCCGGTCTCCACCACCATGGGCGAGACCACCAGCAGCACCACGATCATGACGCGGACGACCATGCCCCAGATGCCGAGCGCCGAGCCCTGCAGCCGGGATTCGACGTCCTCGGCGTTCTCGGAGAAGTTGGCCATCCACGGCACGTACGCGACGCCCATGAACAGGTAGAGCAGCGCGTACACGACCGTCACGTGCGCCGCCGAGACGCCCGGGCCGATCAGGGTGATGAAGTACGCGAGCATCGCCACGGTCAGCACGGTGCCCACGGCGGTGAACGGCTTGCGCAACTGGATCCGGTCCGAGACCCGGCCGACCGCCACCACGGCCACGGCGTTGAGCACGATGCCCAGCGCCACCACCCGGTTGGCCGCTGCCGGATCCATGCCGAACGCGCCCGTCAATATCGTCTGTCCGAAGATCGCGAACGTCCAGTAGAGGACCTGCCAGCCGGTGTTGCCGAGGACGTGCGCCCACAGATGCGGATGCCGGAGCAGCTCGCGCACCCGGCCGTGCTGGGTCTGGCCCTCGGCCTGCACGGCCATCTCGGACTCGAGCACCTCGGCCCGCAGCGCCGCCGACGGCTCGGCGATCTTCCAGATGATGACCGCGCACATGGCCAGCGACACGAAGCCCATGATGATCGCCTGCGACTGCCACGCGTTGCCGAACAGCGGCAGCGTGAACCCCGCGATGAACGAGGCCAGGAACGACGCCCCGACGGGACCCCACGTCCAGAACGCGAACGCCTGCGCCCGGCCCATCCGCGGGGAGAAGTCCCGTACGAGCGAGGCGGTGATCGTGATCCCCGCGCCCTCGATGAACAACATCAGGCAGCGGATCCAGAACAGCCCGGCCACCGAGTCCACGGTGGCGAGCAGAAAGTTGCAGGCGGCCGTGATGGTCAGGGTGGGAACCAGGATCGTGACCCGCCCCCATCGGTCGGACAGGATGCCGCCGAACCCGGCCGAGAGCCCGCCCACGAGCACCGACAGCGCGGCGATCTGCCCGTAGACGGTGAGCGACATGCCCAGGTCGTCCATGAGGAGGGGCAGGATGGTGGCGATCGTGGTCTCGAAGTTGGCCACCAGACTCGCCAGGACCGCGATCGAGAGCAGGAAGATACGGCGGCGACCGATCGGGTAAACGCCCAGCTCGCGGACATAGAACGGCTTCATGACCCATCCTCCGGGGGACGGTTGTGGGACGTCGCTCTAGAACGCGTTTCTAGTTGCTCCAAGCTTTCCGTTTTGTATAGATAAGTCAACGTTTCGACGGATCACGATGTGATCTCGATCACAGGGTCGGCGTTGTGACGGAATCGCCATCTATTCACGGAACAAGACCCTTCGAATGGGCATAAAATGCCCGCCTGTGAGCCTGCCTGTACGTGAACGTTCCCCCCGGCCGGGCGGCGGTCGCCACCGCCGTCCCGTGCCCACATCGCTGCCGCCGGACGCCCCTGTGCTCGTGCTCGCCACCCCCGGCGACACCTCCGGCGTAGCGGAAGAGATCGCGGCCGTGGTACGCGTGGACAACCCCCAGATCGAGGTCCGGCTGACGAGTGACACCGACCTGGCGGACTCCCTTCCCACCGGCCGCGACGTGGTCATCGTGCCCCTGCTCACCTGGGAAGACCCGGTCATCATGGCGGAGATCGGCAAGGCCGTGGCGGCCAGTGGCTCCGGGGCCATGGTGACCGACGCGCTCGGGCCGCACCCGCTGCTGGCCGAGGCGCTCCACATCCGGCTCGCCGAGCGCGGCCTGGCCCGGGCCGACCGCGTACGCCTGCTGAACGTCTCCAGCCCCGTGGACGCCGTCATCCTCGGCACCGTCGGCGGCGAGCGCGCGGTGCGCGCCGTGCAGGCCACCGCGGTGCTGCTGGCCTCCCGGCTCACACTCCCGGTCGTGGCCGCCGCGCTCGACAGCGAGCCCGGCGTGAGCCTCGCCGCCCAGCGCCTGCGCGCGGCCGGCGCCCAGCGCCTGGCGATCGCCCCCTGCATGATCGGCCATGAGGCGCCCACGGGGATCGTCGAGCGGGCCGCCGCGGAGGTCGACGCCGGGCACGCGGAGCCGCTCGGTTCGCACAGCATGGTCGCGGAACTTGTCGCGCGAGCTTACGGCAGTCAACTCGCGACTTGACAAGGGCTTGTAAAGATCACGGAACTCGCGTTACCGTCTGCGCATGCGTCAGGTGGTGTGGAACGGCGAACGACTCGGCCTACGTGACGTCACCGAGGCCGACGTGCACGCGCTGCACGCCATCTCAGGCGATCCCACTGTGAAGCGGCGCATGCCGTTCACGCTGAGCACCTTGCGCGAGGTT
>NZ_JBQQBR010000112.1:0-4895 GCF_052245935.1 Nonomuraea sp. 3N208 | reverse complement strand
CCTGGTCCGCGCCGGGGCGAAGTTCCGCAAGGGCAAGCTCGTCGAACGCCCCGAGGACTCACCAACGATCGAAGACTCCCAGAAAGCCGCTTAAAAGATCTTGATCCACAGGTATTGACGATTGCTCGGAGAGGTGGTCGTTCAGGCGGAGTGATCACCCTGCTCCGCTCGACCGACATGAGGTCAGAAGGCTGTGTACGGCTGCGGACGTGTGCTCGCGGTGGCCGATGTTGTCGTCACCGTTGTCGTCAGCCCCACATCCCGGTAGTCGGCGGTGGAGGCTCGAAGCGTAGGAGGGCAGCACGTCGGCTCGCGGCCCGAGGGGCGGTAGGTCTGCCGGACGGTCGTGATCCGGTCGTCGTTCTCGCAAGAGCTGCTGCGTCCCTCCTGCAGTGTCGCGCTTGCCGGACGAACATCGAGGATGCCGAGGGAGGTGACGAGCCGGTCATCGTCAGCATCGCACCCATGGTTCAGCACGATGAAAGCGATAGGGGTGATCGAAGCACCGCCCCACACACAAGCAGCCACGAGCACCGCGATCGTCGAGCGCTTCGTGATCAGAAGCTTAGTTCGCCTGCACATTCACTGAGCAATTGTCAAATTCTGTGGATTGCGGGTGATTCACAGGGCTCGAAGCCATTGATCGAGGACTGTGAAGTCTTCATCGGCGAGTCCCCGGTAGGACTCCACGTGGTGGAGGAGAGCCCGGCCGCTATGGTGCGCGGAGACCCACTCCCTATCGGCGTCGGTGATCTCGTCGTCGACCCAGGCGAACGGGCGCCCGCCCGCCCAGTTCACCAGGGTCCGGGTCTTCCAGCAGAGCCTGAACCATCGGTCCTCACGTTCGTGGTGTTCGGTTGGCTCCGGCCACCTCACGACGGGCAGCTGCGGCAGTCCGATTCGGGGTGCTATCTCGGCATTCGCCTCCTCTTCCCAGGTTGTCGCCCAGACGAGTTCGCAGGGCAGCGCTGCCAGCCGAGTCCCCACCTCGGAGGTGAGCCGCGCCAAGCGCGAGTCCGGTGTAGTACCCCGCGGTGCGCGTTGCGGGTCCTCGCCGAAAGGGAGAAGGGGCCCGTCGACGTCGAGGAAGAGCAGCGGGCGTTCGGTATGACCGGTCATGCTGCGCTGACCTCGTCACGTTCGAAGCGGGCTCCGGCACGCACAAGAGCCACCAGGTGAGGCGCGTTGACCGAGCGCCAGCGCGCCTGGGCCGACTCGATCAGCTTGAACGCCATGGCCAGCCCGGCCGCGCGTGATCCCGGCCCTTTGGTGACCTTGGTGCGGTGCCGGACCGTGGCGAAGGTCGACTCAATGGGGTTGGTCGTGCGCAGGTGGATCCAGTGCTCGGCTGGGAAGTCGTAGAACGCCAGCAGTTCGTCGACATCGCCCGTGACCTTGGCCACCGCCTTGCCGTACTTGGCGCCGTACGCGTCCTGGAACGCCGCCACCGCCGCCTCGGCGTGTTCTTTGTCCTCGGCGTTCCAGATCTCGGCCAGCGCCTTCTTCGCTCCCGGGTGCGCGGACTTCGGTAACGCCCCGAGCACATTGGCGATCTTATGAAACCAGCACCTCTGGGCTCTGGCCTGTGGGAACACCTCGCCCAGCGCGCCCCAGAACCCCAGCGCCCCGTCGGCGACGGCCAGCACCGGAGCGCGCATCCCGCGCCGCTTGCAGTCGCGCAGTAGATCGGCCCACGATTCGGTGGATTCGCGGTAGCCGTCGGCCAAGGCGACGAGCTCTTTGCGGCCGTCGGAGCGCACGCCGATCATCACCAGCAGGCACAGGCGCTCCTCCTCCAGGCGCACATTGACGTGGATGCCGTCGGCCCACAGGTACACGTAGTCCACGCCCGACAGGTCCCGGGTGGCGAAGACGCGCTGCTCGGCCTTCCACTGCTCGGTCAGCTTCGTGATCACCGATGCCGACAGCCCCGAGGCTTCGTCTGGCTGGATGCTTTGACGCAGAAGGTGCGTGAGGGCGGCCGGATCATCAACGTGCACTGCCTGGTGGCCACCGCGGTCAACGCCGACGGCCGGCGCGAGATCCTCGGCCTGGACGTCACCAGCGCCGAAGACGGCGCCGGCTGGCTGGCCTTCCTGCGCAGCCTGACCGCGCGCGGCCTGTCCGGGGTGCAACTGGTCATCTCCGACTGTCACGCCGGCCTGGTGGCCGCGATCGGCGCCACCCTGCCCGGCGCCTCCTGGCAAAGATGCCGCACCCACTACCTGCGCAACCTTCTGACCTGCGTCAACAAGTCCGCACAGCCGTTCGTGGCCACCCTGGTTCGAACCATCTTCGACGAGCCCGCCGCCTCCGTGCGCACCCAGCACGTCTGGGTCGTGCAAACACTCGAGGACAAACACCCAGCCGCGGCCGAGCATCTGGACGCCGCCCGCGACCTGCTGGCCTTCGCCGCCTTCCCCCGCGAGATCTGGTCCCAGCTGTGGTCGAACAACCCGCAGGAGCGGCTGAACAAGGAGATCCGCCGCCGCACCGACGTGGTCGGCATCTTCCCCGACCGAGCGGCGATCATCCGCCTCGTCGGCGCGGTGCTGGCCGAGCAGACCGACGAATGGGTCGAAGCCCGCCGCTACATGGGCCTGGACGTCCTGGCCAAAGCCCGGATCCACGTGATCCCCGGCGACACACCCGCACAGAACCCACTCCCGCGGACACTTACCGCTTAACCTGCAGAAACAGGATCACGCGAAGATCGATTCATACACCACGTCCATGGACGTGACCGCTAGCTCGGGTATGAGCCGGTCTTTGTCTGTCGTTGAGGTCTGGCTCAATGTGTCTGCATCAGGTGGGCTGGATGCCTTCGCTGGGTGACCAGTCGAGGGGTAGAGCTGGCTGAGTTCCTCGCCCCGTAGCAGGATCAGGCGAACGCGCTGCCGAGCTTTCCGTTCGGCGATGTTCGTGTCTCTGCCGATGCCCTCATAGGACCCGCCCGCGTCACGCCTGTAGCGACGGCCGTCCTGCTCCTGTATTCGCAGCGGCATCGTGTTGTCCGTCCGGCTCACAGAAAGGGATTCTGCAGCCTCGCAGAGGTGACTTCCATGACTACTGTCGTCAGCGCTGTCGTCAGAACAACAAAAACGCCCCGGAGCGATCTTCGCTTCGGGGCATCTTGGCTGGTCAGTTGCTGTGGTCAGGGGCGGGGTCGAACCGCCGACCTTCCGCTTTTCAGGTGTAGCAATCAGCCTGTTGGCAGGCCGCGACCAGGAGGTGGGGGCCGCCTGTGGTGCCTTCCGTGTAGGACTGGTGGCTGACGTTGCCGTCAGCGTTGCCGTCGACATTCAGCGGGGGACCACCTGAGCACGGACGCCTGGAAGATCATCGAATGCGGCCGAGGCGTCCATCGTGATCACTGTTCTCGCGGTGGCCGCGGCCGTCGCCGCAATCAGGAGATCGTACGCGCCACGAGACTTACCTTCTCGTCGAACATGCGCCATAAGACGAGCATGGACTCTGGCGACGTCTGTCGTGTATTCCTCGACTGGAATCAACGCCAGGACTTCATCGACGAAGGCCTGCCGATTGGGCCGGCGAGCCGCATCGGCCATTTCCACACCGACGAGCAGCTCCGCCACAGTGATCGCCGCGATCGCCACATCATCGGGGTCTTCGATCACTGCGTCCACGGACGCCTTGCCCCGCTCGGCCGCGATGAGCACACCCGTGTCCAGGATCAGGCGTCGGGCCACGTGCCCCTCATCTCGTCGTCGATTGCCTCGCGGGCCGCCGCGACATCAGCCTCGAAATCCGCGTCCAGCGTCCCCGCCCTTCTGGCCAGAAACGCCTTGACCATACGCCCTGGTGCAGTGGGCGCAGGGCCGATCACGGCGATTTGCTTCCCGCCACGAGTCACCACAATGGTCTCCCCGTGCTCCACCTCGTCTAGGACGGTGGCGAAGCTCCGAGACGCTTCAGTGGCAGTCATCACCTTCATAGAATCAGATTATCTGATGATGTCGGCTCCTGTTCAGCGAGTCGAAGCGTGCCCTTGCTCTCGTGAAGTCACTGACCTCAGCCAAGAAGGGATCAAGCCGTCACATGGCGATGCATAGGCGCGACAGCCGTAGCGATCTGCCAGCCGTTCATCCGGTGCTCACACCCCGACTGCAGATGACCGTCCGCTTCGTTTGTTGCCTTCAGCGGACACAAAAACGCCCCGGAGCGATCTTCGCTTCGGGGCATCTTGGCTGTTCAGGAGAGGTGGTCAGGGGCGGGGTCGAACCGCCGACCTTCCGCTTTTCAGGCCGAGCTATCACCCTGCTCGATTGATTGAGACCGTGGTCAGGGATGTGTGGAGGGTAGCCGCAGTGAGCCCGCGTGTGGGGACGTTGCTGTCAGCACTGCTGTCACCAGCCAATAGGGGATTGCCAAGATCTTTCAGGTGTGCGGAACCATGTCCTCATGTCAGTGACTGAGTTCGCCGGCGTGACCGAGGACAAGGATCGTGACGTCATCTCCAAGGGAGGACTGTACGGGTTCGCCCGCAGCCGACAGCCTGCGGCCATGCAGGCCACCAGCTGAACAGCGCACCGACTCGTGTCAGTACATCTTCGTGGTGGTGCGCTGGATGACGGCGGGGGCCAGACGGACGCCGTTGGCCGTGACCCGGTGGCCGCGGGTGTCGGTGACCCGTACGGCGAAGGGGCCCCGGCCCGCGCCGGACTGGGCGATCCAGTAGTTGTAGTCGGCCCGAGCCAGCTTGCGCCAGGCGCCGCCGCCGGCCTTCACCTCGACCGAGGCGAGCGGATGTAAGCATTCATCAGCTCTGTGACGCTTTGTGATGCTTGCTGGTCAGTCGGTCAGGACGATCGGGGGCATCCAGAGGTGGCCGGTGAAGGCTCGGCGGATCGTGTCCAGGGCGTTCAGGCCGTGCT
>NZ_JBQQBR010000111.1:2500-4934 GCF_052245935.1 Nonomuraea sp. 3N208 | reverse complement strand
TGCTTTGTGGTCAAGTCCTCGGCCTATTAGTACCGGTCAGCTCCACACGTTACCGTGCTTCCACCTCCGGCCTATCAACCCCATCGTCTATAGGGAGCCTTACCCACTCTCATGGTGGGAGACCTCATCTCAAGGCGAGCTTCCCGCTTAGATGCTTTCAGCGGTTATCCCTTCCGAACGTAGCCAACCAGCCGTGCACCTGGCGGTACAACTGGCACACCAGAGGTTCGTCCGTCCCGGTCCTCTCGTACTAGGGACAGCTCCTTTCAAGTCTCCTGCGCGCGCAGCGGATAGGGACCGAACTGTCTCGCGACGTTCTAAACCCAGCTCGCGTACCGCTTTAATGGGCGAACAGCCCAACCCTTGGGACCTACTCCAGCCCCAGGATGCGACGAGCCGACATCGAGGTGCCAAACCATCCCGTCGATATGGACTCTTGGGGAAGATCAGCCTGTTATCCCCGGGGTACCTTTTAGCCGTTGAGCGACACCGCTTCCACATGCCGATGCCGGATCACTAGTCCCAGCTTTCGCTCCTGCTCGACCCGTCAGTCTCACAGTCAAGCTCCCTTGTGCACTTACACTCGACACCTGATTGCCAACCAGGCTGAGGGAACCTTTGGGCGCCTCCGTTACTCTTTAGGAGGCAACCGCCCCAGTTAAACTACCCACCAGACACTGTCCCCGATCCGGATCACGGACCAGAGTTAGACGTTCAAAACGACCAGAGTGGTATTTCACCAATGACTCCACCCGAACTAGCGTCCGAGCTTCCCAGTCTCCCACCTATCCTACACAAGACGCTCCAAACGCCAATGTCAAGCTGTAGTGAAGGTCCCGGGGTCTTTCCGTCCTGCTGCGCGTAACGAGCATCTTTACTCGTAGTGCAATTTCGCCGGGTCTGCGGTTGAGACAGCGGGGAAGTCGTTACGCCATTCGTGCAGGTCGGAACTTACCCGACAAGGAATTTCGCTACCTTAGGATGGTTATAGTTACCACCGCCGTTTACCGGCGCTTAAGTTCTCACCTTCGCCAACTTACGCTGACTAAGCGGTCCCCTTAACGTTCCGGCACCGGGCAGGCGTCAGTCCGTATACATCGTCTTACGACTTCGCACGGACCTGTGTTTTTAGTAAACAGTCGCTTCCCCCTGGCCACTGCGACCACCACCAGCTCCGGGCGCAAAGCCCATCACCAGCAGAGGTCCCCCTTCTCCCGAAGTTACGGGGGCAATTTGCCGAGTTCCTTAACCACAGTTCACCCGATCGCCTTAGTATTCTCTACCTGACCACCTGAGTCGGTTTAGGGTACGGGCCGCCACAACACTCACTAGAGGCTTTTCTCGGCAGCATAGGATCATCCACTTCACCACAATCGGCTCGGCATCACATCTCAGGATACATACGAGGCGGATTTACCTACCTCGCTCCCTACATGCTTACCCCAGGTCAACCATCGCCTGGGCTGGACTACCTTCCTGCGTCACCCCATCGCTTACCTACTACCCGATCGGATCGAGCGTTCACCCTGACGGCCATCCCGAAGGACAACCCGAGCTAAGGACTCTTAGCATCACGAGGTTCAATATGGGCGCATTGAAGCGGGTACGGGAATATCAACCCGTTGTCCATCGACTACGCCTGTCGGCCTCGCCTTAGGTCCCGACTTACCCTGGGCGGATTAGCCTGCCCCAGGAACCCTTGGTCATCCGGCGCGAGGGTTTCTCACCCTCGATTCGCTACTCATGCCTGCATTCTCACTCGCACAGCCTCCACAACTAGATCACTCTGCTGCTTCACCGGCTGCACGACGCTCCCCTACCCATCCAGTACAAGACTGAATGCCACGACTTCGGCGGTGTGCTTGAGCCCCGCTACATTGTCGGCGCAGAATCACTTGACCAGTGAGCTATTACGCACTCTTTCAAGGGTGGCTGCTTCTAAGCCAACCTCCTGGTTGTCTCTGCGACTCCACATCCTTTCCCACTTAGCACACGCTTAGGGGCCTTAGTCGGTGATCTGGGCTGTTTCCCTCTCGACTACGAACCTTATCGCCCGCAGTCTCACTGCCACGCTCTCACTTACCGGCATTCGGAGTTTGGCTGACGTCAGTAACCTTGTCGGGCCCATCGGCCATCCAGTGCTCTACCTCCGGCAAGAAACACGTGACGCTGCACCTAAATGCATTTCGGGGAGAACCAGCTATCACGGAGTTTGATTGGCCTTTCACCCCTACACACAGATCATCCCCCAGGTTTTCAACCCTGGTGGGTTCGGTCCTCCACCCAGTCTTACCTGAGCTTCAACCTGCCCATGCGTAGATCACTCCGCTTCGGGTCTACAGCATGCGACTCAAACGCCCTCTTCAGACTCGCTTTCGCTACGGCTCCCCCACACGGGTTAACCTCGCCACACACCATAACTCGCAGGCTCATT
>NZ_JBQQBR010000110.1:0-4997 GCF_052245935.1 Nonomuraea sp. 3N208 | reverse complement strand
CATGGACGATCCTCGGCAGCGGGCGCTTGGCCAGTGTCGTGCTCACGGTTCGTTGAGATCCTTACTCACCCTCATCACTCAGATGAACTTTAGTGGCATCTGTCTCAACAAACCTTGGCAGAGAGGGCCTCTCACCTTAGAGAACACTCCGGGGAGGACGCGGGAGGTCTGAGGGAGCTGTAAGGCGCTGGCTCCCAAAATTGGCTCCCGAAGCTCCTCCTCGGGTGGGAGAGGAACCCATGATCAACGAGTACCTTCCCGACGACAACGACGGGCGTTTCCCCGAGGACACCCCCGTCCTCGTCAGGTATCCCCTACGCGATGACCAGAACGACGATCGCGAGTTGTGGCCGTGGTTGCCGGGCACTGTCCTGAACCAATGCGGTCCCGACGAGTGGCGGGTCGTTGTCGAGGTGCCAGCTCTGGCCATACCTGACCGCAGCGTGCCTAACGGCGACGCCCTGGAGAACCTGCTCTACCCCACCTGCTTCCGCGACGCGACTGAGATTCGCGCCGTCAGCCTGCAGGTGTGGCTGCGTGTACCGAACGAAGTAGGGCCCGGCTGACCCCGGCCAACAGGCCACCGCCGCTCGTCGCGGTGGCCTGCCTATTTGACTAACTCGTTTCGTTACTTGGAAGCTCTTGAAGGGCCCTAAATAGAGCGTGCGGATCGCGAAGCAGCATGGGATTGCGCTCCAAGTGGATCAACTCCTGCTGTGTGAGATCTCGGACACAAAGCATCCCGGCGTCTTTTAACAACAAGATAGATCCAATCATAATTACCGCGTTCTGCTGGTCGGCAAGGGCCTCAATAAGTCCTTTCACTGAAGTACATTTCTTCTCGTCCACATTAGCCTGGACCTCATGCAGAGCTCGGAGTTCCAGAGCGCGCCGCGTCTCACCATATATTTCTTTAGCGACATCGGATTGTGCGAACTTCCTGCTGCGGGCAAACAAGGCACGGAACCATGACCCTCGAACGGACTGTCCCCATTCGGGATCATCAAGATCAAACGCCTCAAAAACATCCACTAACGCTGTTTCCAAGCGTAGATTTCCTGATTCGTTTTCCAGGTAAGCCATTACGGGAAGCACCTGACTGTTTACGTCCCTCGCGGCCTCGATATGAGCTAATACTGACCCCTTTAGTGCACTTTCCGCTGCTTTGGGATACTGTGTGGGGGAGCCACTCGATGCCGCCAACAACTTATAATCTGGCTGTAGGGGATAAATAAGAGGGCGATCAATAGTTGACCGAAGCTCGATACTTTCGATCCCTTTGGCAGGTACATCAAGACGTCGAGCTATGAGGAGCGCCACATGAAGCTTCGAGCATGACTGCATAAGCTCGACATAGAAATCGCTTAAGGCGACTGTCGCATTACGGCCTACGACATCTACAATTTGATAGGATCGACATTGGTCAATATAGGCTTCTAATAGCTCGTCTAATATCTTAGACTGTACCTCGATGTCTGCTACGAACTCGGGTAGAGGGCCTGCATCTAAGCCTTCTTGCGGAGCTCGATCGACCGCCGCGCGAACGGCCCGAACGGCTCGCCGCAACTGCTTGCGCATTGTTTCTGCTTCTAGAGCCACTTGCTCTGGGTTTGCAGGACCGATCATGTTGATTGGTGGTGGCCCCGAAAGGAGAACCGGTGCTCCGAGTCTCCGGATCCGAAGGCGATAAATTACAATAGAACCGAGAGCGGCGGCGATAATGAGTGCTAGTACTATCACTAATTCAGGCATCCCATGCTCCTCGACTTAATCTAACTCTTTCCCTCATGCGGACATATTGCACGATGAGAGAAGGACTTTCGGATTCAGTATGGCCCGTCAAACGTGTAGCCGGATGCAAGTTATGCACTATTTCACGATCCTAATGTGGATTTCGGTAACCCGAAATCCACCGATCGAGAGCCGTCGAAGCCGAAGCCCTAGCTTGAAGATCCCATCCAAGGCTGGCAGCAGGTCGTAGGTAGCAGCCTGGTCAGCATGCCCCTCCACGTAGACGAGGTCATAGGCTTACTGTGAGACCTACATGATCACACTTTCGGCTCAAGGGGACTGGGTTGTGAAGGGTTACATGCAGGTCCTGACCACTGTGCCCAGCGCCGATGAAGGCGCTGCCCTGGCGCGTAGCATCACCTCGCAACGTCTGGCCGCTGGCGTACAGATCATCGGGCCGATTCGGTCCCTGTATTGGTGGAAGGGCTCTTTGCGCGACGAGCAGGAATGGCAGTTGGTCATCAAGACCACACATGCTCTACTCGCCGCGCTCGAAAACCACATCAAAGCCAACCACAGTTACGAGACGCCGGAAATCATCGCAACTGAAATTTCTGCGGCCAGCGACTATTACCTGGACTGGATTAGCGCGGAGACGCAGAGAACTGACGCTTCGTAACGGCCAGCTCTTCCAGGAACGCGCGGACTGGTGGTTGAGTCTGCCAGCGCCTGAGTGACTCTGCGAGCACGATAAATCGCGGTAGCCATATGCCTGACTCGGTCTCACGGATGATCGCGAGACCCTCCCTTGCTGCTTTGGCAGCTTCCTTCACTGAGCCATGCACGATATGAGCAGTGGCGATGTCGCCGAGAATAATGCCTGCGCGCTTTCGTTCTACCTCAGGCAGGCGAGCTATGACAGCACGCGCTACCTGCTCGGCTTCGTCCAGTCGGCCGATTTGAGCGTAGGTTGAGATCTGGAAGGAGTCAAAGCGGTCCCGGTCGAGGAATCTTGTCCATACGCGATCCTCTTCTGGATCGGCGATATTGAACGCTTCGTTGGCGTCAGCCCAGGACTGAAGGGCCGCTTCCTTTTCTCCAAGTGCCGCGCTCTCTTCCGCGTGTCTCGCGGCCAGCCACGATGTGGTGCCAGGTGAAGTATCCATGGGCAAATGCTGGAGCGCGGTTGCCAGGAGCGAGCGCGCCCGCCCATGGTTTCCTTTGCCGCTCGGTATGTAGCTTCTATATCCGAACGCGCAGGCGATGATGGCCGGGTCATTGGCCTCTTTGGAGGCTTTCTCGGCCGTGTCGTAGAAGTTCCGAGCTGCTGATACGTTTCCCAGGTCGGTTGCGATCCAACCGGCGAGCACGCTGCTTTCGCCGGCAACCACGATCAAGCGTCTGCGAAGCTCGTCTTTGGGATCTGTGGCTGTGCCGTTCAGGATGGTTCCGACTTCGTTCAGGTGGGCCGCCAGCCCTTTGTAAATCGTGTGTGCGGGGAGCATTTCTTCGAGGCGATGGAAACCGGCGGCTCTCGCCTCCATCTCTCGTACTACTGCTTCGTCAATTGCGCTTGGCCTTGACAGCGCGAATGCTACCTTCTCCCATGCCTCGTTCTGAGCTAGTACGGCAGCCGCATTTCGCTAGCTGAGCAGGGCATATGCGGTGGCCAGGCGGGCGCGTTGGTGGAACCAGCGGGCGCGGGCCTGGTGCCGTCGTCGCCAGGCCGACCAATGGGCGGCGTGCAGGAGTGATCGCGTTGTCGTGGTGGCGGCGTTGAACAGGCGCTTGATCTCGGCGACGGTCAGCGGGATCATGCCGGGATCGGCCGGCGGAGCCTGATCAGGGTGCGTTGGGGGCGGTGCTTGGGTGTCGGTGCGGCGGCGGGCGGCTGCTGCGGCAACGGCGCAGATGGCCAGGGCGGCCATGACCAGCACAGTGTGCCGCAGGATCGCGTGATAGAGGCGGACCTGGGACTGGTCCAGGCCGAACAGATCCTTGCCGAACTCGAACGTTTCCTCCACCGGCCAGCGCAGCCCGGCGGCGGCTACCAGGCGTGACAGCGTGACCGGCCGGCCGATAGGGATGAAGCAGTAGTGGAAGGCTAGTTCCCCGGTCTTGCGGTGCTTGCGGATCAGCAGGTGGTGCACGGGGCTGGCGGTTGCGATCCAGGCCCAGGCGTAGGTGCGTTCGCCCTTGGAGCCGGCCCCGGCCGATCGGATGGTCCATTTGCGTTTCTGCTTGAGGTGCTTGGCGACCACGTCCGCGCAGGTCATGGCCGTCTCGGCGCCGAGAGTGAGGGTGAAGGACGAGCGGACGCGCAGTACGTAGGCCTGAGCGTGCTCCTGCAGGAAGTGGCGCAGGCTGGTGCAGGCGCCGTACACCTCATCGCTGGCGATGAAGTCGACGCTCATCCCGTCGGCGTAGGCGTCGGTGAGCAGGTCGATGGCCAGCTCGCCCTTGGTGCGAAAGGCCAGGTCAAGCGGCAGGCCCATGGTCACCGCCGCGACGGGGTCGGCGACTTGCTCGGCGGGGATCCACTGTCGGGAGGCGATCAATGCGTGTCCGCTGCCGGCCCGGACGTAGGCCAGGTGCACGGTGTTGATGCCGTTGTCGATTCCGCCCGCGCAGCCCATGTGCTGGCGCTTGACACCGGCCGTGGCTGATCCCTTCTTCTCCTGCCCGGACTCATCCAGAGCGCCGATCGCCAGGACGCCCGGTCCGGCGGCGTGGTCCAGGCCTGCGACTGCGAACCGGCGGATCGCGCTCATGACGCCCAGGGTGTCCCAGCGGGCGTGGTTGAGCAGGCGCTGGGTGGCGTCCGGTTGCCGGTCGCCCACCCACTCGGCGATCGTCCATCCGTTGCGTTTGGGCAGGTCAGACAGCAGTGCCAGGAGGTATTTGCGGGCTTGGAGGCGTGGTTCGATCCGTGGGAACAGCGACGCTATGGCGATCATTAACTGATCCAGGTGCCGCTGGACGCGGCGGGCCTCTACGATGAGGACTGCAGCCGCTCCCGATCTTGTTCTCTTCACACAGACATGATCATGGGCGGCTGCTCTCATGAGCGCCGGAAGCCATCACAAGATCGCATCGACTCTACGCATCAGCCCAGCTCACACAGCGAAATGCGGCTGCCGTACTACTGAGGCTCCGCCTCGGACCGCCGAGATTGCCGGTTCCGCTGGCGATCTGGCATCGGTGAGTTCATCGTCACGACCATAGAAACGGTTGCGGTGGGTGGTCATCATGGCGCGAGTCGTGAC
>NZ_JBQQBR010000109.1:0-5025 GCF_052245935.1 Nonomuraea sp. 3N208 | reverse complement strand
GTGCCCTCACGGAACCAGCGGTACGCAGTACGCGGGGCGATCCCCTGTGCGCGTGCCCATTCCGTCAGGTTCATGCACAAGATCATACAGCACTCGTGACACCTAAAAGACACTCATGGACACTTATTTGAGTGCAGTTTCTAACTGCTGGAGCGGGGCTAACGCACCACTCCCAGCAGATCGAGAATGCGGACCGCCTCCGCGTGCCCGCCCAGTTCGTTGATCGCAGGCCGATAGTGGAGGATGTCCGAGATGACGCCGCCGCGGCTGTCGTGCGGCAACTCGGTCGTCCACCGGTCCACCGCCCGCCACATCTCCTCCCGCCCGAGCTCCGCCCATCGATCGCAGAACACCGACCACAACGGGCCCCGGTCCTCGGCGTCGTCGACATACAGATGCACTTGGGCCATCCACTCGAGCAGGCCCTCCCGGGGAAGCTGCGGCAGGATGTCCGCCATGGCCGAGGACCTGATCAGTTGCGTCTGCCAGTTGAGCTTGCGCACCAGCCCGTAGGCCCGCTCCTCCTCCCCCAGCCCGGCCAGCGCGCTGGCCGCGGCCGCCCACAAGGCTTTGCGAGTGCTGTCCGATTTGATCCCCGGATCCCGCTCCGTGACCGCGAGGAGGGCGTCGAGCTCCTCCAAGCTGAGGATCGGCACAAGCGCCAGCACGTCGTGCGCCCAGTCGTCGAGCCGCTCATGCTCGCCACCGAACGCCTTGTGCAGCCGTGCCACCCCATCGAGATAGCCTCCCTCGAAGAGCAGTGGCTTGACGAGCTCGGCCGCCTCCCGCGAGAGCAGCCGGACGAAGAACGGCGTCCAATCACCGATGCCACGCACGAGCCACGGGGACCGTGCGGGGTAGCCGTCGTCCAGGCGGCCGTCCATGGCCCCGTGACGCAGTCGGTACAGGCGTGACAGGGACTCTTCCCGCTCCTCGATCCCGTCGCTCAGCCGACGTAGGCTCGCCAGGATCTCCTCCATCACCTCGGCGCGCGGCGGATGGGTGCCCGCTGCCAGGACCGTGAGCCGTTCCCACGGATCGCTCCTGGCGTCGGCCATGTTCAGCAGCCGCTGGATGTCGTACTCGTCCATGTGCGAAGCGAACTCGTAGAGCTCCTCCAGCGGCGCTTCGGTGAGCACCATGCCCACGTGGTCGGGGTATCGACTGACGCCGCTGTTCCAGTACCGCTCCACCCCCGGATACAGGCAACGCTCCCACCACGGCTCGCGATAGGACGCTCGGTGGTTCGGCCGGAACGTCTCATCGGGCAGGGAGTTCCTCAGCAGCCAGACCAGCGTGGGCGCCAGCCCTCCCCGATCCATCTGCTCGTACACCATGTCGAGGGCTCGTGCCGCCTCTTCGGCACCGAACTCGGCCAGCCTGGCCAGCACCATCCTGCGCGCCGGCGCGGTCCGCCTCGACTTCTCCGGGTCGGGCTTGCTGATGACCAGCGCCAACTCAGTCTCCTCCTTGGTCAGGTAGCGCCACAGTCCCCGCAGCCACTTCCAGAGCGCATCACCATCCCCCTCGACGGCCCGCAGCGCTTGGATCGCATAGCCGGCCTCGGCCACTGCGGGACACACCGCGTCAAGCTCGACGCCTTGGAACCTGCGCAACAGCTCGGGGTCCTCGAACGCTCCCTCCGCACACGCCTCCCGCTCATTCCCGCTGAGCAGCGGAAGCAACTGCATCAGACAGATCGCCCGCTGTGTGTCGACCAGCTCCGCGTTGACCACTGCCGCCGCGTACGAGGCGTGCTCGGCAGGCAGCACGCTGAACAGTCCGTCATAGAGCAGATCCGGCATGAGATGGTGCTGCTGGTTCAGCCGGAGTTGACCCCTGAGGACCCGCTCGAATACGCCGTCCACCACCTCGCGCGGCAACCAGCGCGCCGCCGCCACGAACTCCGGCCCGCGAATCCACCCATCCCACCTGTCGACGAACCACTCCACCGGCGTGTGGTCCCGCCGGCCCGGCACCTGCTTGGTCAGGCGGGTGAAGGCGAACATGTCCATCTCCGTCGCGCCGATCGCGTCCTCCGCCTCGCACAGGGCGGGCCCGGCCAGCGACTCCGGCAGCAGCGGCACCAGCTCGGCCAGCACCCAAACCCGCACGAGCCTGCTGTATCGGTGCCCTTCCGGCAGCCAGTCCGCCACCGCCAGCGCCTCCTGCACCCTGCCCAGCTCGAACAGCCGCTGCGCGTAGGCGGCGCTGGCCGGCGCGAGATATTCGGGGAGGGCGTTCTCCGACTTCTCCAGGAGCTGCCGCAGCCCCGGCAGATACTCCTCGTTCAGGAAGGGCGCCAGGCTCCGCAGCCCAGACGCCCTGTTGTTGTCAGACCACTCCTCCGCCAGCAGCGACAGCGCCCTCCCCGGCGGCCAGATCCCGTACCGCACGAGCTGGGCCGCCAAGTGGTGGCTCATCTCCGCGCTGAGCGCCGCCCGTTCCCCCGCCGTCGCAGCCGCGCACAGGATCTGCTCCGGCAGGTAGGGCAGCCTCTCGCCCGCGTCGAAGGCCTGCTGGTTGGCCGACCGCGCCCGATTCGCCACCAGTCGCACATCGGCCCCGTAGCCGTCGAGATCTTCGGTGCCGGTCTCCCTGGCCCGCCGCCACAGGTTGTGCGTCAGCAGGAACGCCTCCCGCACCGGCACCTCATCGGTGACCAGGTGCGCGGCGAGGTGACGGGCCAGATAACCGGGGACGGCGGTCGGCAAGATCTCCTTCGCCAGCAGTCCTGCCAAGACCTCGCGCCCCCAGGCAACGTAGGCACCCCGATAGGTGTCGAGGTCGCCGTCCGCGTCCAGCCGTTTCCGCAGCATGCGGGTGATCAGGGGGTGGGCAACGAAAAAGCTGTCGGGCTCGCGGCCCGCCAGCACCAGCCTGTCCAGCAGCCGTACGGCCTGGCGCAGCCGATCGGCGCCCAGCGGTTTGCCGACGCGGGGAACCAGGCCACGCAGCTCGGTGAGCCGTATCGGCCCCTCCGCCACCGCGAGCAGGTTGAGCACCCGTCTGCCGTCCTTGAGCCGCTTGGCGTCGCGGACCCGCCACTGCCGCTCTTGCTCCTCCTCCCACATTCTGAAATAGCCGTCCAGCCCCGGAGCCGCCCGCCCCAGCGCGGCGAGGTCGACGACCGGCCGCTCCGCCAGATCACGCAGGTAGAGGCCGGTGGTAACCGGGTCTCCCTGGGTGAGTCGCCACAACGCTGGGGCGATCTCCTCGACCGAGTCCCGCGGACGTACCTGCCGCAGCAGTTCGGCCATGTCCTCAGCGGACAGCCGCCCAAGTCGCGTGACCCTGGTGTCCGGCAGATTGAGCGCCTCCGCCCAGGCCTCCGGCGATGGCCGACGCCCTGTGTGCCGCGCGGACAACACGATCCGCACGCCCGGCCCCGGACGCCGGGGAAAGTCCGCGGGGCCCGGCTCCCAGCCGGCCTCATCCAGCGCGTCCACGATCACGAGCAACGTCACCCCGTCGGGCGCCGGCCGGGAAAGCAACGCGGCCAGCGCGTCCCTGGCACGCGCCTCGCCGGCGTTGTAGTCGTAGCCGACCCCGTGTACGCGGGCCACGCGATGCAGCAGGTGCGTGAACACCTCGCCGGCCCCGGTGGCCTCGTAACGCAGGCTGACCGGCACGAACACCGGCCGCACCCGCGGCTCACCCGCCGCCACCGCCGTCGCCCACCGCACCAGCAGCGTGCTCTTCCCCGCCCCGGCCTCACCGCAGACCAGGTGATACGGCGGCGCGTCCGGATCGGCGAGCCACCCGTCGAGCGCGTCCAGCTCTGTGGACCGCCCGGCAAACGGCAACGTGCCCTGGCTACCGCGTAAGTGGGTGTCGATGAAGTTCGCGATCTGCCCGCGCCCGGGCGCGTCGGCGTCCCCGGCCAGCTCGTCGACGGCGTCCAGCGACGCCCCCAACTCGGGCCACCGCTGGACGATCTCCCCGGCGGGAACGGCGTAAACCGTGCCCCCGACGGCGCGCCCCTCGTCTTCGTCGTCCTCCTGCATCCAGCAGATAACGCCTACCGCCACCCGCCCCGCGACGGTGTCCACGAGTACAGGCCCGCCACTGAATCCGCGCGGCCGCATGCGCGCCGCCACCTCGTCGGAGAACAGCTGGATCACCGGCATGCCGTCATGGATCGTCGTCCGCCGTACCGCGACCCTGGCAGGCAAGGACTGCGGCTCGACAGTGGAAGGATTGTGCGTCGGCCACCCCAGCCCCATCACCCGGGTCTCCCCCGCCGCCTCCGCGGCCCTCCCCAGCGGAACAGGCCGCCAGCCCGGCGGCAGCGGCGTCGCCGGATCGAGCTCCAGCAACGCCACGTCCAGCCGCAGGTCGTGGTCGGCGTAAACGCCCTCCACCACGACATCGGGCGCCAACCGCACCGCCACCCGCTCGCTCCGCAGCTTGGTACGGTCCCGGGGATCGGCCAGGCAGTGCCAGCAGGTCAGCAGCAACCGGTCGGTGACGAGGAACGCCGTGCCCCGCGGCTCCGGCGTCAGCACCGCCCCGACCGCGGGCCGGCTCATGTCTTGCCTCTGGTCCATTTCAGCGACACCTGGAACGTGCCGCCGGTCTTGGCCTTCGCGATCACCACGCCACTCTCGGCTTCCAGACTCAGCGAAAGCGCCAGACTGACCTCGGACAGCGCCCACGCCTCGGCATCCTGCCGCATCAGGCGTTCCTCCAAGGCCGCGCGCACGCGCTCGGCCACCGCCCCGATCGATGCGCCGAGCTCGCCGGCCCGGTTCTCGAACTTCTCCAGCAGATCAGCCGGGCCGAGAGTGCCCCGATAACCGGGATCGGGCAGCACCTCTACCTTGATCGTGCCCAGCGGCTCAGGTGATACGGACATGCCCCCATTGGACTACCAACGGCCCTCCGCGGATAGGCATAACGCAGAAAAGCCCCGACGCGTTGAAGCGTCGGGGCTTTCCCCAATCAAAGATTGTCCGGCGGTGACCTACTCTCCCACACCCTCCCGAGTGCAGTACCATCGGCGCGGGGAAGCTTAACTTCCGG
>NZ_JBQQBR010000108.1:0-5300 GCF_052245935.1 Nonomuraea sp. 3N208 | reverse complement strand
CGTGGCGGGGCGGGCGCTGAGCGCGGCCGGAGGGGGTGCGGTCGTGTAGCCCTCGGGCACCGGCACTTGGTCCAGCGTGGGTGAGCTCCCGGGAATGCCCGCCAGCACGGCGGCCATGACCAGATGGAGGACCCCGGCGAGCACGGTGGAGATCCGCACCGCGTGCGCCCGCCGCTCAGATGCGGCGTCCTGGGGCTGCCCGCGATCTGGGGTCACGCCCTGGGTCCGTGTCGTCGCGATGAGTGTGCCCATGCCGATGCCATGCCGAATCCTCCCGGTCTGGAACGATCAACCTTTCGATCTAGACATGGATGCCGGCTACGGTCAAGAGGTCCGCGAGCCGCCCGCCCGGCACTCCACCACCGAACGCCCCGACGGCTGCGTGCCCGTCGCCACGACCTCCAGTCCTGCCCGCGCGGCCAGCTCACCGAACTCCTCCAGCGTGCGCTCGACACCCCCGACCAGCACCAGCTCGGGCGTCAGCCCTCCGCCTGTGACGGGCTCCAGAGACACGCTGCCCACCACGACCACCCGCCCGGACGCCCCCGCCGCCTCCGCGCAGCGGCCCAGCAGCCCCAGCGCCTCCCGGTCCGGCAGGTCGTTGAGCACCTTCCGCACCAGGTAGACGTCCTTCCCCGGAGGCAGCGGGTCGTAGAAGCTGCCCCCGATCACGGTGACCCGGTCGGACAGCCCGGCCGCGGCGAAGGACTCGGTCGCCCTGGCAGCCGTACCGGGCAGCTCGACCAGCGTGCCCTTGACCCCGGGCCGGGCGAGCAGGATCGCGGTGAGCGCCGCGCCGGTGCCGCCGCCCACGTCCACCACCTCGGTCACGCCCTCCCAGTCCGCCCCGACGAGGATCTCCGCGTCGAAATCCCCGTGCCCCACCGGGCCCATCAGCGCGTCAAAGGTCTCGCTCAGCTCCGGGTGCGCTTCTAGATCGTCCCAGAACGACAGTCCGTACAGCTGCCAATAGGCCGGCTTGCCGGACCGCACGGACGCCAGGAACGTGGTCCAGGCCCCGGCCAGCCTGCCGCCCACGCCGTCGAGGTCGAGGAACAGCCGCAACGACTCGTCCTGCAGCCCGCGCGCCGCGTCGTTGAGCGCGAATGTGCCCGGTTCCGGCTCCTCGAACACGCCCTTGCCGACCAGGTGGGTGAGGGTCCTGCGCAGGTACGCGGCATCGCAGCCGGCCGTCCGCGCCAGGTCGCCGACCTCCGCGGGGCCCTCCGTCAGCCGGTCGGCGATGCGGAGCGTCGCGGCCACCCGCAGCGCCCACGGGGTGCTCAGATCGGCCATCTCCCAAAGGTCCACCCTCCCAGACTCCCATGCTCCGCGTACGACGGACAGCCGTGGCCGACCTGTGACCAACCGGACACGGCATGTGCGGGTCTAAGCAGGTGAGCGAAAGGATCACAGCCATGAGGCATCCCTCAGCGACCGCCGCGCTCCTGGCGGCGGCGGTCCTCGGCGGGCTGGGGCTCGTACCCGGTGCCGCCCACGCGCGGAACGGGCCCGCGGTGGCCCGCGCCGCCTGGATCAAGTCCTGCTACGACAAGAAAGAAGCCGATTCCTACCCCTGCGGCCACTGGCGGTTGCTGACGCGTGACGGCAAGCAGACGATGGTCCGCGATGCCGCCAGCACCAAGATCGACGCCGCGGGCGATGAAGTCCGCGACCCGGGCACGTTCGCGATCAGCCCGGACGGGCGGGTGCTCGCCTACGAACGCGCCGGCGACCACCGCCTGGTCGTCCGGCGGGTCGCCGGCGGCCCGGCCAGGGTGCTGCCGAAGTCGGTGCTGCCCAAGGGCGTCGGCACCGACGAGATCGGCATCGACCTGTCGCCCACGGGTGACAAGGTCCTGATCGACTACTACGACGACCCCGCCCGCCTGCCTGCCAAGGTCGTCACGGTCGCCACCGGCAAGATCACCACGCTGGCCGCCCAGGACACGATGCTGGGCTTCAGCGGCGACGGTGACGAGGTCCTCGCCGTCCGCTACCAGGGCGACAACACCACCGCCATGTACGTCCACCCCCTCGACGGCGGCGCCCCCATCAAGAGCACACCGCCCCAGGTCGTCGCGAACGCCCTGGCCCACGCGCTGGCCCCCGACGGCAAGACCGCGGCGTCGTTCACGGCCGGCGACCCCGAGAAGAAGCGGCCGCCCAGGGTGCGGATCTACGACCTGGAGACAGGGGATCTGTCGGCGAGCGCGGACTTGCCGGTCAAGCCGGCGGCGCTGCCGTACGCGCCGTGGTGGACCGCGGACGGGCGGCTCAACGTGGTCGTCCACAGTGGCGAGGACGGGCAGGCGGCGGTGATACGGGTGCTCACCGTCGACCCGCAGGCTCAGGAGGCCACGCAGACCGACACGTACACGATCAGCAAGACCAGGCACGCCTATGTGGCCGCAGGGGAGTGACCCACATGAGAACCAAGATCTTAATGACCCTCACGGCCGCGCTCGTCGCCCTGGCCGCGGCACCGGCGGTCGCGCACGCCGATCCGCACCAGCACGACAGCATCAGGTACGCCTCCATCAAGAGCTGCGCCGGCAAGGAGGAGCAGCCGAAGCCGTGCGGCGGCTGGCGGCTCGTCATGCACAGCGGCGAGCAGATGACGCTGCGCGACGCGCAAGGGGTCGCACTCGACGCGAAGGGCAAGTCCACGCGCTACCTCCCGGCGGCCATCGCGGTCAGCGGGAACGGGCAGCGGGTCGCGTACTTCACCAAGACCGGCAGGCTCGCCGTGCGGACCCTCGGGGGCGGCGTCAAGCTCCTTCCCAAGGACGCGCTGCCGCGGATCGGCCAGGCCGAAGTGACGCTGGTGCTCTCCGACGACGGGGGCCGGCTGGCCGCCGTCTTCAGCGGCGAGAAGCCCCGCGCCACTCGCGTCTTCGACACCGCCACCGGTGCCCGGCTCGGCACCGTGCCGCCCGACCTGAACCTGCAGGGGTTCAGCGCCGACGGCGACGAGGTGCTCGCCACGGTCGAGGCCGACGAGTCCATCACCGACCTGCTGGTGTACAGCGACGCGGGAGAGCAGCTGCATCGTGCCACACCGCCGCAGGTCGTCGCGGCGAACGGGCCGCAGGCACTGGCCGCCGACGGGCGTACTGTGGCGAACCTCGTGCAGGGGGACAAGCCGGAGCTGGTGCTGTACGACCTGGAGTCCGACCAGGTCACCGATCGCAAGAAGATCAAGCTGCCGGCCGGCGACCTCGACATGATCGACTGGACGGGGGACACCCAGGTGACCCTCCACCTGGTCCGCTCCCTCACGAACTCCACCAAGGCGACGATCGTGCAGATCGACACCCGGACCGGGGCGGTCAAGATCAGGGACCGGTACACGGTGCTGAAGGACACCTTCGTGTTCGCGGCGTGCGGAGGTTGACCCAGACGTGCTCGCAGCGTGCGGACAGTCCCGCGGGCGTGTGCGTGCGGGGCAGAATGCGGACCGGCCGTTGTTAGTTAGGAACGGCGGACGCCGGGAAGCTCCAAGAAGCAAGCTGTGAAGTCGCCCCGGACCACGAGGCGGGGGACCCGGCCCGGCCTGTACGGACTGCGTGCCGCACAGGCCGGGCCCAGCCGCTTACGCCGAGCCGGCTATGCCGCTCACGCCGGGCTGGTGATGACCGCGAAGCGGGCGCCGTGCGGGTCGGTCAGGAGCGCCATGCGACCGACCTCCTCCACGCTCATCGAAGGAGCGCGCACCGTGCCACCGAGCTGCTGCGCCATGGCCACCGTGGCGTCGCAGTCCGGCACCTCGAAGTACGGCAGCCAGTGCGGGCTGTCGCCCGGCTCCAGCTGGACGAGCCCGGCCATGGACGTCTCCTCGCCGCCCCCGGCGGGGGAGATCACGGGGTAGGACAGGTCGCCCATCGGGAGGTCAAGAATGGACCAGCCGAAGACGGTCTGGTAGAAGGAGCGCGCGGCGGCGAAGTCGGGGACGTACAGCTCGGCCCAGGCGAGCGAACCCGGCTCCGTGACCATTCCGAGCCCCTTGGTCTCGTCCGGCTGCCATACGGCGAACCTGGCCCCCGCGGGATCCGCGAACACCGCCATCCGGCCCTGCCCCTCGATGTCGAGCGGCGGGGCGAGCACTGTGCCGCCCGCCTGCTCGACCGTCTTGGCGACGGTGTCGGCGTCGGGCGTCTGGAAGTACGTCAGCCAGGCCGCGGCCGGGTTGTCCTCCGTGGCGTGGCTGATCCCGGCGACTGTCTTGCCGTCGACCTGGCAGAAGCGGTAGTCCCTGTGCTGAGGTCCGAGCGTGATCGACTGCCAGCCGAACAGTCCGGTGTAGAAGGCCTCGGAACGGTCGACGTCAGGGCTGTTGACGTCGACCCAGCAGGGAGCGCCCGGCAGGTAGTGAGTGGTGAGCATGGCGTTGTTCCTTCGCGTGACGAATCGGTGGGTGGCCTCCTCACCTCACGGCGCGGTCTGAGGGCGACGCCACTCGTGTCCGGCGCCTGCCAGCCTGGCACGACGTACCACCGAAAGCGACCTCCACCAAAATCGAATATGTGTTTGAAGCATGGCATACACTCGGCTCTATGACAGCCGCGTTCCAAGCATCTCTGTTGGGTCTGGACGAAGAGCTCGGTGTCGGGCCGCTCGGTGCCGCCGTCCGCAGGACGCAGCTCGCCCACGGCGCATGGATCGACCTCCGGCCGGGCTGGCTGTCGGGTGCCGACACGCTGTTCGAGCGGCTCGCCGAGGTGGTGCCGTGGCGGGCCGAGCGGCGGCGGATGTACGACCGGATGGTGGACGTGCCCCGGCTGCTGAAGTTCTACGACGAGGGCGAGACCCTGCCGGACCCCATGCTCGAGGAAGCCCGGCGCGCGTTGAACGCCCACTACGGGGAGGAGCTCGGGGAGCCGTTCCGCACGGCCGGACTCTGCTTCTACCGGGACGGCCGGGACAGCGTGGCCTGGCACGGCGACACGATCGGCCGGGGCAGCACCGAGGACACGATGGTCGCGATCGTCTCGGTCGGCTGCCCCAGGCCCCTCCTGCTCCGGCCGCGCGGCGGCGGCCCCTCGATCCGGCGTGACCTCGGCCACGGGGATCTGATCGTGATGGGCGGCAGCTGCCAACGCACCTGGGAACACGCCATCCCGAAGACGACCCGCCCCACGGGGCCGCGCATCAGCATCCAGTTCCGCCCACGCGGCGTCCGCTGACCCCGGACGCTCGCGCGCCCTCATGCAGCAGCCGCACCCCCGCGGTGGCACGGCACCCGCACGTGGCGTCCGCTTCTCGTGACCCGCCCGCTGACATGGCATGCGCGCCCGCGA
>NZ_JBQQBR010000107.1:0-5355 GCF_052245935.1 Nonomuraea sp. 3N208 | reverse complement strand
CGCGTACATGTGGGTCAGGGATCTCGGGATCCTGTTCACTTGCTCCCACGAAGGGATGTCTCCTTCCCCACCCTCAGCACAGAGTTTTGTACCTGTTTGCTACCTCTGTCTATTTTGGCAGGGAGGGCTGAGTGACTAACTGCGTGACTATGACTTCGGGATAAGCGGAAAGATCTCATCCATCACCGTCGCTCCCTCCTGCATGACGGGTCTGATCTGCTTGCGGTAGACGGTCTCCGTGACGATCGTGTTCGTGTGGCCGACCAGGCGTGAGATTTGCTCGATCGGCACATCGTGAGCGGAGAGCAGAGACACGAAGCTGTGCCGCAGCTCGCGCGGGGCCCACTCCTCGGGCACGATGCCCTTCACACCCCCTTGATGGCGGTGCGGAAGTCTCGCCGTACGTTCTCCGCCGTCATGGCCGTGCCGGTCTTGGTACCGAACACGCGGCGCTCGCTGAGCCGGTCGAGGTCCTTCTGTTCGGTCATTAGGACCTTGAGCGCGGTCACGCAGCGGTTCGGGATACGGAGAGAGCGTCGGGACTTCACGGTCTTGGTGTCCCCGGACTGCCGTACAGAGCGCCACACATGGATGGCGAACTGATCGTGATCCCAACCCGCTTCGGTGATGGGACGCCAGAACCTCCGGGGTTCGTCGTAGGCCACGACGTGATCCCAGCGAAGATCTCGGAGCTCCTCGGTACGAGCTCCCGTGAGCAGGGAATGCACGATGTAGGCGCGCATGCGCGGTGTCGCCTTTCTCGGCCGTCAAGGAGCGCGGCAGTATCTGCGTCGGAAGTCGTTGAACCGAGCGCAGAAGCCCTTGACCGCAACCGGCCTGCCGGTTCGCGGCTTGCTCGCAGTGTCCACGTGTCGGCCTGTGCGTCCACTCCGCTGGGTCCTCCACAGAGATCCCGCAGCTTGCGCTTGCCGAGAGCCGGGATGATGTGGATGTCGGCGTACCAGGTGTAGGTCTTGCAGTGGCGCAAGGCCTACACGTGCGCTTTCACACACCGCACAGACCCCTCGGGTGACGCGGGCGTGAGCGGTTGAGCGTGGTCATGACCGGCTTGGCTTGTCCGGATGATTGACATACCCGCGATATACCGCCCCTCGCTAGCGTCAGCACGGTCGACAGCCCACATGTGGCAGATGCTTCTTGCTGTCCATTCGGCAGCCGCGATATCCCCAAGGAGAACGATGGATTACCGTGCCATTATCCGAACCGCTGCTGTGGCAGTAGCTCTGTTCACCATGGCTGCCGCCACACCGGCCGCCGCCGAACGGCAATCAGAGGCATCGCAGCTGTTCGCTTCGCTCACGTTCCCGGAAGTCAAGCACGTGCAGAGCGGTAAGTGCCTCGCCGCGTCCACCTCCATCGGCGTCGTACTCAGAGACTGCAACGGCAGCGAGTACCAGCAGTGGTACAGGCAAAAGCCGGGCAATAACGGCGAGAACATCGTTCACCTGCAAAGTCGCAAGTGCCTCGACGGGAGCGTCGAGAAGGGCATCAGACTCGTCGACTGCAGGGGGAACGTGTACCAACTGTGGTACCGGTACTCGTCGGGTGCTGTTCCGAATCTGCAGAACGGCAAGTGCCTCGCCGCGAGTGTCTCCCTCGGCGTCAAACTCAGAGACTGCAACGGCACCTCCTACCAGCAGTGGTCCTGAGCCCGGAAGCAACCTCCGCCGGACAGTGGGGTGGTCCGTCGCCGCTCCCGGAGCCGACAAGTAGCGACCGCCACAGCTGGACTGGGGGCCATTACGTGAGCCGTGGTGGTCCTCAGGATGCGGTGCTTCGCGCGTTTACCTGAGCGCGCTGTCGCGCAAAAGAGCGGCTGAAACACTGGGGGTAGCCCTAGCACCTCTCCCTGCCAGTGCTAGCACCTGCGCTAGCACCCGAAAAGGCGATCTACCTGCGGGCTAGCAGGCTAGCGGCCTTCTGCAGGTCTCCCCCTTCGTCGCCGAATGGCGGCTTACTGGGCCCCCTGGTCTCTCCTGCTAGCGCCCGCCTGCCCAAAGTGTTTCAGCGCCTTCCGCGCGTAGCGCGGCGAGAAGGAAGGCGCGCGACGCGCCTTATGGAGCCCCCATGCCTTAAGAGACTCGTGGTCCTGTTCGGCGAGTTCGGAACTGCTCGCCAGCCTGGCTTGAGTGACTGACTGCGTGACAACGGTCAAAGTTGATCACGGACAGCGGTGGACGCTTGTGGACGGTTGAATGCAGGTCGCGGGCGATTCCGTCATGCTCGAACGTGCGTTCCCATTGCCTGAAGGCGGAAAGGTCGGCGGTTCGACCCCGCCCCTGACCACCTCGCCTGAACAGCCAAAACGCCCCGGACGGATCACTGTTCGGGGCTTTTTGATCTCCACTGACAGCAACGTCACCACTCTTCTGCCTCTACCTCTCGGGTGGAAGCGGAAGTGTGGAGCTTTCGTCACAAGAACCTGCAGCCATTCGCATCTTGATGCAACAGCTTGATGTTTGCGCGTACCCGTGTGCGGATCCACCGCCGCATTTGATGTACATCATGATGTACACTGATGGCATGAAGGTGATGACCATGTCCGAATCGCGGGCCAACTACGCCGCCACCCTCGACGCCGTCATCGACGACCAGGAGGAGGTCCTCATCACCCGCCCCGGCGGAGAGGGCGTCGTCATGGTGTCGCAGCGCGAATACGAATCGATGCGCGAGACGCTTTACCTGATGGCCTCTCCCGTCAACCGCAGACGGCTGTCAGAGGCGGTCGCCCGTCTGGAGGCCGGAGGGGGCACCGTCCGCGAATTGGCCGATGAGGACGCCACCTCGTGAAGATCCTTTTCGACGAACTTGCCTGGGAGGACTACTGCTACTGGCAGCGAGAAGATCGACGCATCCTCAAAAGGATCAACCAGCTGATCGCTGACATAGCCCGAAACGAGAACGAAGGCATCGGCAAACCAGAGCCGCTGAAGTACGAATGGTCCGGCTACTGGTCCCGGCGTATCACCTCAGAACACCGGCTCGTCTACCGCGTCAACGACGACACCATCATGATCGCCGCCTGTCGCTATCACTATGAGAGGTAGCATCCGTCCGGCCGGCAAACCCCAGCATCCCGCCTCTTTCTAGAGAGAAAGTAGGCTTTTTCGCTGCCTGCGGTGCTCCTCTTGCGGGATATGCCTGCCACTCGCCGGCTGTGACCAGGGCGATCGTGCCGCCGATGAGCGCCTGGCCCAGCGCTATCAGCAGGCCGGGTCGCCGCACGCCTATGTCGGCGAGTTCTTCGACGGTGGTCACCGGTTCGACGTGATGATGCAGGACGCCGCGTTCGCCTACCTGGCGGCGTGGCTGCGGCCGTAAGCGTGGCGGCGGTGCCGGCCGGAAGATAGTGCGTCGCCGTGGACCGTTCTAAGGATTTCTCCCATGTGTGCTCACACCTACGGTCTGTGGGAGGCGGCCGCGAAGCTCAGCCTTGAGGCGTACCGGCTGGCCGCCCGCTTCGGGCTGGTTCGCATGTACGGGCGGTCGGCGCTGGCGGACGCCGCCGAGTCGCTGATCTTCCTGGGCCGCGGGGAGGAGGCGCTGTCGCTGCTGGAGGAGGAATTCGCCGAGTTCGACTCGCCGACCGGTTTCCTCGACGCCGCACCGCTTCAGGCCCGGGCCCTGTATCTCCTGCATCGAGCCGACCTGGCCGCGGCCTGGGAGGATCTGGCCGCGGTGCTGAAGAGCACGCCGTTCTCCCTGGATCCCCAGTACGCCGCCCCGCAGTTCGGCCGCATGGCCGCCGTCGCCATATGGGACGGCAGGCTGGAGGAGGCCAGGGATGCCGTGGCCGAGGGGCTGCGTCTGCTCGGCGACAGCGACGAGGGCTCGCTGACCATCGAGGTGAGCCACATCGGCCTGACGGTCGAAGCGGCGATCGCCGAACGGGCGGTCGCCCAGCGGAACGCCCACGAAATCGGCCAGGCCCGCCGGATCGGCCGTGGTCTGCTGGAACGTGCCCGTACGGCCGCGGCTCACGTGTCCATCCCCCTGGTGGAGGCCAGGCTGATGAGTGCCGAAGCCGAGTGGACCAGGATCGAGGGAGCGAGCGACCCGCAGCGCTGGGCCGCGGCGCTGGCCGCCTGGCAGGGGCTCAAGTGTCCGTTCGAGATCGGGTACGCGCGGTGGCGGTACGGCGAGGCGTTGCTGTCCGCCGGCGCCTCCCGCGAGGCTGTGGCCGCCGATCTCATCGAGGGCTGGACCGTGGCACGGGATCTCGGGGCCCGGCTGTTGGCCGAGGAGATCAGCGCCCTGGCACGCCGGGCTCGCATCGACCTGACGAGCTCGGAGGAGGCACCGGAGCCGAGCGGGCGGTCCGCGGAGCCCGGTGACCGGTTCGGGCTCACTCCGCGCGAACGTGACGTGCTGAAATTGGTGGCCACCGGCCGTACCAATCGGCAGATCGCCCAGGCGCTCTTCATCAGCGACAAGACCGCGAGCGTGCACGTGTCCAACATCCTCGCCAAGCTCGGCGCCGCGAACCGATCGGAGGCGGCGGCGATCTCCCACCGGCTGGGTCTCGGCTGATGGGGCCGAGCCGGGCTCCATCGGCGTGCCGTCGGTTCGGGTGCACTGACCCGGACATAGATCGCGTGTCTGGATATCTGACGCTTTACCGTACTGAGATGTACCGATTTCGCTACTGTCGCATCCATCCCGCACGAGAGGAACCCCTGGATGCGACGCTTACCCTTCGTCCTCGCCGCCGCGCTCACCGCGACCTCGCTCCTCCCGGACCCTGCCCTGGCGAAATCCGCCCGGAGCGGCGAGAGCGCCGCAGCCACCCGCGCGCCCGCGAAGCCGGTCGCAGGCAAGGCGACCAAAGGGAAAGCCACCCTGTACGAACTCCAGTCCGGGGGCGGTAACTGCTCATATCCGTCGCCTCCCGCCGGCAACCTCTACGTCGCGCTCTCTCCGCGCGAGTACGCCGCCGCGGCCGCCTGCGGCGGCTACGTGAACGTCACCGGGCCGAAGGGCACCGTCCAGGTCAAGGTCGTCGACCAGTGCCCGGAGTGCCCGGCGGGGCACATCGACCTGAGCCGCACGGCCTTGCCCGGGTCGCGGACCCCGGCAAGGGCACAGCGGCGGTCAGCTACCGCCCGGTCGGCAACCCGCGAGTCGGCAGGCCGCTCTCCTTCCGCGTCAAGGAGGGCTCGTCGCAGTGGTGGTTGGCCCTGCTGGTCATCGACCACGGCAATCCGCTCGTAAGCATTCATCAGGGCTCAAGATCGGGTACGGCGTGAGCGTCGTGCTGCTCGTGGGATGATCTTTCGGTGCAGGCTGGGGATGGGCGTCCGTCGTATGACGAGCTTGCCGCCCTGGTCGTGGAGC
>NZ_JBQQBR010000106.1:0-5787 GCF_052245935.1 Nonomuraea sp. 3N208 | reverse complement strand
CCGAACTCCGCGCCGCGCTCAAGACCATCACCCGGCACGTCGACGACTACGCCGCCCAAGCGCGGCTCCCTCGGGCGTCGTGAAACTTGACACAAACGTCCAGAAACGCGAGACCAAAGATCGCTAGAGCTGACTGGGCACCGAGTTGTGCGACCATGGCCAGCAATTCGCGGCGCTTCAACGGCTCGCCCCTTTTCCCGATCGCTTCAGCGAAGATCTGCAAGTCGAAAGTGTCTGTGGGGATCTGGACACCGTCACTGACGACCTGCGCACCGCCTCTGCCACCGGAGGACGCCAAGCCCAAATGGCGACGCAAGGGAGCAGGCATGCCCAAACCGTCAGCGAACGCCTCAAATGTATGCTTTGCGGTCGGGATGCGCTTGCCGCTCTTGTACTCGCTGATGCGCCCTTGGGGGATCCCAGTGAAGTTCGCGATCTGCCCTTGGGTGATGCCGTACTTGGTGAGGATGCGGATCACTCCGCCGAGATCACGCTGTTTGCACACGTCTTCCATGTCCTGACGTGCGAAAACAGTCTCAAGAACTTGTCGCACTCGCTCTTGGTCAACGGTCATGGCGGCGTTCCGTTCCCCTGGTAGCGCAGCCTTTCGAGATAAGTGAAGCTCTTCAAGTCCATCACACCGTGAGATATCACGGTGAGATTCTGCGAAACCGGTTTGCTTGGAAGCCTCACATCAGTTCGTGGCGCAGGTCAGAGCTGATCTGAGGCAGTTTCAAAGATCCGCATTTGTCTGGCTTCCGCCCGTTCCTTTGCTCGGGAAAGCGGAGTTGCGGGAGGCCGGTTCCATGACTGGGGAGCACGAGCCGATACGCCTCACCTCCATGGACCCGGTTGCCGTGGCTGACCAGCTAAGACGAGAGCTCGCCCAGCACGGGATCACGGCCGATGTGAACGACGGCTACGGGCTGGCCGTGGTGTCGGTCTGGCGTGGTCTGGTCGTGTGGACGAATGGTGATCTCTTCTGGTGGCGTGCAGGCTGGAATGAACGACGCGCCCGCGCAACCTATGTCTGCCATCCCGCGGCAGACCCGAAACGGGCTGCTCAACGTATCGCCATCCGCTACGGCGATCTTCGTGCCAGAGGTTCTTCCACGCTGGACGGGTCGTGATCGGGCGTGGCACTTGAGAAGTGGAGCAAGGCCCATCCGGACGCTCACGAAGCGGTCGTGCTGGGGGAGCGTCACGCAACATACGAGGCGCTTTCGAGAGTCGAATTCCTCGACTGGTTCGATCTGAATGTCGATGACATCCGTGACGGTTACACCGCCACTGGGCTGTATCACCTGTATTTGCAGGCTCGAATTCGCACGCGAATGGACGGGCCTCCCTGACGCGCGACGGTGCGGTTGACGGCTCTCACGCCCTGCCCACTGTGTCCCGCACCGTCGCGTCAACGCCCCCGGCAGAGCCCTTCTGCGCTCGCAAGAGCGCCAGTTCCCAAGGGGCTCTGTCGGGGGTCCTCTTGTGTGGGCACGCGCCGTGAGCTGGGGCTTATCTCACCACAGGATCTAATCCATCTCATCGCCGGATGTTTTTGATCTCATCACATGATCACACCGCGTGATGGGTTCACCCCTTCCCCGAAACCTACCTTCGCCTCGTAGGTCACCGGAAACGGAAGGGATGTGATCTAGATGAACACAGCTCAGCGCCACCACCGCGGCGAACTGATCGCCGGATTGCGCGCCCTGGCCACCTTCCTGGACAGCCACCCGCACGTGCCCGTTCCCCGGTACGGAACGGTTCGGGTGTCGGTCCACACCAACTACGACACCGACGCCCGCAGCGAGGCTGAGGCGATCGCCGAAGTCGAGCGGATCGCCGCCGTGTTGGGCACCACGCCCACGGTCGAGAACGGACACCACGTCGCCGGTGCGGAGTTCGGCAGGGTCCGTTACGAAGCCATCCTGATCACGCAGGCGGCGATGTCCCGCCGCGAAGCGCTGGACTCCTACCGTGACGCGATCACCCTCGACGACATCGAGGGGGTGTGAGCAGTGGACTTCGGACTCTTCGTCGTGCTCCTGGCCCTGCTCCTGGGGGTCGCCACGCTCGTGCTCTTCGTGGTGCTGGTCGTCGTGATCCGCTCCGAGGATCGCCGCCACGCCCCGACCGGAACCCTGAGCCGACACCTGCTGGGCACCTACGACCACCGCAGCCGGCAGACCGCCTACGCCGGGAGGAGGTGAAGCCCTGATGCGCACGCTCCCGATCCTGCCTGGCCGGTGCCTGTGCGGCGCCAACGCCACCCCCGGAAACCGGCGATGCCGCAAGTGCCGCGCCCGCTGGCGCTGGTTCCGCCGCAAGTCCCGGCACGACGGCATCTAGCCCCCTCCGTCCCCAGCCCTCCGAACTCCTGTGAGAGGAGGTGAAGCCCCATGACCGTGACTGTTCCGCTGGTGCTCGTGTTCGGCGCGCTGGTGTTCATCGCCTGGCGTTACCTGGGCCTGCGCTGGTGGCACGCGCTGATCACACTGCTGTTCGGCTTCCTGCTGGCCGCAACCACGCTCGCACCTGACATCCGCGCCGCCCTCCGCGCTGCCCTGAGCTGGATCACCGGCCACTGACCCCGTCCCCGAACCGAAGGATGTGATGCCTAATGACCCATCGACACCCCTACCCACACACCGATCTTCAGGAGGTTGCCCACCGCAACACCACCGCCGCTCAACTCCTAGCGGCACTCACCCGAGACCCCCTGCCCCTCCTCCCCATCTGGACGCACGTCATCGCCGCCCTCGACGACATCGAAACCCTGATCGACGAGGTCACCGGCCTGCGCGCAGAACTGGCCAGCATCCGCTACCAGCGAGCCAACCTGCTGGCCGCCATCCGCGCCACCCTGGCGGCCGACCACGACGGCGACGACGACCCCCTGTACTACGTGCGTGACGAGCTGCACGCCCAGGCCCACCCCGCCGAGACGGCCGGAGAGGGCCAATGAGCAAGCATCGGGCATCGCGCTATGAGATGCGCCGCAACGCTCGCAGGATGCGCCGCTACGGCGTCCAACCCGTCGCCATGATCGACGACCTGGAGTTCGCACCCCTGGCCATCGCCGGAATTGCCCGTCTGACCTGGCGCTACCGGTCCGAACTCGCCCCGCTCACCGTTGCCGTTTCCGTCCTGATCACGGGCATGGCCCTGCGGCGATGGTTCCCTGAATGGTGGCCCACCGTCGCACTCAGCACGATCGGGATGGCGGGCGCGCTGGCCGTCGGGGGCCGATGGGTCAACATCCCCCGCTCGATCGAACGCGGCTATGCCGCCGTCACCACGGCGTTCGCCGGAACCTGGCTCGCCCTGGCCGCCTACCTGGGGCCGTTCACGGCGCCCCTGCCCGCCGTGCTCGGCATCGGCGCTTTCGTGCTGGCCGTGCCCTGGTGGGCGCACCGTCGCAGGCGTGCCCGCGTACGTGTCGAGCGCACGCTGGCCGCCTGGCCGGACATCGCCCAAGCCGTCGGCCTGGCCGGATCCCGCATCCAATCGGCCATGGTGGACCTATGGGGCTACCGCTTCCGCCTCGGGCTGGGCGTCGGCCAGACCGTCGAAGACGCGGTCAACGCCATCCCCCGCCTGGAATCGGCGCTCGGCACCACACGCGGCGGCGTGCGCGTCCAACCGGTGACCAGCAAGAAGGCCAACCGCGCCGACGTGCGAGTGATCGAAACCGACCCGCACGCCGACGCCATCGCCTGGCCAGGCCCCTCCATCAGCTCCGTCACGCAACCGGCCAAGCTGGGGCTGTTCGAGGACGGCGCGCCCGTCCGCGTCCCCCTCCTGCGACGCCACGGGCTGTTCGCGGGCATGTCCGGCGCGGGCAAGTCCGGCGGCGTGAACGTCCTGCTCGGGGACCTGACCGCCTGCCCAGATGTGATCCTTTGGGCGGTCGACCTCAAACGCGGCATGGAGCTGCTGCCCTGGGCATCGTGCATCGATCGCCTGGCCACCACCCCGCAGGAGGCAGAAGCCCTGCTCGCCGACGCCGTGATCATTCTCGACGGACGTGCCGATGACCTCACGCAACGCGGCGAACGCGTCTGGGAACCCTCGCCGGACAGACCCGCGCTGATCATCATCATCGACGAGTACGCCGAGTTGGCCAGCGAGGCACCACGAGCGATCGACTACGCCGACTCGATCGCCCGACGTGGCCGCGCACCAGCGGTGAATCTGATCGCCGCTACCCAACGCCCGTCCAAGGACGCGATGGGCAAGAGCGCGGTCCGCTCACAGATGGATGTCCGGCTGTGCTTCCGGGTCCGGGAACCCCGCGACGGTGACCTCATCCTGGGACAGGGCATGGTCAGGGCCGGATGGCACCCGCACAAGCTGGACGCCCCCGGCAAGTTCCTGATCAGCTCCCCGGAACATGACATTCCCCGCCGCGCGCGGACCTACCTGATGGACGACGCGCGCGTACAGGCCACCGCCGAACAGCACGCCGAACACCGCCCACCCCTCGACGAGGTATCTGCTCAAGCCCTGCAACGCGCAGCCGAGATGCCCGCCACGCCGCTACAACCCGCCGTCCGACCGTCACCTCGGCACGCCCGCGACAACGCCGTACGGGAGGCTGAGGAGGCCCTGACAACCGTGCTGAGTCAGGCACCCGGCGACGGGGTCACCATCGGTGATCTCATGCGCGTAACCGGCATGCGCCGCACGTGGGTCTACCAACGTCTTCAGGATCTGGGCCGTGCGCGCCAGGTCGAACAGGTCGCTCGGGGACGCTGGCGCGCCCTCCCCGAGATACACGATCCGTAATCGTCCGTCGTCCGTCATCCACGTTCGTCCGCGCGTCTGCGCGTGTATAGGGCGCGACAGACGCGGACGGACGAAACGAACGGACGATCACACTCCGTAGCAATCGATAGTGCGCGGGAACCCCCGCAACGAAGGGAGCCGCACACCCCGACGAACGAGAGGGGGGATGCACATGCAGGCATACACCGTCGAACAAGTCGCGGAGATGCTGAGCATCGGACGCGACAAGGTCTACTTCCTTCTCCGTACCGGCCAGCTCAAGAGCATCAAGATCGGCAAACTTCGTCGGATCACCGACCGGCACCTTGCCGACTTCATTTCCTCGCTGGAAGCGATAGACGAGGCGTAGAGCGGCGTGCTACAACGTTCTACAGGGCCGGTTGTGCGGCACCGCTGCACAACCGGCAAGCGCCTCTTGATAACTGCATGACACGAAAGGAAGCCGTCAATGACGAGCGACCGAACGACCCTGCCTCCCGTACGGGTGGACACGGAGCTGAAAGACCGTCTCCGCAGGTACGCCGAGTCGCAGGAACGAGATGTGTCGTGGGTGATCAGGAAGGCGATCGAGGAGTACCTCAACCGTCACGAGAAGGGGTGATCCCTTGGCCAAGATCCTGATCGGCAAGTACGAAGCGACCATCTACCCCGAGGGGGACGGCTACACCGGAGCCATCTCCCTCGGGTTCGGCCCAGACGGCAAGCGCCAGCGCCTCAAGCGCAAGGCCAAGACGAAGACGGCGGTCAAGGACAAGCTGATCAAGGCCGTCAAGGACCTTGAGGCGGGCATCACCGCATCGGAGACCTACACCGTGCGCGATGCCGTCAACGATTGGCTCAGCAAGGGTCTCAAGGGCAGGTCCGAGAGCACCGTCACCAAGCTGCGCATCCTCGCCGAGACGCACGTTATCCCCAGGCTGGGGAAACTCAAGCTCCAGCAGCTACGGGCGGATCACGTGGATGAGTGGCTCGACGAACTCTCAAACGACCTGGCCACCC
>NZ_JBQQBR010000105.1:0-6734 GCF_052245935.1 Nonomuraea sp. 3N208 | reverse complement strand
ATCGATCTCGCGTACACGAACCCGTTCAGCCACACCCAGAAGTCTGAAACGATCACGCCGACCGAGAGGAGACCTCGATCGGCGTGTCGTCACAAAAAGGGCAAACGTGACCGGCTACGGCACTAGTTGTCGGCCCGCCGCTGGGTCGGCCCAATCGGACGAAGTATCGCTCTGCGTAACCATCGTTACTTGTTGTGTTCGCAGAAATGGTCATTTCTGAGAGATGGCAAGCGCCGGTGTCACGAGTCAACCGGGTCCGCGCAACGCGGCATGTGCTCGGAGCCGTCGTCTAGGAGTCCGGCGGCGCCTCCTTCGAGGCCGGGCTCAACACCGCCTTCGTCACTGCAGGCACTATCACCCTGGCGAGTGCCGTCTTCACTGGACTGTGGCTGCCGAGGTCCAGGCCCGCGGAAGCCGCCGGGCGCGGTTCGTGGCCCGCCGCGGAGCGCATGCGGGCCACGGACGTCGCCGCGTCAGTGAGCCTCCGCTGACAGATCCTCCCATTTGGCCCAGCTCTTGAGCCGGTCGGCGTAGGCCAGCTGGGTCATCCGTAGGCCCTCGGTGCCGAAGAACACCCGCAGTGGTGGATCGTTGGAGTCGGCGAGCTTGAGCAGCGCTCGGCCCGCGGCGGCCGGGTCTCCGACGTCGAGGGTTTTGGCGAACGCGACGAAGCTCTCGCGGACACCGTCGTAGAGCGGGTCGGCCGCTGAGTTGACGGCGCCGGCGGCTCCGTCGGTGGCGTAGAAGCTGGGCTCGACCACCGTCACCTTGATGCCGAAGCCCGCGACCTCCTGGGCCAGGGAGTCGCTCAGGCCCTCCAGCGCGAACTTGGAGGCGTGGTACCCGCCGCCGAGCGGCAACGAGACTTGGCCGCCTGTGGAGGAGATCTGGATGATGTGCCCGCCACCCTGCTCGCGCATGATCGGCAGCGCCGCTTGGACGACCCACAGCGGGCCGAACAGGTTGGTCTCCAGCTGGTCGCGCAGATCTTTGTCGCTCAGCTCCTCCACCGCTCCGAACAGGCCGTAACCCGCGTTGTTCACGATGACGTCGAGGCGGCCGAAGTGCTGCCTGGTCTGCCGTACGGCATCGAAGATGGCGGCTTTGTCGGTTACGTCGAGCTTGTGGGGAAGCACCGCGTCGCCGTAGGCGGTCAGCGCGTCGAGGCTCGCGACGTCGCGTGCGGTCGCGGCGACCTTGTCGCCGCGCGCCAGGGCGGCCTCGGCGAAGCTGCGGCCAAGGCCGCGGGACGAGCCGGTGATGAACCAGACTTTGCTCATCAGTTGGAACCCTTCACGTTGTGGTTGGCGGCGAACAGGTTGGCGGGGTCGTACTCGCTCTTGACCGCCGCGAGCCGCTGGTAGGTGGCGGGCGGGTAGACCGCGGCGACGTCCTTGTCGGTGGCGGTGGTCAGGAAGTTGGCGTAGGCGCCGGTGACGTACGGGGCGAGCTTGCCCCAGACCGCGTCGAACGCGGGCTGGCCGGCGGCGATGACAGGCTCAGGGCCGATGGTCGTGGTGATGACCATCAGCTCCGCCTGGCGGTGGGCGTAGGCGGTGGCGTCGTCGGGGACGCGGGAGACGGCGCCGCCGACGCTGCGGATGGCGATGACCGGCGAATCCTGCGCCTTCGCGATCTCGGTCAGGGTCCGCAGGGCGCCGGGTACCGACGCGGGGCCGACGAAGGCGCTGCGGGTGACGAGCTGGATGCCGGGCGGCGGGGTCGCGCCGTCTACTAGCACGTCGCCGTAGGGCATGAGCGTGACATCGTCAGAGAGCACCGTGCCCAGCGCCCGGATCGGGTCGATGACCTGGGCCGCGAGCTCGGGGTCGTCGCCGTCGAAGGCGACCTGGATCTCCACCGGCGCCTCGGGGCCGCCCGCGAACGGGTTGGCCAGGGTGACGATGGAGGTGAGCTCCTCCGGCGCGGTACGCAGGTAGTCCGCCCAGCCCTGCAGCACCGCGGCCCCTTCGGAGGCCGGGAAGGTGATCTTGCCGAAGATGACGTCGGTGGTCGGGTGGGCGGCGAACTCGAAGGCGGTCACGACACCGAAGTTGCCGCCACCACCGCGCAGCGCCCAGAACAGCTCCGGGTACTCGGTCGCGCTCGTGCGCACGAGCTGCCCGCCGGCGGTGACCACATTCGCCGCGACCATGTTGTCCAGCGCCAGGCCGTACTTCCTGACCTTCCAGCCGATGCCGCCGCTCAACGTCAGCCCGCCGACACCGACGCTCCTGGTGTCACCGGAGGAGATCGCCAGCCCGTGCGGAGCCAGCGCGGCCACGACCTGGCCCCAGGTGGCGCCGCCGCCGATCCGCACCAGGTGCCGATCCTTGTCGATGACCTCCACGCTCGACAGCCCGCTGAGATCGATCACCACACCGCCGTCATTGGTGCCGAAGCCGGCGAAGGCGTGGCCGCCGCCACGCACCGACAGCACAAGTCGCGCGTCGGCGGCGAATCGGACAGCGGCTTGCACGTCGGCGGCGCTCTTGGGACGCAGCACGTAGGCCGGGTTGCCGGAGGCCAGTATCGAGCGACTGGCCGCTGCGTAGTCGGCCGCGCCCGGTTCGATGATGTCGCCGCCGAAGTCACGTCGAAGGGTTTCAGGTGCTGAGTTCATGACATGTTCCTCGCATTAGCTGAGCTGGTCGGACATGAGATGCCGGTGGCCCACTCTTTGTGACACGTGCAGTCACGTGACGTGCGCCACATGCCGGCTGCTTCAGAGGGGCTTGTAGTTGGGCAGGGTGAGGGCGGTATGGGCTGCGCGACCCTGGGTGTCGGATGGCAGCGCCGTCTGGCTTCGCAGCATCGCGTTGCGGGCCTCGAATTGGTGCCGGGTGGCGAAGGCCTGGTTCTGCTCCACGAAGTTCCGAACGGTCTTCTCGTAGGCCGCGAAGGCGGTGGTGTGGTCGTTGTGCCTGGCCAGCGGAGACGTTCGCCGTGCAGAGCTCGAACTCCTTGGAAGGATCAGGCGGACAGGCGGCGGGCGATGGCCGGGACCACGATCGCGGCGGCGACCACGTGCGCCAGCATCAACAGCACCCTCGTGGCTGCGGACGCGTCCACGAGCACATCCGGTACCAGCGACAACACGGCGAGCACAACCGTGGTACGGACGAATACCGTGCGCGGACGGCGAACCGTGCGAGCCAGCACCAGCGCCAGCACCAACCCCACCACGGAGAAGACAACGGTCAGCACGGCGAACCCGAACACCGGGATCGGCATGCCGCCGACAACCAGGCTGATCCCGGCGAACTCACCCACCGCGGCAACGGCCGCGGTCGCCGCGCCGGCGACCGCGGCGGCGATCAAGCCACCGATGACCAGCGGCTGCGCGGGAGAGGTAGCGGTGGTGGTGACGTCTTCGTGGATGTTTTGCTCCATTTTGATGCCTTTCGGAGGAGAGCTATTCGGAGGAGAACACGCGGTTTGCAGATGTCTGGAGCGTTCAGCGTCCTCTGCGCATGTAGGCGCGGAGCGACAGCGGGACGAAGATCACTAGCAGCGCGGCCGACCAGAGCAGGACGGCGGTCACCGGATGTGCGAGTGGCCAGGCCACGTTTCCGGACGGGGCGCCCGGGTTGCCGAACAGCTCCCGTGAGGCGGCGGTGAGCGCGCTCACCGGGTTCCAGTCGGCCAGGAAGCGCAGCCAGCCCGGCATGCCGTCGGTCGGGACGAACGCGTTCGACAGCATCGTGAACGGCAGGCCCAGCGGCACCATCGCGTCGGCGACCTGGTCGTTCTTCACCGCCAGGCCCACATAGACGCCCACCCAGCTCAGCGCGTACCGCAGCACGATCATCAGCAGGAACGCCTGGGCCGTGGGGATCAGGCCGCGGTGCGGCTGCCAGCCCACCAGCAGGCCCGCGCCCACCATGATGGCCAGCATCAGCAGGCCGGTCAGCAGGTCGGCGCCGGTCTGTCCGAACGGCACCGCCAAGCGCGCCATCGGCATGGAGCGGAACCGGTCCATCACACCGCGGGAGGCGTCGGTGGCCATCCGCGTCATGACCCCCAACCACGCCGAGAAGGTCACCATCGCGAACAGGCCGGGCATGAGGTACTCGCGGTAGTCGCCGCCGCCCGGCACCTGGATCGCGCTGCCGAAGACGTAGCCGAACAGCACGACCATGATGACCGGGAAGATCAGCGCGGCGATGATCTGCCCGGGTTCTTGCCGCAGCCGTCCCAGCTCGCGGCCGACCAGGGTCAGTCCGTCGGTGAGTGTCCAGCGCAGGCGGTGGCTCAGCGGTGGGGTGAGGGCGGTCATCGGACGGGCTCCTTGCGGTCGGTGAGGCGCAGGAACACCTCGTCGAGGGTGGGGCGGCGCAGGCTCACGTCGGCCGCGGCGACTCCGGCACGGTCGAGCTCGCGCACGATGTCGGCGAGCCGGAGGCCGGTGGCGGGCAGGGCGACGCTGAGCCGGTCGGCGTCGGTCGTCGCGGGTTCGGTACCGGCCAGGGTGTTCAGTACGGTCATCGCCGCAGGCATCGCGGCGGGGTCTTCGACCACGACGTCGAGGCGGTCCCCGATCGTGGCCTTCAGCTCGTCCGGAGTGCCGGAGGTGATCACCCGCCCGTGGTCGATGACGGCGATGTCGTCGGCCAGCTGGTCGGCCTCGTCCAGGTACTGCGTGGTGAGCAGCACCGTGGTGCCGTCGGCCACCAGCTCGCGGATGCTGTCCCAGATCTCGCCGCGGCTGCGCGGGTCCAGGCCGGTGGTCGGCTCGTCCAGGAAGAGCACGTCGGGGCGCAGGATGAGGCAGGTGATCAGGTCGAGTCGGCGCCGCATGCCGCCGGAGTAGCCGAGAACCGGTCGGTCGGCGGCGTCCATCAGGCCGAAGCGCTCCAGCAGCTCATCGGCCCGTTGGTGCGCCTGGCGTCGCGGCAGGTGGTAGAGGCGCCCGAACATGCGCAGGTTGCCGCGGCCGGTGAGCTTCTCGTCCACGGCGGCGTACTGGCCCGCGAGCCCGATCCTGGCGCGCACCTCGCCGGCCTCGCGGACGACGTCGTATCCGGCGATGCGGGCGTGTCCGGCGTCGGGATCGGACAAGGTCGCCAGGATGCGCACCACGGTCGTCTTCCCCGCGCCGTTGGGCCCCAGCACCCCGCAGACCGTTCCTCTCGGGACGCTCAGGTCCAAGCCCCGTAACGCATGGGTGTCGCCGAAGGACTTGTGCAGCCCTTCGGCGACCACGATCGGATCAGGCATGATCCCTCCACTGGGTACGTTGTACGCGGTCATGGCGGCCAGACTAAGGGACCGGGTACTATGTACGCAACCAGGAGGGTGGAGTGGTGACCGACGCCGAGTATGTGAACATCTGGATGCGACCCGAGCGCCCGGCCTACGGGCCGAAGCCCACCTACAGCCGCGCCCAGATCACCGAGGCGGCGATCCGGATCGCCGACGCCGAAGGGCTGGAGGCCGCCACCATGCGGCGCATCGCCGCCGAGATCGGCGCCGGCGCGATGTCCCTCTACCGGTACGTCCCGAGCCGCGACGACCTTGTCGAGCTCATCGCCGATCGGCTGCAGGGTGAGATCGACGTCGAGGGCATGCCCTCGGGCGACTGGCGCGCGGATCTGACGCGCTACGCCGACGGGCTGCGGGCGATGTGGCTGAGGCACCCGTGGATCGGCACCGTGCAGCGGTCACTCCCCAGCTTCGGCCCCAACCAGCTGCTCGTGATCGAACGGGTGATGGGTGCCCTCGACGCCCACGTCTCCATCGACGAGAACCTCGCCCTCATGGCCATGCTGAACGGCTATGTCGAGGGCGCCGTCCGTGAGGAAATCGGCTGGGCCGAGGAGGTCCGCCGCAGCGGGCTCAGCGAGTCGGAGTGGATGGTGCGGAGCGGCCCGCGCGTCGAGCAGCTGCTGGAGAGCGGGGAGTACCCGATCTTCAGCAAGATCGTGATGGAGGCGCGCCGGCTGCACCTGAGCCGCGACGACCAGTTCCGGCACGGACTCCAGCGCGTCCTCGACTGCATCGCCGCGGCCCTCCCATCAACGGCCGAGTCCCCGATGCCGGCGCACCGAGAGGGGCGGGAAGAACAGGACGGGCCAGGGCCGGCTCGTAGGCGACCATCCGAGAAGGCAGCAAGAGCGAAATAGACGCACAAGCCATGCCTAGATGCCCACCGAAAGGCGCAGCGGCGGCCCGTTCCTGGTCACGGGTGGAGTCCAGGGCTTGCCGATGCCGGGGTTATTCCCCGACGGAGATGGGCTGGACGCCTTCGCGCATGCGACCGGTGTACAGGCGGCTGTCCATCTCCTGGCCGGGGTGGGCACCTGGCCTGCTCGTCAGCCACGACCGCCGCCTGCTGCGTGTCTGCAACCCCTTCCGGCCACACCGAGCCGGACATGCGGGCCTCGAGCGTCGGCCAGCACGGTTGCACAGGTAGTGACCATCGGAACGGCCATCTACGGGTCTAGTACTGGTGGAGTCGCCTATTCAACTATCGCCAGTTCTCGATGCCGAGGGACCGGTAGTGACTTTCCGTGATTCTTGCGGCAGCAGGTCACTCTCGAACAGCAGGTGCGCACGGAAGGGTTAGAAACTGCTCTCGGATAAGTGTCCATGAGTGTCTTTTAGTTGTCACGAGTGCTGTATGATCTTGTGCATGAACCTGACGGAATGGGCACGCGCACAGGGGATCGCCCCGCGTACTGCGTACCGCTGGTTCCGTGAGGGCACGTTGCCGGTCCCTGCGGAGCGAGTGG
>NZ_JBQQBR010000104.1:0-7400 GCF_052245935.1 Nonomuraea sp. 3N208 | reverse complement strand
CGTGATCAAGACCGTCGCCCGTGACGCTTACGGCTTCCGCAACCCCGAATCCCAACGACTCCGCACCCGCTGCGCCACCACGCGAAAGAGCCGCGGCTGCCTCAACCCCGCTTAACTTCGAAGAGCCGCCAAGAAGGGAGGGACACTATGCGGAGTGCATTAGCAGAAGTTCTCTGGTCAATCGGTTGCAATCTCGCGGGAGGCGTCCTCCTGCCCGCCGACGAGCGGACGGATCTATTGAGCGCATTACCGACCTGAATGTACGCCGACGAGACCGGCTCGGCGGCGTACTCCACGAATACTCAAATGCGGCTTGAACTGCATGGATGGATTTTTCGGCAGGCGCAGTGTCGGAGACCCGCAACGCTGGCCGTAACCCACGCACCCTCTCCGAACCGCGGGACCCACTCCTTCGTTTGGGCCCTCCGCTCCCGAACACGTCCCCAACCGCCAGGTAGCGGAGGGCTCTGCCCCCAGGGCGTTCCTCAACCCGCGTTAGCCAGATGTTAAAAGCCCTGGCGGCCCTCTCTCAGAGAGTAGATCAGAGGTTGAGGATATGCTGCTGGACGGTCGACCACTCCATCCCAAGAGCTTCCTTGGCAAGCTGAAGCGAAGACAATTTGGGGTTGCTCTGTTCGATCTCTCTAAGCGCAACTCGGATGGCGATCCCAGCCCTCCATCGCAACCTCATGAGCTCAGAGTTCGCAGCGGACGATTCATATTGATTGGTAGTCTCCAGCCAATCTCGACCGAGGCGAAGTGTGCGGTCCATGACCTCTGTGTGGAGCGCCTCTCTGGGGACATACCCTGAGCCGTAAGCGCTACGAGCCTCTGAAATTTCCGGCCATTCAAAGCCGAATTTCGTGACAAGTAGGTCAATAATCCAGAAGAGAAGTTCAGACTTCTTGCTGTGCGGCCACGCATCCGGAGAATTCGGAATAGTTGGTTGTGAAGCGATGGCATCACTGTGTACCGAATCGCCGCCGCCGACCGGAACATCGACGTAGACGACTTCGTGGGTTGAATTCAGCCACTCCTCGGTAATACGGAGTCCTGACCGAGCTTCTAGGATTGCCAGCGCCGCCGCCTTCTGCGCGAGAACGCCAGCAGGACTGTCCTCGGAAAATTGGTGGATGAATTGTAGCTCTTGGCTAAGTGCTTCCGGATTGGTTCCGCCAGCGAGCTCGCGCGAGAAACCTTCGGGGAAGTACGCGACGATATCCCCCTCCTCGGCATACGCCATGGCCTCCCAAGTTTTGCCGCCCCACTCGATTCCCAGCACCGACGCACCACTGCTCAGAGCGCGGCAATAGTCTCTTAGAGAGGTGGATTCAGAGGATAGGTTGAGGATCGATACCGTCCCATCTCCTGCGGATCGATGGACAAAGAATGCCACTATCGGACAGTGCAGCGTTATTGGAAGTTCGTATCCGTCTTCTTGACGAACCTCTGGCGGAGTCCCGCCCGCGAGAACTTCGTGGATATCGTCGATCTCAATCGATTGATGAGCTTTTGGCGTGACAGAGATCCACCACATTCGATCGGATAGCCACTGAACAGAACTGGAACGCAGCAAGGATAGATAGTAGTTGATTGTAGCGAGATCGTACATGATGCCTGACACTACTCCTCGATAAGTCGATCGGGAAGATGGTTCACGTCGAGCCGGCCCGGGAGCGCTGAAGCTTCCATCTCGGGCACCCGGGCCAGCTCAAACAGGGTGTGCTTATCGCTTGACGCTAGAGGGCGTCGCCCGATGCTCTACCGTCTGCGATCATCCCAATCTTGGTACTCCTGGGTGGGATTGCCGCAAAGTTCCTCGATCGGTCGCAGGTTGATCTTGGTCTTGAATCGGACGAAAAACGGATCGCCATGCAGGACCCGGTCTCGAAGATAGAATCTTTTGTCGAGCGCGTCACCGGCCTTTTTGTTGTCGTCATTCGCAATGGGACAGACGGAAAACTTATTGGGATTGGCCGGCTTGTCGCCGTCCCAGAGCGAGGACCATTCCCATCGCTCATACGTGGAGGCGAAGGGGTATTCATCGCATTGACGGGTTTGGTTCTGCGTGTAGTTTACTCCCCAGATCTCTATGCACTTCGGTCGCGTATACTTCCTACGATAGGTGTCGGCGAGGTCGCCTGACAGTCTGTGGAGCCATGCCCTGCTCTTATTCTCGCCGCCGCATCCCTGGATGATGGTCTTCCCCGCCCCTCCTCCGGGGCCGACGTAGCCGAGAGGCTTCTCGTAGGTGTCGTTGGGATCGTTGCAGGCCTTCCAGTAATGCTCGTATGCAGCGTCATAGCCTGAACCGGTGCTGAACACGATCGAGGGGATGGCACTGTCGAAGATGCAGCCACCATCGCCTGCGATGTAGCTAGCGCTGTCGCACCGAACAATGGTGCGATCCTCGAGCGGCTTCCCTGAGAGCGAGTAATAGCCTTGGATGCCCGGCCAGGTCGGCCAGTTCACATACGTTCGGAAACCGTCAATCGTCACGGCCTCCACGTTTTCCTTCTCTTCCGTCTTTGCGGGAGTTCCGTTGTCGTGCACTTCCCAGACAAGCGTCCGCTTCGGATCCGCCTTCTCCTTGGGGCAGCGCAGCCGGAACCGCGCAGTGCTGCCGTCCCAGCTATTTATCGACTTGGTGCGATAATTGACGTTCGGGCTACCCCCGAATTCGGTTACGTGCTGGCATCGAGTGCCCACCGGATTCACGCCGATCGTCATTTGGCGCGAACCGATGCCTACGTTATAGATGTCGTCGAGCTTATTATCCAGGTAATAGACGTCAACCACGATGTCTCGTGATGTGGCGCCCTTTGCTTCATCCGCGCCCAGGCTGCCCTTGCCGTGGAAGGTCTGGACAATGGTCATCACCTTCCCCTTCGCCTGGCAGTAGGTGATGCGGCAGTTAGGGGTGGAGCTGTCTATCGCCGTAACGTCGCCGATGGAGCACCAGGAATAGTGGTTTTTGATCCAGCCCTCCGGACGACCAGCTTTGGCGATTTCTTTCTTGCAGTCGTCGGGGGTTATACGATCGAATTCATAGATGGGGATCGGGTCGTCCGCGGCTGGCGCGCTCTGGACGACGGTGTTGTCGGATTCACGCTGGGCCGGGCGAGTATCAGCAGGGGTGGCTGCAGTGATCCTCACGCTGATGGTGTGCCAACCAGTCCAGGCGCCGTTGGCACCAGGGGCGGTCGCGCGGGCGCGCCACCTCACCAAATCGCCGTCTCCCAGCCGCCCACCGGGAACCTGCAGCGTCACCCGGGAGTCGGCGCGCTTGGCGGTGGCCTGACCTGACCAGACCAGTTGCTTGCCCTCAGCGGTCTCGTCCGTCTCGACGGACTTGCCGGACTTGCTGGCCTTGGCGGGGATGCGGGAGATTTCCATCTCCACTTTCGCCTCGCCGTCGCGCCGGGCGGGCAGCCAGGTGGTCAGGCGGGGGGTGAGGGTGGAGGCGACGGTGACGCCGTCCATGGTGCGGCTGTCGTCGACCGTCAGCTTCGCGATCCCGGCGTGATCCGCGGTAGCCGTGTTCAGCCTTGCCGCTGTGCTGGTCGCCGCGGCGCCGACGGGGGTGTTCATGTCGGTTTGGATTTCGGACGCAGTCTGGACGCGGTTGTAGATGCGCACGTCGTCAATCAGGCCGCTGTAGAACTCGTCCAACCAGATACTGTTGCCGCCGAGGCGTAGCGCACCGCCGTTGTCGGCGAGGTTGCCGGTCATGGGTGTCTGGTCGATCTGGGTACCGTTGAGGTACAGGGTGACGATGGTGCCGTTGTAGGTGACGGCCAGGTGGCTCCATTGGTTGAGTGGCAGCGGATCGTCGCCCACCACTGACTTGGAGGTGGTGGCGTTCTCCAGCCAGCCCAAAGGTTCGCCGCCGTAGGAGGCGTACAGGCCGTAGGCGTGGCCGTTGGTGTTCTCTTTCGACAGTACGGTGCGGTAGCCGACCACAGTGGCCGGCTGGACCCACGCCGAGAATGTCAGTGTGTTCGTCAAGCGCAGCGACTGGGCATGCGGGACGGTGACCCAGCTGGAGGTGCCGTTGAAGGACAGGGCCTTGCCGTGCTTGCCGTTGGCCCAGGTGGTGTCGGTGGCGGCTCCGGTGTTGTTCTGCCCGGAGGAATCGCCCACGGTGGTGCCCGTGCCCTCGTCCATGCCGTACGCGGCCACCAGGCCCGGGTTCGTCGGCGGGGCGGTGACGGTGGCCGAGGCCTCGTTCGAGGACGGGCTGAGGTTGCCGGCCGCGTCGGCGGCGCGGACCCGGTAGTAGTACGTCCCCGCCGACAGGCCCGCGTCGGTGAACGTGGTGGCCGGTGACGAGCCGACCTGGTTCGCGGCCGACGGGGTGAAGGCCGGTGTGGTGGAGCGGTGGACGGTGTAGGCGTGCACGCCCACGTTGTCCGTCGAGGCCGTCCAGGTGAGCTGCGCGCTTCCGGCGGCGCCCGTCGCGGCGAGCGAGCCGGGCGCGGTCGGCGCCTGGGTGTCCGGCGACGGCGTCCTGCCGATCGGGGTGGTCATGTCGGTCTGAATCTCGGTGGTGGTCTGCGCGCGGTTGTAGATGCGCACCTCGTCGATCAGGCCGCTGAAGTACTCGCCCCATATCTGGTTGCCGCCGATGCGCAGCGGGCTGCCGTCGTCATACAGGCTGTCGCTGAACGGAATCTGGTTGACCTGCTGGCCGTTGACGAACAACCGCAGGTACGTGCCGTCGTAGGTGAGCGCCAGGTGGCTCCAGGTGTTGACCGGCAACGGGGAGGTACCGGCTACGGACGAGACGGCCTCCGGCTCAGGCTGCGCCCAACCAGAGGGGACCGAGTCGCCGTTGGCGGCGTACAGGGTGTACGAGACGCCTCCCTCGCTCAGCTCCTTGCCCACCACGGGGCTCCAGTTGGCCACCGAGGCCGGGTTGACCCAGGCCGACAGCGTCATCCCGCTCTCCAAGCGCAGCGAGGCGGCGTCCTGGGCGGTCACCCAGCTGGAGGTGCCGTTGAACAGCAGCGCTTTGCCGTACTTTCCGTTCTGCCACGAGGTGGCAGTGGCTGTTCCGGTGTTGTTGTGGCCAGAGGAGTCGCTCACGCTCGTCCCAACACCCTCATCCATGCCGTACGCCGCCACGAGCCCGCTCGGTGGTTTCGCACCCGTGGTGAACGACCAGCTGTACGGCACGGCCAGGGAGTTGCCCGCGAGGTCCTTCGCGCTGGACACCTCGGCGGTGTAGGTGGAAGCCTCAGCGAACGGCTGTTCAGGAGTGAAGGTGAGCACTCGGTCGGTGGTATCCATCACCGATGATCCAGCAATCGCAGCTCCGCCGGAGTCCTTCAGCGTGAACTGAGCGTCAGTGACCACTTCGCTGAATGTCACTGTGACCGGGGTGGTGACTGGAACATCGGTGGCCGCGGCCACCGGGCTCACCGAAGACACCGCCGGTGGCGTGCCGTCAGTCGTGAACGACCAGGAGTAGGAGGGCATCACGTTGCCCGCCGCATCCTCGACCCCACTCAGCTGGGCAACGTAAACCGACCCCGGCGTCAAGGACGTCGCTGGAGTGAATCCAACGAAATCCGCAGTCTGGCCGGTAATCTTGCTTCCGAGGACAGCGTTTCCCGCGGAGTCCTTGAGGGTTATCTCCGCCTTCGATACGTCTTCGCTCAACACAGCCCAGACATCAAGCTTGGTCGCCGTGTTGGTTGCATCTCTGGCGGGCGATGTTGTCACGACGCTTGGCGGAGCTGCATCAGGCTGTGGTTCCTCGACAGGCGCAGGACCGTTCAGAAGATCTTCTGCCGAGGTGGAGATGTCCTGGCCGGAACGGAGCCTGAGCTCCGAGGCCTTCTCCCACGAAACATCTTCAGGGCTTGGAAGAGCAGTCGCAGAGCGTCCCTTCGCTGGGTCGTCCGCGAAGGCGCGAATCTCATCCGCCGTCGTCGGATGGGGCTCTCCGGGATAAAGCCAATATCCAATGTTCGGCACCGGCGGCGGAGGCGCTTCGAAGTCAACGGTGAGGATGGGCGGGTGGAGTTGCCCCTTGCACTCCTCCAGCGGGGTGCTCCTGCAGCCGCCTGCCTCGTCGGTCCGGTAGCGGCGCCAGTTGGTGGTGTCCGACTCGCTGCCGGCGGTGAGCTGGACGCCGTAGTTGGAGGCACCGTCCGACCAGGCCTGGACGATCTCGTCGATCGAGTAGACCAGGTCCCATTCCTTGCCCGCCCAGCTCGCGGCTCCGCTGGTGCAGTCGGGGCTGTAGGCGGCGCCCTCGGTGATCTGGCCCGTTGAGGTGACCGACGGCTGGCTGTTCCACGTCATGGTCGCCTCGTCCCAGGGGGACGTGACCTGCCGGGTGGTGATCCCGGAGCCGATGTAGGTCCCGCAGTCGTTGGACAGGTGGTTCCACAGGATCAGGTCGGCGTTCTGCACCTCCAGGCCGCGGAACTCGGCGGGCATGTCGGGGAACTTGATGTAGCTGCGCCAGCGGACGGTGCCGCTGTTGGACTTGCCGACCAGGATCCGGTCCAGGTTGAAGTTGTACCAGCTGTCCTGGTAATCCTTGTCGTTGACGAAGGTGTCCCAGCCCTGCTTGGGCAGGCCGCCGGCGCCGGTGTGGGTCTCCCACCAGTCGGCTGCCACGGCCGCCATGGTCACGGGATAGGTGACCGCAGGGTCGGCCAGAAACGCGGCATCTGGGGCGAACACCAGCGACTTACCGTCGTCATCGAGGCTGATCGCGGCTTTGCCGACCTTGCCTTCGTCGATGGGGGCGTAGGCGTCGGCGGCCGTGGCGTCCTGCAGGAGCGTCGGCCGCAGTTCGGTCAGCGTCTTGCCGTCCTTGCCCACGATGATGGGCCGGCCCTGCGCGTTCTTGCCGAAGGAGAGCCCAGCGGGCAGTGCCACCGGCATTTTGAAGGTGACCGGGCCGCTGGGCCGTTCGGTGATGACGACCTGCTGCCGGAAACCGGTCGCGGTCGCGGTCACCAGGAGGTCGCGGCCCTTGCCATAGGCGCCGGGGTAAGTGGCGGTGTTGCCCTTCAGCTGCGGCTCAGGCAGTGCCGAGGGTGTGCTGATCTTCGCCGTGGCGTCGTCCGCCGCCGCCTCGGCGCCGGTCACCTGGCTCTTGAGCAGGGTCTTGTCCCGGCCCGCGGACAGAACGAGGTCGCCGAGCGTGGCCTTGGGCTTGATGGCGCCGTCCGCCTTGACGAGGGTGGTGTCGATCGGCGTGAAACCCTTGCCGTCGGCGTTCCTCTTCCGGATCGGCTGGGCGCTGGACTCCATCCGGATCGTCTTGCCGTCCGGGTTGGCGTAGAAGGTGGTGCTCTCCGAGCCCATCGACTCGACCTCGACGCGCCGATTCTCCTTCTTGGCCTGCGCCAGTGCTTTTCCGGTCGGCGTCGTGGGGG
>NZ_JBQQBR010000103.1:0-7663 GCF_052245935.1 Nonomuraea sp. 3N208 | reverse complement strand
CTGGTCCGCGCCGGGGCGAAGTTCCGCAAGGGCAAGCTCGTCGAACGCCCCGAGGACTCACCAACGATCGAAGACTCCCAGAAAGCCGCTTAAAAGATCTTGATCCACAGGTATTGACGATTGCTCCGACGAAGGCGGGCGCACGGTATGGGCGCTCATCCCTCTCGCTTCGGCCGGCCAGCCCACATGAGCGACTGCCTGTCTCCACACCTTCCTGAGCCAGAGCCGAACCACACACGGCTGACCTGGTTCAAGGCCCGCATGGAGCCACGACAGCGAACGCTTGCCTGGACCTGTCACTGCGAGATGGTCTTCCACGAACTGTGCGCCGCAGGTGGACAGTTCTTCCTGCGGCGCACAAACCTTGCCACTGATGAGGTCTACGAGACCCATCGCATGCGTATCCGAGATGGAGACGCCTTGTGGCAGGCGCTACTGCAGGGCCGAGCCCGGTAGGACAACCGGAGCGCTCAGCAAGATCACCGGCACGGGATCATCTGCTGGATGAGAACTTTCTCTACGGTTTTAAAGGCGGCCCGCTCCGCGGCCCGCCGGGCGCGCCGGACGGCCGCGTGCCCGGCTGCGGCTCTTCGGCCGGTCCGGGCACGCACCGCCCCGCGCGCCCGAAAGGTCAGCAGAAGTCCACTGAACGCCGTGACGATCGCCCACTTCGCTTCTCGCCATAGGTGGCCAGGGCGATCGGCTGCCGCGGCCCTCCTGCGTCGGGCCTTGCCATCGGGCAACGTGGGCAAGGTCCTGCTAATCTTCCGGATCTGATGCCGCACCAGGTGGCATGAGACGGTTTGCTTCCTGATGAGCTTGTGAAGCCTCAGCTGCGCGGCCCAGCTCCGAGAAGGTGATGCCGAGGTTGGACAGCGAGCGGGCGAGGTGGAGGCGGTAGCGCTCGGCCAGCTCCCGGTAGAGGATGACGGCCTGTTCGGCCGGGGGCAGGGCGTCGGTCGGGCGGCCCAGTGCCGAAAGATGCAGGCCAACACCTAACAACCACCGTGCCCGCTCCCTGCTCCGTCGGCAACGACAAGATCATCATTCATCGGATCTATTACGACCAGTTGGAGCTGTATAGCCAGCTTGATGGCGAACTCGTCTTCGGCGGTCCCTCACCGGCATAGCCCGGCGTGCGGTCGAACTCCGCATGCCGTAAGCGGGGGCCCTGCCTGGCAGGCGAGCAGGAAAACTGGTCGCCGACGTGTTGTGGACGCAACGGTCGCCCGAGTTCGGCGGTGAAGACGCAACCGCTGTCGCCGCTGTTGTAGCGGTGCAGGAAGTCTCCGAGGGCATCGGTCCGTTCGTCATTGCTGGCGTAGGGCCGTAGGTGGGCCCATTCCTCTACCAGGCGCCCGAAGGCATCGAATCGATCCGTTTAACTGTGAAAGTTCGACACAGGTCTGGATGGTCCTGAGCATGCCGATTCTCGATCTTGGAACCGTGTTCGAGGCGTCCAACGCTGCCTGAAAATTACACGACGTCTAGGACCGCGTGATCTCATCAGGCGTGATGGGAGCCAGACGGCCGAAGTGATTTGATCTCTGTGGAACCCTGAGCATTGACAGGTGGGAGTTTGGGCCTTATTCGTGATGTTCGGCCATGCCGTCGAACCGATACGACGCTCCCATTACGAGGAGACAGGATGCCCCCTCAAGCCGTCGGCTTTCGCCGACGAACGGCGACGGCCTGAACGGCCGGGCGGTGGCGCCCGCGGAGGGGCGGCCGGACCCGGGAAGTGCCTCACAAACGGGATTCACCCGAAAGGATTACCGATGAAGCGGAGCGATCCCTCCTCCCGTCCTCGACGTACGGCGAGCAGGTGGCCGGCTGTGGTGGCGGCCTTGCTGGTCGCGTTGATCGGGGGTCAGCCGGCTGTGGCGGCACAGCGGTCAGCGTCGTCGGAATCCACCGCGTCGAAGTCCACCGCGTCGGTCGCCGCCGCCGCTGGAGACCTCGACGGCTTCACCGCGGGCAATGCCGCGGTCGCCTCGGTCGATCTGGCCGGGACGTGGAGCTTCACTCCGGCGGGCCGGTCGACGACGTCGATCAAGGTGCCCGGAGGTGGCTGGTACAAGCAGGGGTTCACCGATGTGTCCCAGGCGGTGTACTCGCGTACGGTGACGGTGCCGGACTCGGGGCAGCCGCAGTCGGCGTGGATCGAGTTCGGCGCCGTGAACCACCAGGCAACGTTGTCGGTGGATGGCCGGGTGGTCGCGACGCAGACCACGGCCTTCACTCCGTCGAAGTTCGACATCAGTGCCTACGCCGCCCCGGGCACCACTCATACGCTCAGCGTCGACGTGAAGGGCCGCGGCGCGTTGAAGGCATCCAACGGCCGGTACCTGGTGCCCGACGCCGCTGAGTGGTCCGAGGCGGTCCCCCAGGGGATCTACCGTTCGGCGTTCCTGCGGGTGTACCCGGCGGTGTACGTCAGCGACACATTCGTGCGTACGTCGGTGGCGAACAAGACGTTGAGCTACGACGTGTCGGTGCGTAACACGTCGGGCAGTTCCCGGTCGGTGACGTTGACCGGGGCGCTGTCGTCCAACAACGGAACGGCTTTCAGCTACCCGGAACTGCCCAGCCGTACGGTCACCGTGGCGGCCCACTCGACCGGGACCGTGACCGTCGGGCCGGTCGCGTGGAACCTCGACAGCACCTCGTACTGGTGGCCCAACGTGCCGTACCGGTCGGGGTACCGGGCGCAGCTGCACCGGCTGACGGTGCATGCCGACACCGATGACGGGCACACCAGCGACGCCACGTACCGGTTCGGGTTCCGGGAGGCCACCCAGAACGGTGAGTACTACTACCTCAACGGCGTGCGCGTGAACTTCCGCGGCGACAACCTCCAGGGTGCCGACTACGACCGGATCAACAACGGAGGCAAGGGCGACGCCTTCGACACGCTGCCCGGATTCCTTCCGCCTTCGTCGGGCAACGGCGGCTGGCCGCAGGCCGTGGACAACTACCAGCGGCTCAACTACAACGTGGTGCGCATCCACCAGGAGCCGGCCAGCCCGTACATGTTGGATGTCGCCGACGAGATGGGCCTGATGATCATCGACGAGGTCGCGATCCGCGGCTCCCAGTCCGGGCAGGATTGGATCTCCGGGCACGACAACATGGTCAACCACGCCCGTGCGCTGGTCCTGCGCGACCGCAACCACCCCGCGGTCATCCGCTGGAGTCAGAACAACGAGCCGAACCAGAGCGGCCAGGATTCCGAACAGTTCGAGAAGGACCTGTACGCGGCGATGAACGGCGCCGACGGCACCCGGCCGGTCATTGTCGAGCTGGGCGTCGGCGCGAATCTCAACATGTATCCCGGGATGACGTACGCCAACTTCGCGGTGATCTCGCACTACGTCGACGGCTTCGGCAGGTACGGGGAGGGCCTGATCACCGTGAATGGGCGGCCCGACGGCGAGGGCGAGTACATCTGGCCGGCATGCAACAACAAGCAGGGCTTCGAGTGGTTCGCCACGGCAACCCTGGCCAAGCGCGGCAAGAACGCCACCGACCTGCGTCCGTACACGCTGCTGTCCGCCTGGGCCAGCGTCGTGCCCGGAGTGCGGAGCACCGACTTCACCCCGGAGGAGGGCGGTCACCCTATCTACGGCGCGGACAACCTCCCGGACCCCTGGAGCAACCCGCAGATCCAGCGCGTGCAGGCGGCGTTCAACCCGGTGGCCGCGGTCGACCTGCCGTTCTGGTCGGCCTCCGGCGCCTCGGACGCGAACGGCACCTTCCCTCTGCCGCAGGCCGTGCCCACCTACGCCCGGAACGCCACGGTCACCCGCAACATCACCGTCTTCAACGACGACTTCGCCGACACTTCGGTGGGCTTCACCTGGACGGCGCGGCTCGACGCGCCGGACGGCGCGGTCGTCGCGTCCGGAAGCACGACCCTGACCGTCCCGCTCGGCTCGCGGGTCACCCAGCCGGTCACCTTCACCACACCGGCGAGCGGCTCACGGGTGTACCTGGTACTGACGACCACCAAGTCGGGCGCCACGACGTTCAGCGACGCGGTCGAGTACTTCAACCTCGGCGGAAGCGGACCCGCACCGGGCAACTACCGCATCGTCAACCGCAACAGCGGCAAGCCGCTCGCTGTCGCGGGCAACTCCACCGCGGACGGTGCCAAGGTGGTCCAGCAGAGCGGCACCGCCACCTGGACCATCGCCACGACCTCCGACGGCTCCTACACCCTCAAGTACGTCCCGAGTGGAAAGGTGCTCGACGTCAACGGCGGCAGCAGCACGGCCGGGCTGCAACTGCAGCAGTGGACGGCCAACGGCGGCACCAACCAGAGGTGGTATCTGCGATCCACCGGCAACGGCTACTACACCATCGTCAGCTACGGCAGCGGACTGGTGGCGGACGTCTCCGGTGCGGCGACGAGCGACGGGGCGCAGGTCGTGCAGTGGGCCGCCAACGGCGGGGCCAACCAGCAATGGCAACTGAACCCGGCCTGACCGGACGCCCCGGTTCTCGCCTGCTGCCGCGGCGTTGACCGCTACCCCTGGCCGCTCGGCCCTGCGGCCAGGGGTAGCGGCGAGATGTCAACTCCGAACGTCGGCAAGCGACCACCACCGAGCACCTTGTCTCCGCTCCCATCGGTACGGGCTGGCAGACCACCGCAGTGAACGCATCGAACCGCCTCGCTCGCGAGCGGTAGGCGCTCGTCATTGATCGAACCCCCATGGGGGTTCGATCAATGACGGCTCAATGGACCTCCACGCTGATGGAGGTTCCGCAACCGTCGGCCAGCTCCTACAACCATGAGGAGATCCACATGGCTTGTTCGCACAGCTCGGGGGGCCGCAGCGTTCGACGGTCCATGGTGATGGGCGCCACGGCCGTCGTGTTGGTTCAATCACCGCCGCCATCCCTATGAGGGGCGTTATGGAATCGCAGTCCGAGCAAGAACGCCAGAGGGGAAAGCATGTTGGCCATCGCCTTCATCGCGCATCCCCGTGGGGGCGATAAGCCGCCTCGGTGCGCCGGGTGATGATCTTGCTAACGCGGATGCTAACTGCGTTCCGAGACGGCCGTAGACGTCGACAGAAGACGATCAAGCCAATCAGCCCGCTGAGCAGGCAGGAAGAGACGCTGAGGGACAAGAGTAGACGATCTTCTTCCGGCTACGGAACAGAAGGTGAGGGCTGTGTGGGCCAGAATTGCAGCCGGTATGCCTCCAGTCCTTCGGGAGGCCGTTCTCTGGGGTACCGGGCACCAGGGCCTGGGCGGACGCTTGCGCGCACGAACCAGCTACGTGCTTGATCGCGCAGGTCTATGAGGTTGCCGGAGGAGTGACCGTGGACTCCGATCACTTGCAATTTGCCCGAGCTGGAGTAGAGCTCTGCCGTCTCGCTCCTGGTCCACTGGTCATCGTCGGCGGGTGGTCGCCCGTCCCAGAGTTCTAGCGTGACGTCGATGACGTGCCAGGAATTCGCTTGGCTGGTGACGATGGCGACATTCGCGGTGGTGAGGAACCAGTCTGTCGGGTTGGCTCGGTCTGAGAGCTCCCAAAGATCCTCGGCACCTTCCGGCTGCCCGTTGGCCCCGTCGAGGTCCATGATCATAAAGTTGAAGGACCAGACCGTGACTGTGTCCGGGAGGCGTTCGATCAGATGGGACATCGACGTCCTTGGCATGGGGCGGACGAGGCAGGCCGATGTTATCTCTAAGCGATCATGTGGTGCGACCGACCACGGTTCCAGAGGAATAGGGTGACAGCAGCGTTGACAGCAACGTCCTCACACGTGGACTCACCTCGGCTACCGTCCACTACCCTCTGACCACGGTCTCTGCTACCCGACCAGGGTGATTGGTCCGCCTGGCTCGAAAATCGGTGAGTTCGTGGGCAGGCGGCAGCGAACCTCGGCCAGTGATGTCGGCCAGGTTCCGGGAGATCGGGTGTGGTCAGGCGACTTCTTGCAAGGTGACGGTCTTGCCGGTGAGGCGTTCGAGCTGGCGGATGAGGTCACGTTCGCGGCGCTGGGTGGCGATGCGGGACTGGTAGAAGTCAGGTCCGAGGTCGTGGTAGCGGGCGGTGGGGTCGGACAGCAAGTGCCAGACGATCGTCAGGACGGAGTTGCCGAGGGCGACGATGGCGCGTTTTCGTCCGCGGCGTTTGGACAGTCGCCGGTAGCGCTCACCGAGGAAGGTGTTGGAGCGGGAGGTGACCGCGACGATCTCGGCCAGGGTGGCGGCGAGCCAGGGGTTGCCCTTGCCGGTGGAGCCGCCTTTCTTCTTGCCCGCGGAGTTGTTGTCGATCGGGGCGAATTTGGCCCAGGAGACCAAGTGGCCAGCGGTGGGGAAACGGCTCATGTCGATGCCGATCTCGGCGATGAGTTCCTGGGCGGCGATGGCGCCGACGCCGATGATCTCATCCAGTTGGGCGACCGCAGCGGCATATGGGGCGATCTTTTCCTCGATCCGGCGGGAGACGGCCTCGATCCGAGAGGTGAGGTCGTCGATGCGGTCGGTCATCAGCTGGCATAAGAAGGCGTGCTCGTCGGTGAAGTGGCCGGTGAGCGCCTCTTGCAGCGCAGGGATCTTGGAGCGCATCGGGCCGCGCGCCATCTGGGCAAGGGTCTTGGGGTCGCGCTGGCCGTCGATCAGCGCTTGGAGCATCTCGCGGCCGGAGACGCCGAAGACGTCGCTGATCACGCTGGACAGTTTGATCTGTGCATCTTCCAGCAGTTTCTCCACACGCTGCTTTTCGCGGGTGCGTTCGCGGACCAGGCTGCGCCGGTAGCGGGTCAGGTCGCGCAGCTGGCGGATCGGCTTGGGGTGCACCAGGCTGGGCCGGCACATCCCGCGTTCGACGACCTTGGCCAGCCAGACCGCGTCCAACTTGTCGGTCTTGGGGCGGCCGGGCACGTTCTTGACGTGCTTGGCGTTCAGCAGCCAGCAGGTGAAGCCTTCGGCTTCGAGAAGGTAGTAGACCGGCTTCCAGTAATCCGACGTGGCCTCCATCGCCACCAGGGTGACGCTCTGGCAGCGCAGCCAATCCGCGAGCGCGAGCAGGGAGGCGGTCAGCGTGGTGTACTCGCGCACCTCCTGACGCCGCCGTCCGGGCTTGTCCTCGCTCGGTACGCGTACGCATACCACCAGGCCGCTCTTGCCGATGTCGATCGCGGCGACCCGCTCCACGAGCTCCAGCGGCTCGTTGGTCTCTTGCACCTATATCCCTCGTCTCCTCCGTGGCCAGCATGGGTGGTTGCCCAGGGAGCCGGTAGGGGAAGTCAAGAGCCGGGCTCTCGTGCTCGAAGCGACAATCCAGGGCCCCTTCAGGCGGCTCCCGGCGTCAGACTGAAAACCGGCCTCGACCAGGCACCAGGCGGACTCGACGTCGGCGGGCAACCACCCCCGATTTTCACGCCCGCAGGGCGTGCGCGCAGCCACATCAAAGACTGAAAAGCGGAAGGTCGGCGGTTCGACCCCGCCCCTGACCACCACAAGTGACCAGTACGAAGAAGCCCCGAAGCGAATTCGCTCCGGGGCGTTTTTGTGTCTGCGGTACCTGTCAATTTGATCAAGGCAGTTGAGCTGGGCTAATTCTGTGTCGACTTCTCTGTGGCGTCCTCGTTCTGTGTTTCGGTCTTGGGCTTGTTGATCCAGGCGGGGCCGGGCAGGGCGGGTG
>NZ_JBQQBR010000102.1:0-7813 GCF_052245935.1 Nonomuraea sp. 3N208 | reverse complement strand
CATCGATCTCGCGTACACGAACCCGTTCAGCCACACCCAGAAGTCTGAAACGATCACGCCGACCGAGAGGAGACCTCGATCGGCGTGTCGTCACAAAAAGGGCAAACGTGACCGGCTACGGCACTAGGACGATGCCCGCAAAGAGCCGGCTTCCCGGCACCACTACTATGGCCGGCTGGTAACAACGACCGAGGAGTGAGGACGTGGAACGTACGTTCCAGGTCGATCTGCGAGGGATCGTCGACCTGTTCAGCCGACACCTGTACGCCAGTCCACGGGTGTACATGCGGGAGCTCCTGCAGAACGCGGTCGACGCCATCACCGCGCGCCGGGCGATCGACCCGGGTGCGCCGGCCGTGGTGTCGATCGAGCCGCCCGAGGTCACCGGCGACGGGACATTGCGCATACACGACAGTGGTATCGGCCTGTCCGAGCCCGAGGTGCACGAGCTGCTCGCCACGATCGGGCGTAGCTCCAAGCGGGACGACCTGGGCCTGGCGCGGCACGAGTTCCTCGGCCAGTTCGGCATCGGACTGCTGTCCTGCTTTCTGGTGGCCGACGAAGTCCGGGTGACCACCCGCTCCGCACACGGCGGGCCGACGGTGGAGTGGACCGGCCTGGCCGACGGGCGCTATCGCGTGGCCCCCGCGACGCGCGAGCGCACAGAGCCCGGTACCACGGTGACGCTCAACCCGGTACCCGGCATGGCTCGCTGGCTGGCCAGCGAGATGGTGAACGACCTGGTGGCGTCGTACGGGGACGCGTTGCCGGTGACGATTTCGATCGCCGGGCGGCGGGTGAACTCCGGTGCGCTGCCCTGGCAGCACGGGTATCCGTCGCCGGCCGCGCGGGCCGGGGCACTGCGCGCGTACGCCGAACGCGTCTTCGGCTTCGCCCCGTTCGACGTGATCGACCTGGCGGTCCCCGAGGCCGGGCTGACCGGGCTGGCGTTCGTCCTGCCGATGGCGGCCAATCCCGCGGCCCAGTCGGGTCACCGGGTGTACCTGCGCCGGATGCTGCTTGCCGACGGCGTCGACAAGCTGCTGCCAGAGTGGGCGTTCTTCGTCCGGTGCGTGGTGGACACCGGCGAACTGCGCCCGACCGCCAGCCGCGAGGCATTGTACGAAGACGACCTGCTCGCCGATACGCGGGAGGCACTCGGCGGGCAGGTGAGGGACTGGCTCGTACGCCTGGCCGCGACCGAGCCGGACCGCCTCCGGCAGTTCCTGGCCGTCCACCACCTGGGCGTCAAGTCACTGGCATTGCACGATGTGGAGATGCTGCGGGTGGTGGACCGCTGGTGGCCGATGGAGACCGACGCCGGGCCGATGACGCTCGCCGACTTCCGTCGACGACACCCGGTGGTGCGCTACACGGCGACCGCCGACGAGTTCCGCGTGCTGGCCGCGGTCGCCAGCGCGCAGAACTTCGGCCTGGTCAACGGCGGCTACGCGTACGACATCGAGATCATGCGCCGGCTTCCGCTGCTGGACCCGGCGATCGTCGTACGCCGGCTGGATCCCACCGAGCTGGCCACCCGGTTCGAGCCGCCGGACCCGGTGCTGGAGGCCCGGCTTCGGCCGTTCCTCACAGCGGCCGCAGGCGTCCTGCGGAGCCTGGGATGCGACGTGGTACCGCGTTCCTTCGACCCGCCTGCCCTGCCGGCCCTGTACCTGACGAGCCAGGCCGCGGTGCAGGCGGCGGAGATGCGCACGGCCCGGTCGTCGGCGGGTGAGCTGTGGTCCGGAGTGCTCGGGGCCGTGGACACCACTGACGCGGCGCACCGGCCGCAGCTGATCCTCAACCTGCGCAACCCCGTCGTGCGGCGGGTCGCCGAGGTGCGCGACCCGGCCCTGGCCGCTCTCGGCGTTCAGGCTCTGTACGGTCAGGCGCTGCTGTCCGGCCACCATCCGCTCCGCCCGGAGGACGGCGCGATGCTCAACCGTTCCTTCCTGGACCTGCTGGACTGGGCCATCGGCGCGGCAGGCGCCCGATGAGCCGGAGCGGGGCCGAGCTGGCCGCCATGCTGGAGCAGGCCAGGCGGATGGGCCACGGCGAGGCGCAGACCGCGCTGCTGGAGGACCTGGTGCAGCACGCCGACGCCGGCGGACAGCACCGGCTGGCCTTCGCCGCGCGCCGCAGCCTGGCCAACGCGTACAGCGTCGGTCGTCAGTGGGACAAGGCGTTCCCGCTGTTCTCCCGTTGCCTGAGCGAGTACGACGCACGGCCCGGCGAGTTCGGGCCGGAAGAGGATTGGTCGCTGCGCAGCTGGTACGCGAGCATCGCCCAGTCGATGGCCGAGTTTCCCGAGATCAGCCTGGCCCAGGTCTACGGCGCCTTCGAGGACATGGAGCGCCGTTTCCGCGCCGGTGGTCACAGCCTGCGGCAGGTGTACGACGCCCGCCGGTGGGTGGCACAGCTCGCCCGCGACTGGCCCGAGGAGGAGCGCTGCCACCAGCAGTGGGAGGCGGCCGGCGGGCCCGACCCGGACTCGGTGTGGGACTTCGAGGCCGAGGTCGAGCGGCTGGTCCTGCGCGGCGACGACGCGTCCGTCGCGCGGGCGCTGGCCCTCGCCGGGCCGGTGCTCGCGGGCGAGGTCACCTTCACGGAGCCGCCCGCTCCGATCCAGTGCCTGATGTTGCTGCCGCTGGCCCGCGCCGGGCGACTGGAGGAGGCGGCGAAGGCGTTCAACCGGGCACGCCGTGCGATGTACCAGGGCGTCTACCGATACGAGTACGGCGGCATGAAGATCGAGTTCTGTGCACTGACCGGTAATGAGGAGACCGGACTGTCGGCTCTGCGGGAGCAGCTGGCGGGCTTTCCCACGCTGAACCGGCCGAACGGAAAGATGGAGTTCGCCACCGCCGCGGCGGTCCTGCTCCGGCGGCTGACCGCGGCCGGCCGGGGCGACGAGACGGTCCGAGCGAACGGCAGCGACCTCACCTGGTCCGTGGCCGAGCTGTGCCACGAGATGGAGAGCACCGCGCGGGACCTGGCCGCCCGGTTCGACGCGCGCAACGGCACAACCTGTCAGGGGGACCGGATCCGCGCCCGGCTGACCGCGCCTCCCGTCGTCGACTTCCTGCCGCTCTCTCCGGGCGCCCGCAGACCGGTACGACTGGAGATCCCGCCCGGTATGCCGCCTGAGGCGTTGCTGGACCGGGCCGAGTGGCACGAGCGACGGGACGAGCCCGCCCTGGCCCGCCGGTATGTGGCCGCCGCCGGCACACCCCCACCGCATCTGGCCGCGCGCCACGCCGAGCTGACCGCGCTGACCGGCTCCGAGCGGGCCGAGGAACGGTTCCGCTGGGCGGCGGAGGCCTACCGGCAGGCCGGCGACCAGCAGCGCTACCTGCTGTGCACGTGCCGGCTCGGCAACTGGCTGTGCAAGCAGGACCGGTTCCACGAGGGCCTGCCGATGGTGACCTGGGCGGTGGGCGAACTGCGCCGTACCGGCCGGCACGAGCTGATCGCCCGGGGCGAACTGCTCCATGCCCGTTCGCTGTCCTGGGCCGGGAAGGTGCCGAAGGCGTACCAGGCTCTGGCGAATGGCGTCCGGCATGCCCTGGCCTGTGGCGATCCGATGCTGATCGGCTCGCTGGCGCTGGCTGAAGGCATCTGGCGGGAGTTCGACCGATTCCCGCCTGCCCAGGTGATCGGCCTGGCCGACACGGCACGGCAGGCGTTCGCCGCCGCAGGTTCACCCGGTCAGCTCGTCAGGGCGTTAGAGCTCCGGCGCCGCAGCCACGAACGGGCCGGCGCGCCGCATCACTTCACCGAGCTGGTCGAACAGGAACTCGCCACGCTACCGCCGTCGGCACCGGCACAGCTGCGCGGCTACCTCCGGTATCGGCGCGGTGTCGCCCTCGTCCTGTCCGGCCGCGCGGCCGACGCACTCGACGACCTGATCGACGGAGTCGGCGAGGCACGCTCCCGCGACGCCGACACCGCCGAACAGGGCTATCACCTCGCCGTGGCGTACCGGGCGGCGGGCCGGGCCGAGGACGCGATGGAGACCGCCGCCGACGTGGCCGCGTGGCTGGACCACTTGCGGGAGCTCGGAAAGCTGGCCGAGCCGGAGATGGCCGACTGGAACCGTCTCCTGCTCGCCGAGTGCCATCAGATCCTCGGCCACCAAGCCTCCGCGCTCGAAGAGTACGAGAAGGTCGCGGCCTCGGCCCGCGGCCGGAACGACGCGAGGCTGCTTCTCCAGGCGCTGATGCCATCGGCGAAGATCCACGACCGCCTGGACGAGGACGCGGAGGCGGCCGCGACCTACCGGGAGGCCACCGATGCCGCGGCCAGGCTCGGCGACGTGCACGTGGCGGCCGTCTGCCGCGCGTCCGAGGCGCTGTCCCTGCAGCGGACCGGTGACGTCGAGCGGGCCCTCGCCGTACTCGCGCAGGCTGAGGCCATGACCGGCGCGCTGCCCGCCGAGCCCGCGGAGCGCCTCCCGCAGAACTGGGCGATCACGTTTCGCAGCGCCGCGCACGTGCTGTCCGCGGCGGGCCGCCTCCAGGAAGCGGCGGACCGCGCGGCACGTGCGGCCACGGCCTTCCGGCAGGTGGGTGAGGTGACCGACGCGACGACCATGGACTTCCTGCATGCCCGTACCCTGGTCCGGCTGGGCCGTCCCGACCTCGCCGAGCCGCTGTTGCGAGCCATCATCGAGGCCGCCGGTCAGGAGACGCCGCTGCACCAAGCGGCGGCTCGGGCACTGGCGGAGACCCTGGAGCAGCTCCGCCGATCCGCCGGACCCAGCCGGAGCGCTCCCAACAGTTGAGCGGATGCCTGGACCGGGGGTATGCCGAACGTGTCACCAGCAACTCCTGATCTGGACGTGGAAGCCGGTCAGCAGTCCTAGTGCTGGGCAAGTTGGCGTGAGAGGAGACTTGTCCGTGGCCATGTTAAAAGAGTGGCCCCGGCGCACATTGCGATCTCGGGCGAGCAGGAGCGTCTGGACGGCCCGGGGCCGCTGGGCGGCCTTGGGCAGCTGGATGGCCCGGGGCCGCTGGACGGTCTTGCCGTAGGCGGGCTGAAGGAGGGGGTCCGGGAGTGGACCATCCCCGACCGCGAGGACCTTGGGGCCGCTCAGCCTCACGTGGCTTCCGCCGGTCTCGATCCTGCCTCGGAGTGCGAGTCCGGCGAGCACAGCTCGTCGCGTTTGCCCCACCGCGGGGTGACATCTCAGCCCGCCGCCGTCCCCAGCCCGGTGGTTCCGGTGAGGAGCACCAGCAGCGACAACCCGAATCGACTCCGTTGCGATTTTCGCAACTGAAGCTTAGAGTGGAGGCATGTGCGGGGAGATCATGGCACAGCGCGTCCGCCAGCTGATCACAAGAAGTGGCCGGAGCCAAGGCGAGTTCGCGACGCTGGCCGGACTCGACCCGTCGAAGATGTCCAAGTCGCTATCCGGCACCCGAAGGTTCACCTCCCTCGAGCTGGCGCGGGTCGCCGAACTCGGTGGCGTGACGGTTGACTGGTTGCTCGGCGCCGATGAGACCCCTGCGTTGGCGGGGAGGCTCTCGTCCCCCCCGGGCAGTTCTGTGGAGAGTGCCGCGCAGGAGGCCGATGGGCTCACTCAGCTCCGCGCGGACCTCGCCTTCCTCGGTTACAAGCAGCACGTCACCCTCCCTCAAACCACACCCGTGGGCAGTTGGTGGGTAGGGCAGGGGCAACAACTTGCCGCTTGGGCCCTTGACCAGGCATGCGCTGCCGGAGCCGATCCCAGCCACACACGCGATCTCGCCGAGCTGATCGAGAACGTGTTTGGGATCGATGTGGCGATCAGCGAACTGCCTGATGGTTTCGACGGTCTGGCCTCCAGTAGAGAGCACCGCCGGCTAATTGTCGTCGGGACCTCGACGGTCCCCAGCCGTCAGCGCTTCACACTCGCGCATGAGCTGGGGCACGTATTGGCTGGTGACGATCAAGGCCTACTGGTCGAGGCCGACATTTACGACAAGCGTCATAGCCGACAGTCCTCCGAGATCCGAGCGAACGCCTTCGCCACCGCCTTTCTCCTACCGGAAGAGCTACTGAAGTCGGAGACGAGCGGCATGGCCTGGACGGATGAGTCCTTCGCCAAGCTCGCCTTCCGATGGTGGGTTTCACCCAGCGCGTTGGCCTGGCGGCTGCATAACGTGAGCCTGATTTCCAAAGATCTCTGCGACCGGTTCCGCGGCATGACCACCGAGTCCGCGGCTCTGCTCGCCGGTGAGCTGGGTTCGTTCACTGAGTGGATCGATGCCGCCTCCCGCTGCCGGATTCCGCAGCTGCTGTTGCGCGACACATTCCAGGCCTACCTCGACGGCGCCTCGACCCTGCGTCCTTTCTCCAACCTGATCGGCGAGGATAGCGAGAGCATCCGGCAGGCTCTTGAACAAGCCGGAGAGGAACCTCCCCTGACGTCATGATCTGGTACTGGTTCCCCGACAACACCGTGCTGTGCAACTTCGCCGCAGTGTCACGCCTACGACTCCTGGAGGAGATTCTGCGCGGCAGGGGACGCTGGGTTGAGGCCATCGAAGCCGAGGCGAGCAAGTCGAAGGCCGTCTTCCCCGAACTGAACACGATCGCTCAGGACGGTTGGCTGGGCGAACCTATCGAGATCACCAATCTGAACGAAAGCCGCCAGGTCGAGCAGGTACGCCGTGCGGTGTTCGGCGGTTCGCTCCATAGGCCGACGCAGCACCTGGGCGAAGCACAGACATGCCATGTCATTCTCAACTGGCCGCAGTTCCGCGGATCCCTCTGGATCACGGACGATCGGGACGCCGGAGAGTATGCCCGTAGGCAGGGCATCACTACACGGGACACCATGGACCTGTTCTGCGAAGCGATCGTTGAAGGGCTCTGCACCGCCGACGAGGGCTTCAAGCTGCTGCATGAGATGGTCCGCCTGGGCCGCCATCTCCGCCTGCCGAACCCCTCCCTGCCAAAATAGACAGAGGTAGCAAACAGGCATAAAACTCTGCGCTGAGGGCGGGGAAGGAGTCATCCCTTCGTGGGAGCAAGTGAACAGGATCCCGAGATCCCTGACCCCCAGGTGCACGAGCGGGCCGGCGCTCGCCGCTACACCGCTGCTTACAAGGCCCGGATCCTGGAGGAGTACGACCGGCTCGACAAGGCCGGCAAGGGCGCGTTGATGCGCCGTGAAGGCCTGTACTCCTCGCTGATCTCCAGTTGGCGGACCGCGCGTGACCACGGCGCCGAGCAGGCGCTGGCCCGGCCGGTCGGCCGCCCCAAGGCCGACCCGCGGGACAAGCAGATCGACGCTCTGCAGGCGGAAGTCGAGCGGCTGCGCGCCGAACTCGGCAAGACCCGCCAGGTCATCGAGGTGCAGGGAAAGCTCTTCGCGCTGCTGGATCAGCTCGCCACCGGCAGCGAGAACCCGACGGCTCGGGGCGAACGGTGAGCCAGATCATCGAAGTTGCCCAGGCCGAGGCGATCGAGGAACTCACCCCACTGCTCGGGCGGCGCAAGGCGTGCCAGGCGACCGGAATACCGCAGGCCAACTGGTACCGCAAGAACCGCCAGAGCCCTGCCCCCACCCGCCCGGTCACGCCACGAAATCCGCACCCCTCGGCGCTATCGCCGACCGAACGCGACCACATCCGCACGGTGCTGAACGAGCGATTCGCCGATGCCTCCCCGGCGACGGCGTACTTCTCCCTGCTGGATGAAGGCACCTACCTGGCGTCCACCTCGACGATGTATCGGATCCTGCGCGAGCACGGCGAGGTCGGCCGCGACCGGCGTCGCCAGGCCACTCATCCGCCCAAGACCATCCCCGAACTGTTCGCCGACGTCC
>NZ_JBQQBR010000101.1:0-8327 GCF_052245935.1 Nonomuraea sp. 3N208 | reverse complement strand
ATCGATCTCGCGTACACGAACCCGTTCAGCCACACCCAGAAGTCTGAAACGATCACGCCGACCGAGAGGAGACCTCGATCGGCGTGTCGTCACAAAAAGGGCAAACGTGACCGGCTACGGCACTAGAGACCGGCGCGCTGGGCATCAAGGGCGGGCAGGTCACGCCCGAGATCCGCGCCCGACTCCTGCCTCTGATGTTCGAACACATCAACTTCCACGGCTTCTATCCGTTCAACCGCCCCGAAGTGAGCGGAGGACTGCGCGAGCTTCGCGATCCCGCCGCCGATGAGGAGGAATGAGGTCCATGGGTGAGCCGCGCGAGGGCCTTGGAACGACGGCCGATCAGGCGGCCGCGGGCTGGGCGATCGCCCGGACGTGCCAGCGGCGCGGTGCCCGTCCGGGCGATGTCAGCAGGCGCTACTGAGGTGGGAGGAAGGGTGAGCCGAACACCGAGTCGGCGATCTGGCTGCAGACCGGGTACCAGTTCCAGTCGCAGTTGATGTTCACTGAGACCAGGCGTCGGGCGTCAGGAGTACCCATGGTGAAACTGGCGGTGCCCAGCTCCACACCGGCCACGATGTGGAGCGTGCGGCCGTCGGCCAGCGCCCATTGACTCACGCCGGTGCCGTAGCGGGTGTTGGGCAGCCAATCCCTGGTGGGGACCGTGCTCCACATCGTGCGATGCTGCGCCGGCGGCAACAGCGAGCCGGTGATCATCGCCTTGGCGAACCGGAGCATGTCGCTGGTGGTCGAAACTACGCCGCCCGCGGCCCACCCCCAGATAGTCCTGTCGGTGACGTCGACCGGATCGGAGTCGGGGCCTTCCATCAGCGACTCGTAGTTGTCGGGCGTGAGGCTTGCAGGGTCCACGCCGTCCTTGATGAACTGCCTGGTGTAGACCCTGGCGTGCGGTCCCCGGAACTGCCGCTCGTCGAGGGCCCGCGCATAGGTGCCGGTCAGTCCGAGCGGCTGGACGACCGTCCGGTCGACCTCATCCTCGTAGCTTCGCCCGGTCGCCTTCTCGATGATTGCCCCGGCGAGGTGGTAGCCGCCGTTGCTATAGGCGAAGTCCGAACCCGGCGCATACAACGGAGGAATGGCCATCTGGAGCTTCAGCAACTCCTCGACGGTCCAGACGTCATAGCGGTGTGCGGCGAACCCGGGCCGGGTGTGGTACTTGCGCGCGATCTCGACGTTCAGGCCGGTGATCCCCAGGCCGCTGGTGTGGGTCAGCAGCTGGCCGATGGTGATCTGACGGCCGTCGTTGCCGTTGCCGCGCACTACGCCGGGCAGCCATTGCTCCACGGTGTCGGTGAGGCTCAGCCTGCCCTCGGCCTCCAGCGTCAGCATCGCGGCGGCGGTGAATGCCTTGGCGCCGCTGCCGATGGTGAACTGCTCCCCGGGCTCGCGGCGGCGGCCGGCCTCAAGGTCGGACAGTCCGGCCGACCCGGTCCAGGCGCCATTCTCGTCCTGCATCGCGGCGACGACGCCGGGCGTGCCGTACTCGGCCACCGCGCTGTCGAGCACCTGCTGCACGTTCTTGATGATTGCCATCGCACTGCCTTTCGGGATGTTTCTTCGTTACGTCCTCCACGATGTTCGGTAGCTCTGACAGGCCTCTTATATCTCTCTTCCAACCGGCACCGGCTGGCTGTAAGGCGCTCTCAGCCCACCGGATAGCCTGTCGGGCATGCGGATTGAGGTGCTGGGGCCGGTTCTGGCGTATGCCGACGACGGCGCGCCGATCGACCTGGGCGGCACCAGGGTTCGCGCACTGCTGGCCAGGCTGGCACTGGCCGGGAACGAAGTGGTATCGGTCGATTCGCTGCTCGACGGCCTGTGGGGGGACCACTCCTCCGGAGGCACCCTCAACGCGTTGCACGCGCTGGTGCACCGCCTGCGCAAGGCCCTGGCCGGGGCTGGGGTGGTGGAGACGGTGGCCGGCGGGTATCGCCTGCGCGTGCGCAGCGAGCAGGTCGACGCGGTCCGCTTCGAGGAACAGGCCAAGCGAGGCAGCCGCGAACTGGCGGCGGGCGCTGCGCAGCTGGCGGCCTCGCTGCTGGAGGAGGCGCTGGCGCTGTGGCGGGGGGAGGCGCTGGCCGACGTGCGCGACATTCCTTTTGCCGGTACGGCTGGCGCCCGCCTGGACGAACTGCGCATCGGGGCTCTCGAAGACCGCTTCGAGGCGGAGCTACGGCTTGGCCACCACGGCGAGATTCTGGTCGATGTGGAGGCGGCGGCCGCGGCCCATCCGCTCCGGGAACGACTGGCCGGGTTGCGCATGCGAGCCCTGCACGCGGCGGGCCGCCAGTCCGATGCGCTGGCCGTGTTCGAAGGGGTCCGCGGGACTCTCGCCGAGGAGCTGGGCGTCGACCCCTCCGAAGAGTTGCGCAAGACGCATCTCGCCGTGCTGCGGGGTGAGCTGGAGATCCCCGAGGCGGAACAGGTCCGGCCGGAGGCGGTGCGAGGCCGTCTGCCGGCCCAGCTGACCCGCTTCGTCGGCCGCGAGGACGAGTTGAGGTTGCTGGCCGGGTTGTTGGAGTCCTCCCGGCTGGTCACCGTCGTGGGGCCCGGAGGAGTGGGCAAGACCCGGCTGGCCGTGGAGGCGGTGAGCCGGCATCGGGTCCATCAGCGCGGCCGGGTCTGGCTGGTTTCCCTGGCCGCGGTGGACACGGCCGACGGGCTGGTGGAGGCGGTGCTGAGCACGATCAGCCTCCCCGGAGCCCAGCCGGCCGGCACGCTACTGGAGCGGGTGGTCAACCTGCTCGCCGGTGGTGAAGGCGTGCTGGTTCTGGACAACTGCGAACAGATCTCCGGAGCCGTCGCGAAGTTCGCCGGGCGGTTGCTGGAGCGCCAGCCGGACCTGACCATCCTGGCCACGAGCCGGGAACCGCTGGACGTCATGGGTGAGGCGCTGTGCCGCCTGGGACCCCTCGGCCTCCCCCCGGCGCACGCAGATCGTGATCGTGCCTCCGCATCGGCCGCGGTGCGGCTGTTCCTCGACCGGGCGGGAGCCGTACGACCCGGCTTCGCACTGGACGCGTCGACCGCGCGGCCGGTCGTGGACATCGTGCGCCGGCTGGACGGGCTGCCGCTCGCCCTGGAACTGGCCGCGGCACGCCTGCGGACCATGAGCGCCGAGCAGATCGCCCGGCGGCTGGATGACCGCTTCCGGCTGCTCAGCACCGGTAACCGGACCGCCCAGCCCCGCCAGCAGACGCTACATGCGGTCATTGAGTGGAGCTGGGATCTCCTCACCTCACAAGAACGCACACTGGCCGCCCGGATATCGATATTTCCGGCGCGGACGGGTATCGCTGCGATCGAAGCGGTCTGCGCGGATGAGACGCGTCCCGCGGACGAGGTCGTCTACCTCCTGGACTCCCTGGTCGACAAGTCCATCGTGGAGCGGGCCGGCGACGGCTACCGGATGCTGGAAACCATCCGGGCACACGCGGCGGGGAAGCTCCGGCTCGCAGGAGGGACCGACGCCGTCCTGCGTGGGCTCACCCGGTACTTCGCGGACCTGGCCGACGAACACGAGCCGCTGCTGCGCTCGGACAAACAGGCGGAGTCGCTGCGGCTGTTCCAGGCCGAGTACGACAACCTGATGTTCGCCCTGCAAACGGCCATCAAAAGCGGCGACGCCTCGGGCTCCGCCCGGATTCTCGGGCCGCTGTACTGGTACTGGGTCATGCACCGCTACGACGCCCGCGCCGAGGCCTACGTCGCCAAGGTCGCCGAGTTCGGCGACGCGCTGCCCGCGGACGCCCGGGCCGCGTTCACCGCGATCCATCTGATCGTCGGCTCGGGCGAGCCGCTCACCGACCGGCTGGGCGCGCTCATCGACGACTGCGTGCGCACCGGCGCTCTGCGGCGTTACCCGATGCTGCTGACGATCGTGCTGGTGATGGCACCGCTGCTCGGGCTGGATGAGCTGGCCGAAAGGGAGATCGCCCGAGTACGCGGCGGCTCGGACCGCTGGGCGATCGCCTGCACCTTCATGATCGAAGCCATGCGCCATCGCGAACAGGGCGACCGGGAAAGCTCCACGACCGCGATGACCACGGCACTGCACGCGTTCGAGGAGGTCGGCGATCGCTGGTGGGCGGCCAAGGCGCTGTACGGCCTGGCGCAGAACCACGCCATCGCCGGTGACCACGACCAGGCGATCACCGCCTACGAGGACAGCCTCGCGATCGCTATCGACCTCGGCTCGCAGGACGAGGTCTCGAGTCGGCTCGGGCTCGCCAACGAACGCATGCGTGCCGGCGATCTGACCGGCGCCAAGCGCGACATCGACACCGCCGAACGAGCGGCCTGGCAGCGTGGCCAGCCGGCGCTGGAGATCGAGGTGCTCGGCATCCTGGCCGAGCTGTACCGCCGCTCCGGAGAGGTCGAACGCGCTGATCAAGAGCTCGATCGGATGGAGACGCTCACCCACAAGCTGCCCCTGGCGGCCGAGCACGCAGACAATCGGCTGCTCCTCGCTCGGGTGGCCAACCTCCTCACCGCCGGGAACGCCGTACGCGCCCGCGAACTACTGCCCCGCGCTGTCTACGCGGCGCAGGCGAACATGGACGCCCCCTTGGCCGCTCAGCTCCTGGCCAGGCTGCTGTTCCTGGAGGGCGACCCGACCGGTGCGGCCACCGCGCTCGGCCTGAGCCAGGCTATCCGCGGCACCTTCGACCACGGCGACACCGAGCTGCGCTCGCTTGCGGAGGCGCTCGCGGAACGGCTCGGCCGTACCGACTACGAAACCGCCTACCAACGAGGGGCCGACCTGACACCGCACAAGGCCACCGACAGGCTGATAACAATGGCGGGCGCTTCACCTTGACCTGCTTCCAGTGAGATTCCAGTGGCGTCCGTCGGGGCGTGCGGACAACGTCACATGGAGTAGGAACTGTGCCGCACATCGGACTGAGATCCACAGGGGCCGCCCTGTTCGCCGTCGCCACGGTTGAGGTGTCCTATGTCGATGGGGCCGGTGTTCACAGGGCTGGCCCGCTCTCACTGCACTGGGATGCGGCGTTCGAGGCGAGGCGCCCGTGCGGGCGTTTCGCAAAGCAACACGGTTTTGCGAGGTCATTTCCCTGCTGCTATGCGGCGACGAGATTGATCTCGTCTTCGTCGACCAGGGGCAACACCATCAACGGACTCCAGCGTGAACTGGACCGACGTGGCGACCAGCTGGCCGAGTCCGGACTTGGTGCAGTCCTGAACGATCTGAGTCCACGTCTGATCTGGCAAGAGACACGGGCAATCCTCCACGTGGACGGCACACCACCGGGAACGGCGACAGGCTCGTTCGCGCGAACTTCTGAGAATAACGTTTCTCGGAAGTACACTCCCGTAGTGACTTCCGAGAATCCGGTCCAGGACGGATCACAACCCCCCGGAACAACTTCCGAGAACACGAAGTCAGCCGCGGACGCGGCACGGCCGAAGCAGCACGGCGCCCGCCCCACCCCGCTGCCCGTCGGCTACCAGCAGACGCTCGCCGACTACAGCGCCGCGCTGGAGCAGGTGCCGCTGGCCGCCGACACCCGCCGCACCTACGCTTCGCGCGTGCGGATGTACCTGGCCTGGCTCGCCGGGCGGCCCGCCGCCCTGAACGGTGATCCGCTCACCGATCGCCGCGCCCGCGACTGGGCGGTACGCGACTACCGCCACTACCTGCTGCGCGAGGCCGACCCCAAACGCTCGGTGCGCTACGTCAACAACGCCCTGGCCGCCCTGGACGACTTCCACGTCCGGCGCGGCCTGGGCAAGGCCGACATCGGCCGCGAGGACATCCCCAAGACCGCGCCCAAGGCGATGAACGCCCCGGCCCAGATCCGCTGGCTGCGCGCCATCGAGGACTGGCCGCACCCCCGCGACCGCGCCCTGGCCCTGCTGCCCTTCTACGCCGGGCTGCGCATCGGCGACGCCGTCGCCCTCGATGTGCCCGACGTGCGCCTGTCGGCCCGCAAAGGCGTGCTGACCGTCTACGGCAAGGGCGGCAAGATCCGCGAGGTGCCCGTCCACCCCCAGCTGCGCCAGCCCCTGACCGACTGGCTGGATGCGCGCCGCTCCTGGCCCGGCGCCGCCACCCAGCGGGCCCTGTTCCTCAACCGACGCGGCGGGCGCTTGTCGGCCCGCAGCGCCTCGGCCGTCTTCACCGCCATCGCCCAGGCCGCCGACCTGGAGGACCCCACCACCGCCCACATCGGCCGCCACACCTTCGTCACCCAGCTCATCCGCGGCGGCGAGGACCTCGTCACCGTCGCCGAGATGGCCGGCCACGCCCGCCTCGACACGCTGCGCATCTACAGCCAGCCCACCAACGACGACAAACAAGCCGCCCTGCGCCACCTCATCGTTGACCGCTAGCCAACTTGGGCGAGATGACCACCAATCCAGACGACACCAAACCCGCCAAGCACAATCAACAAGCTCAAAGCCCCGGCACCCACACCGTGCCCGTCCGGCCCGACGGCTGGCCGGACTGGCTCGGCCGACGCCCCATGACCAGCGACGACAGGACCAAGATCCGCAAAGCTATCGAAGACGGTCTCCCCGATGGGCCGCTCACCGAGTGCGGCCCGTTCCTGTGCTACCTCACCATCGACGGTCTCGACCGCACGGATCCACGCAAGCTCATCGCGGTCCGCGGCCGTATCCATGCCGCCGCCCGTACCGCGGCCGAAGGCTGCCAGACCGTCTACCACGCCACCGAGACCACCATCACCATCGGCATCCGCGGACCCGACGCCGCCGAACGCATCAACCAACTCCGTCACGCCTTGACCAAACTCATCACCAAACACGGCTGGACCACCCGAGAAGAACCTCGCTGACCTGCGGCTCAACGCTTATCGAGAAATCTCGTTGAGATATGACCACGACCCCTTACCAGTTCCCCTGGCCACCCGCACACCACGCTCGACCTCGGCGGCGCCCTCGGCGCCGGCGAGCCCATTTGCTCTCGCACCGTTGAAAGGACCTCGATGCTGTCTCTTTCCGATTACCTGCCCACGACACTGCGTGACTCGGTTCAGCCGCTCACGGACCAAGACCTGGGTGTGCTCCGCTTCTCGACCTCCGCCTGCAGCGCCCACACGAGCTCGGCGTCCCTACCAGGCCATGACCACTTTCCGACAGGAGGTTGATCGAATGTATGGTCGAACGCCTCTGATCCGGCTAGCCTGGCGTGCCATGGCGATCACGGAGGAGACGATCAAGAGGCTGCGGGCCGCGGCAACCGCTGGGGACCCCGACGCCGCTCGCGAGTTGGGCCGTCTGTTGTGCATGCTCAGGAGCGACTCCCTGGAGCATCTCATGGACCCGCGGTTCCTCCTCACACGGCCGGAGGAACCGTGGCTCCGGGCCGCCCTACATGCCCGTCCCAACGATCGGCTCGCCGCCGTCCTGCTCGCTGGTCGACTCCTCCAGCAGATCGCCTACTGGAAGATCGATGACGACAATGCGAACGCGCACGGCGAGGACGAGCACACCCTCGCACGCAGGCGGGACGAAGCACACGCCCTCTACACGCAAGTGTTGAAAGCCGCCCCCGACAACCCTGCCGCCCGCGCCGGAATCGCCGCCCTGAACGCATGGACCGACAACAGCGACGACACCGGCGTGCTGGAGAAGGACCCGCCCTTCTCGTACTACGAGCTCAATCTCGACCTGGGCTCAGGCTCGTTCCTCCATTCCGAGAGGGTCGTCACCACCCATCCGGACGAAGTCCGTTGGGCCTGCTCCTGGCTCCTAGCCCCGGTGTTGGCGGAGGTGCAAGAGCCTCCCTTCGGCGTCGATCTGACCCTCTTCACCTACTTGGATGGGCGGTTCGACGGCATCATCCGTCTCGACGAGCATCTCAACGCCGACGGCACGCTCGGATGGGATGCCATCAAGATCCCGCCGCTGACCGGTGAGCCGCTCCCGGCGGGCCACCCGGTCGGTATACGCCACTACGGCTACTCCTGCGACTGGGGATAAAGTCATTCAGACACAGGCCTAGAGCCGGGCCATTCGCCGGATCGGAAGATGGCCTACAGCCTCAAACTCTGCGTCCTGATCGCCTCCGGAGACTTCGAGGCCTACTGGGCCTATCACCTCGATCGCGAACAGCACCGCGTTCGCCAAGCCCGTCACTAGGACAAATACGCCCTTGCCGCCTGATCACCACGGTCACTCAGCCGGAGCTGCAGGGACTGTACGGTTTTCGGTGTAACTCCTGATCAAGGAGAACGCACCTGATGAGTACTGTGATCCAGGCATCGACGGAGATCGACCTGGAGGACGCCGCAGTGGCACGCAAGGAGCCCAAGGACGCA
>NZ_JBQQBR010000100.1:0-8781 GCF_052245935.1 Nonomuraea sp. 3N208 | reverse complement strand
CACCGACATGCGCAGCACCGACGTGACGAACCCGCTCGCCGTCGACCTCGTCGGCGTCGACAACTACCTGCGGCTCGTCGACGACGGCGCCATGCGGCGGGCGGCGCTCAACACGGTCGTGTTCGTGGTCACGACGCTGCCGCTGACCATCGGACTCGGGCTGGCCGCCGCCGTCCTGCTCAACTCCGGCATCGCCCGCCTGCCTGCCGCGTTCTTCCGGCTCGGCTACTACCTGCCGAACATCACCAGCATCATCGGCATCGCCGTGGCCTGGAAGTTCCTCCTGGAGCCCGAGGCCGGCCTGGTCAACCGGCTGCTGGAGCTCGTCGGCGTCCAGGGCCCGAACTGGCTGCAGAACCAGAGCACCGCCCTGCCCTCGATCATCGTCATGACCGCCTGGCGCAGCTTCGGCTTCAACATGGTCGTGCTGCTGGCCGCGCTCCAGACCATCCCGAGAGAGCTGTACGAGGCCGCGGAGGTGGACGGCGCCGGACGGTGGGCCCGTTTCCGCTCGGTGACCGTGCCCTCGCTCCGCCCCGTGCTGCTGTTCTGCACCGTCTACAGCTCGGTCGGGTTCATGCAGTTCCTGGAGGAGCCGCTGGTGATGACCCGCGGCGGACCGCTGAACGCCACGCTGTCGGCGTCGCTGGCGATCTTCAACCAGTTCGGGGTCGGCAACTACGGCTACGCCGGCGCCGCCTCGACGGTGTTGTTCACCGTGATCGTGGCGCTGGCCGTCCTGCAGCTGAGGCTGGGGAGGAACAGGTGAAAAGGACCCGCCGCCAGCACGCGGTCGTCTACCTCGGGCTCACCCTCGGCCTGGCGCTGGTCGTGGGGCCGTTCCTGTGGACCGCGCTCAGCTCGGTCAAGCCCGAGCGGGAGATCAGGCGCGACCCGGCGACGTTCTGGCCCGAGACGTGGACGCTGGACAACTTCGTCGAGCTGTTCGAGCGGGTGAACATCGGCACCGCGTTCGCCAACAGCATGATCATCGCTCTCGTGCTGGTGGCCACCAACCTGCTGTTCTGCTCCATGGTGGGCTACGCCTTCGCCAAGCTCGACTTCCGCGGCAAGAACCTGGCGTTCGGGCTCGTCCTGGTCCAGCTGGCGATCCCGGCGATCGTGCTCATGGTGCCGCAGTTCGTGCTGATCGCGAGGCTCGGCATGGTCAACACGTTCATCGGGATCATCCTGCCGACCGTGGTGACGCCGCTCGGCGTGTTCATGATGCGGCAGTTCATCTCCGACCTGCCCGACGAGCTGATCGACGCGGCCAGGGTGGACGGCGCGAGGGAGTTCCGGATCTTCTTCAGGATCATCCTGCCGCTCTGCGGGCCGCCGCTGGCCACCCTGGGGCTGATCACGTTCCTCGGCTCGTGGAACAACTTCCTGTGGCCGGCCGTGGTCGCGCAGAGCGAGAACATGTACACCCTCCCGGTCGCGCTCAACATCCTCAACGGCAACGAAGGCACCCACTACAACCTGCTGGTCGCGGGGTCGGTCGTGGTGATCGCGCCGATCCTGTTCCTTTTCGTCTTCCTGCAGCGCTTCTTCATCCAGGGCATCGCCACCTCCGGACTCAAATAACAGGAGCCCCTCATGCGTAAGACCGTCCTGTCCGGTTTAGTCGTGCTGGCTCTCACCGCGCCGGCAGCACCCGCGAACGCCGACAGCACGCTCCACCGCTACGCGAAGGACACCTGGCGGTCGATGGCCGCCATGGTCGAGCCGGCCACCGGCCTGCCCGCCGACAAGGTGACCGGCGATCTCAAGACCCGGGCGAAGGTCACCTCGCCCACCAACATCGGCACCTACCTGTGGAGCACGCTTACCGCCCGCGACCTGCGCCTGATCACCGGCCACGACGCCGCCACCAGGGTCGGCCGGGTCCTCGCGGCGCTGGAGCGGCTGGAGCGCAACGACCCGACGGGCCAGTTCTACAACTGGTACGACCCGGCCACCCTCCAGCTCATCCGCACCTGGCCGGAGACCGGCGACCCGGTTCGCCTCTTCGCCTCCAGCGTGGACAACGGCTGGCTGGCCACGGCGCTCATGATGGTCCGCAACGCCACCCCGCAACATGCCGCCCGCGCCAACCGGCTGCTGACCTCCATGAACTTCACGTCCTACTACGACCCGGCGGCCCGCCCCGACGCCGGCACGGGCCTGCTGCGCGGCGGCTTCTGGCCGGAGCCGCCCGACGGCTGCTACGTCGAGAGCGACTACGCCGGCACGGGCACGACCGTCTACTCCACCTGCCACCACTACGGCGCGCCTGCCGAGACCCGCATCGGCCAGTACGTGGGCATCGCGCTCGGCCAGATCCCGCGCGAGAGCTACTTCGGCCCGTACCGGACCTTCCCCGACAACGGCTGCGACTTCGGCTGGCAGGAACAGAAGCCGGTCGGCTCGTGGAAGCAGTACCTGGGCGTGAACGTCTGGGAGGGCACGTACGGCTACCGCGGCATGCGGTACGTCCCCAACTGGGGCGGCTCGATGTTCGAGGCGCTCATGCCCGACCTCGTCGTCCCCGAGGCGACGTGGGCGCCGCGCAGCTGGGGCCGCAACCACCCGGTCTTCGTCCGCGCCCAGATCGAGCACGGGCTCAACGAGGCCAAGTACGGCTACTGGGGGTTCTCCCCATCCAACGACCCGCACGGCGGCTACCGCGAGTACGGAGTGGACCCGCTCGGCATGGACGGCCCGGGCTACACCTCCGACCGCGAGCGCACCAGCACCGACCCCGGCTACGAGGGGTGCCGCCCGGCCCAGCCGGAGCCGGCCGCCTACGGCGACGGCGTGGTGACGCCGCACGCCGGCTTCCTGGCGCTGCCGTACGCGAAGGCCGCGGCCATGGAAAACCTGGCCAAGCTGCGCCGCGACTTCGACGCCTACGGCCCGGGCGGCTTCTACGACGCGATCGCCGTCCGCTCCGGCGTGGTGTCGAAGTGGTACCAGGGCATGGTCATGGCCGCCCTCGGCAACGTGCTCGCCGGCGGCAACCTGCACCGTTACTTCGCCGGCTCCGGCGTGGAGGCCAAGCTCCGCCCGTTGATGCAGCTCGAGGAATGGGACGTTCGATGAAACGGGGAAGCCATTGACGAACACGCCCGCCCACCGCGACTGGCAGGACCGCATCGGCCAGGCTTCCGGCGAGATCACCGCGGCCGCGCGGCCCGTCCTGGAGGCTCCCACGGGCCTGCGGGCGGTGCCCGGCGCCGGTGTGGTGACGCTGACCTGGGATCCCGTGCCCGGCGCCATCGGATACCTGGTGCACAGAGACGGGGTGCCGGTCGGGCAGCCGGACGTGGACGTGCCGGCCGTCCCGTCCTGCCGGTACGTGGACACGGGCCACGGGGCGGCGGCCTACGCGGTGGCCGCCGTCTCCGCCATGGACGCCGTCGGCCCCTTGTCCCCTGCAGTCGACGCCGGGCCTGCCGCGTCCGCTCGGGAGGTCTCCGTCCGCGTCGACGCCCGGCAGGGGACCCGTGACCTCCCGCGCCCCTGGCAGCTCATGGTGGGGTCGGAGCACCTGTCGTACCTCCTCAACACCGATGAGACCGGCGGGCGGCCCATCGGCGAAGAGCTGACCGAGGCGCTGCGGATCATGCGGGACGAGCTCGGCGTCGAGGCGGTCCGGGCGCACGGCATCCTCTGCGACGACCTGGGCGTGTACCGCGAAGGGCGCGGAGCTCCCGAGCCAGGAAGAACAGACGGGGACGTCTACGACTTCAGCGGCGTGGACCGGGTCTACGACACCGTCGTCGGGCTGGGCCTGCGACCGGTCGTGGAGCTCGGCTTCATGCCGCGGGACCTGGCCGCCGATCCGTCCAAGACCGTGTTCGGCTATGAGGCGATCATCTCGCCGCCCAAGGACTTCGAGGCGTGGGGCGACCTCGTCAGGGCCCTGGTCGAGCACCTGGCCGCCCGGTACGGCATCCACGAGCTGATCGACCACTGGGCCTTCGAGGTGTGGAACGAGCCCAATCTGGCCGTCTTCTGGTCCGGCACGCCCGAGGAGTACTTCCTGCTCTACGACGTCACCGCCGCCGCCGTGAAGAACGTGCACCCGGACCTGCGCGTCGGCGGCCCCGCCTCGGCCGCGAACGGCTGGATCGAGGAGCTGCTCGCCCACGTCGCCGAGTCCGGGGCGGCACTCGACTTCCTGTCCACCCACACCTACGGCAACGCGCCCCTCGACTGGCGCCCGGCCCTGGCCACGCACGGGCGGGACATCCCCATCTGGTGGACCGAGTGGGGACCCACGCCTACCCACTTCCACGGCATCGGCGACGGGCCGTTCGGGGCGGCGTTCCTGCTGCACGGCATGAAGTCGGCCGCGGGCAGGATCGGCGCGCTGTCGCACTGGGTGGCCTCCGACCACTTCGAGGAGCTGGGCCGCCCGCCCCGGCTGTTCCACGGCGGCTTCGGCCTCCTCACCGTCGGCAACCTGCGCAAACCCCGCTTCCACGCGCTCGCGCTCGCCGCCCGGCTCGGCGACGCCGAGCTGCCGGCCACGTTGGAGGGGGACGTGGCCGGCGTGGAGGCGTGGGCGGCCAGGCACGACGACGGCCGGATCGGCGTGCTTCTCTGGAACGGCACGCTCAACCAGTCCCAGGCGACCGGCGCCCCCGAGCTGGCCCGCACGATCACACTCACCGTCGACGGTCTCGACGGCCGCCCGCGGACGCTCACCCACCACCGCATCGACCACGATCACTCCAACATCGAGGCCGTCTGGCACGCGATGGGGGATGGATACTGGCCGGCGGACGAGCAATGGGACAAACTCCGCGCCGCCAACACCCTCGACGAGCTGGACCCGCCCGCCACGGTCACCGGCACCGCCGTCACCCTCAGCTTCGACCTGCCCATGCCGGGGGTGTCCTTCATCGAGCTGTCGGGCTGAGCGGCGGTCCTGCCGCGCCGGACGCTGCCCCGTTGGTGCGAACACCACTGGGAGCGGGGACCGGGCGTCAGTCAGGCATTCGCATAGCGAGCGCCCGCAACAGTTCATACCCTGTGCCCATGACCGATCCGGCCGCGGCGCTCGCCGCCCGCATCGAGCTGTTCGAGCAGGCCGCCGATCCCGGGCTGATCTGGGATCCCGCGGCGCTGGCCGAGGCCGAGCAGGCGATGCGGGCGTGCACCGGCGACCAGTCCGACGCCGCCGTCTGGCGCCTGATCGGCATGCTCCATCTGGCCCGGTACCGGCTCGACCAGCGGACCACGCAGGACGCCGCGGTGGCGGGCGCCTTCTTCGCCGCCGTGGCCGTGGCCGACCCCGGACGGCTGCCGGAGAAGCTGCGCGGCTCGGGCGTGCCGCCAGGCGACTCGGCCGGCACGTGGGCGGGGCTGGTGGAGGAGGTCTTCCGGCACGTGGACCCGGCCGCGTACCGGCACGTCGGACTGCTCATCCACGCCTTGGTCCGCCGTGCGTCGGCCCACCCGACCGTGGACGCCGCCGACCGGCTCGAGCAGCTGCTGTTACAGCAGGCCATGCGCTCGACCGACCCGTCCTGGGCGCCCGGCGCGCTCGCGCTGCTCGGCGGCGGGCTGGTGCGGCTCTACGGGCAGACGGGCGCGCGGGAGCTCATCGACGACGCCGTGCACGTGCTGTTCAGAGCGGCCTTGGGGGCGCCTGGCGAGGCGGCCTACCTGGGGGAGCTCGCCGCGGCGCTCGCGTTCGCCACGCCCGGCGACGAGGACCTGGCCAGGGCCTACCTCGCGGCCGCCGAATCGGCGCCAGGCACCCGGGATCGGTCGCAGGCGCTGCTGGCGCTCGTGGACCTCACGCGGGCGCGGACGGCCGGCTCGGTCCTGGACGACGACCTGCTGGCGTTCATCAGGGTGGGGCAGTGCGCGCTGGACTTCTGGCACGAGCAGTGGGCACATCCCGGGGTGCTGGCGCCGTACGCGGCGGGGCTCGTCGAGTGGTACGTGGTCACGGGGGACGAGCGCTCGCTCGAGGCCGGCAGGGAAATGCTGGACGCCCTGGGCGGCTCGAGACCGATGCCGATCGCCCCCGGCGAGCCGGCCCGCGGACGGGAGGACCCGGCCGCCCAGGTCGGTGGCGAGTCGGTGGGCCGGCTCGGCACCGACCCGATCGTGCGCCTCGCACTGCTGGCCGAGCGCCGGTGGCGCCGCTATGGCGTCACCGGGGAGCAGGCCGACCTGGACGTGGCCATCGGCGCCATACGCGAAGCGGCCGGACCGGCCCCGCCTGACCACCCCGACCGCGCCCGCCTGCTGGCCACCCTGGCGAACGCGCTGCTGGAACGGGCCGTGGTCACTGGGGGCGACCCAGCGGAACCGATCAGCGCGGCCCGCGCGGCCCTTGCCGCCCACGCTGGACACGACCCCGCCCGGCCAGAAGCGCTCCTCCTGCTCTCCCGGACCCTGAGCCTGCGCCTCACCCCGGCAACGGCGGACGAGGCGGTCACCGCACTGCGCGAGGCCCTCACCTCCGCCGAACACCTGACGCTCCGCGCCGACGCCTATGGCCTGCTGTCGGAGGTGCTCCAATGGCGCGCTGGGGAAGCGGGCGACGAGGCGGAGCGGCGAGCCGAGGACATGAACGACGCCGTCCTGGCCGCCCGCCAAGCCGTCCAACTGGCCGTGAAGACCTCCCGCGACCAGGCGCCCGCCCAAAGGCTGCTGTCCCACGCCTTACTCGCCCGCTTCTCCGCCCTGGGCGACGCCCGCGACCTGAGTGAGGCCCTGGCCCTGGCCAGAGACGGCGACGCCGGCCTGCTGACCCGGCTGTCCGCCGCACTCGACGACCCGCCGCCGGCGATGGATGGGCACCTCGCGCAGGCCGCCGCCGAGCTCGCGCTGCTGACCTCTGACGAGGATCTGACGCTGAAGCTCCTCCGCTTCGCCGAGCACCACTTCGGCCCGGCCGGGGAACGCGGTGGCGCGCCGGGCGATCGCGGGGGGTTCCTGCTCGCCGCGGCGCTCCAGCTGGCCGAGCTCGGCCGCCTCCGGACCGCCAACGCCGTGCTGGCCAGGGCGGCGGCCGCGTTCGACGAGGCCGGCGAGCGGGCCAGGGCCGCCGACGCGCTCTCCAGGCTCGGCTTCAATCATGCCGAGCTGGACAAGCCGGACCAGGCCCTGGAGGCGTACGAACGTTCGGCGGCCGTCTACCGTGCCCTGGGCGAGACCCGATCCGAGGCCCGGCAGCTCGCCGGCATGGGCGTCGTCCTGCTGCGGACCGGCGACCCCGCCCGCGCCGTCGACCGGCACCTCCGCGCGGCAGCCTTGTGCGCAGCCGCCGGACTCGCCGAGGAGGAGGCGTCACACCAGGCCCAGCGGCCGACGCCTGCCTGGCCGCCGGTGATCCGGCCGCGGCGGTGGCGTGCGCGGTCCGGGCCCGCGAGGTGTACCTGACGCTGGGAGAGCCGAAACCGGCGGCCACGGTGCTGATCCCCGCCGCGCGCGCCGCCGTCGACCAGGGCGACCTCACCGCCGCGGTGCAGCGCATCACGGCCTGCGCCCTCGAGCTGGAGGCCGCCGGGGCGTGGGAAGACGCCTGCCGGGCACTCGACGCGCACGCCGTCCTGCTGGCCGGTCGCGGCCACCGCCCGCAGGCCGCCGCGTGCGAGGCCCGCGTGGTGGAGATCGTACGGCGCAGGGGCGAGCGCCGGGAGCCCGCTGACGAGTGGTACCGCATCGCGCAACGCCGCCGCGCCACCGGCGACGCCGCGGGCGCCAGGACGGCCTTCGAGCTGGCGGAACGCGAGTACGACGCGATCAGCCACCATGACGGCACCGCCTCGGTCCGCTACCACCTGGGCGTGCTCGCGTACATGGAGGGTGATGCCGGGCTGGCGCTGGAGGAGTTCGGGGCGGCGGGGGAGACGTTCGCCCGGTTGCGGGCGCCCGGCAAGGAGGCGGCCGCCCTGACCATGCGCGCTTCCTGCCTGGCCGGTCTCGACCGGGAGGACGACGCCCTGCTGGAGCTGGAGCGGGCGCTGGAGCTGGCCGCCGCAGCAGGCGACGTCGACGCCCTCTTCGCCGCCACACTGCACCGTGCCGTGCTCGACCTTCGGCGGGACGCGTTCCAGGAGGCGGGTGAGCGCCTGCACGCCGCACTCGGCCTGGCCGTCGCCGACCCGCTGAAGGAAGGCGTCGTACGGGACAGGCTGGCGGCGCTCGCCGCTCGCACCGGTGATCCGCGAGCCGAGGCGGAGGCCCTGCACCTGGCGGTGACGGCCTTCCACGCCGCGGCCCAGCACCGCCTGGCCGCCCTCGCCTCCATCAAGCTCGGCTTCGCCCTGGAGGAACGCGGCGAACACCGCCGCGCCAGGAGGGCACTGGAAGCAGGCTTGACGGGCCTCGCCACGCCGCAGGACACCACTGCTCCGGCGGAGGCGCCGTTCGAGGTCGTCGCGGCCATGGCGGCGGTGTCGGGAGGTCTGGACGCGGACGTCCTCGAACGGGTGGCCACCCTTCAGCTCACCCTGGGCGACCTCACACGCGGCCGCGCCACGCTGTCCGAGGCCGTCACCGCGCTGCGGACCGCCGGGGAGCAGCCGGAGGCCCTGGAACGGCTGGAGCGCCGGCTCCGCCTGGAGGAGGCGGAGGCCTCAGGCGACCTGCGGCAGGCCCGCGCGACAGCCGAACAACTCCTCGCCCTCGCCGACCGGCCTCCCGCCGACGGCACTGGCATCTTGCCCGGTGACGATGCCGTCCCGCGCATCCAGGGCGGTGGAGACGGCGTCGTCCCGACCGAAGACCTGTCCCACCTCCTGTCCAAGCTGTCCGCCCTCTGCCTCACCC
>NZ_JBQQBR010000099.1:0-9022 GCF_052245935.1 Nonomuraea sp. 3N208 | reverse complement strand
TTGTGGGCGAGTGCGGCCGAGTTGTGGGTGCACGGTGCCGGTATCGACTGGCAGGGGGTGTTCGAGCCGGCCCGGCCGCGGCGGGTGGAGCTGCCCACCTACGCCTTCCAGCACCAGCGCTACTGGCTCCAGGAAGCGGCCGGTGCAGGCGGCGACGCGGAGAGCCTCGGGCTGTGGGCCACGGGGCACCCGTTGCTCGGCGCGGCCACGGCCCTGGCCGACGGCGGGGCGGTGGTCCTCACCGGCCGCGTGTCGATCGCCACACACCCGTGGCTGGCCGATCACGCCGTCAACGGACAAGTGCTCCTGCCAGGCACGGCCTTCGTGGAGCTGGCCGTCAGAGCCGGCGACGAGGCCGGCTGCGACCTGCTGGAAGAGCTCACCCTCCAGGCCCCGCTCATCCTTCCCGAACGCGGAGCAGTCCAGCTCCAGGTCGCCGTGGACGCGCCCGACGAGGGCGGCCGCCGCCGGTTGGGCATCTACTCGCGACCGCACGGCGTACAGGACGAGCCCTGGACCCAGCACGCCGCAGGAACGCTGACCCGAGCCGGGGTCACCGCTCCTGAGCCCGAGGGAACCTGGCCACCGGAAGGCGCGCAGGCAGTGTCCCTGGACGGCCTGTACGACCAGTTCACCGGCATGGGCCTTGGCTACGGCCCCGCCTTCCGCGGACTCCAGGCCGCCTGGCGCAAGGGCGACGAGGTCTTCGCCGAGCTGGCGCTGCCCGAGGAGATGGCGCGTGACGCGGCCCGGTTCGACCTGCACCCGGCGCTGTTCGACGTGGCACTGCACGCCACCGCCCTCGGCGGGTTCGTGGCCGATGCGGAGCCCGGCCGGCCCGCCCTCCCGTTCGCCTGGAGCGGGGTGGCGCTGCACGCCTCCGGGGCGACGAAGCTCCGCGTCAGGATCTCCCTCATCGCCCAGGGCGCGATTTCCCTGACGCTGATGGACACCGGCGGCCTGCCGGTCGCGACGGTCTCCTCTCTGGCGGTACGCCCGGTGTCCGTCGGCCGGCCGCAGACCACGAACAGGAACAGGCTCTTCCAGGTCGACTGGGCGCCGTTGTCGTCGAACGCCACGGGCGACCTGCGCGACGTGGAGATCCTGCCCGGGCTCCCCGAGACCGGGCCGGTTCCCGAGTGCCTGCTGGTCGAGGCTCCCGCCGAGGTGCACGAAGCGCTGAGCCTGCTCCAGGAGTGGCTGGCCGACGATCGGTTCGCCGCGTCGCGCCTGGTCATCGTCACGCGCGGCGCGATGGCGGCCGCTCCGGACGATGTCCCGGATCCGGCGCAGGCGGCGGTGTGGGGGCTGGTGCGCGCGGCGCAGGCCGAGCAACCTGGCAGGTTCGTGCTGCTGGACCTGGACGATGACGAGCCGGTGGCGGAAGTGGTCGACCGGGCGCTGGCCGGCGGCGAGGCGCAGCTGGCAGTGCGTGCCGGGGAGCTGCGGGTGCCACGCCTGGCACGCGCGGCGCAGCCGGAGGAGCACGGGCCGGTGTTCGGGCCGGACGGCGCGGTGCTGGTCACCGGTGGCACCGGTGGGCTGGGTGCGCTGGTGGCCCGGCATCTGGTCAGTGCGCATGAGGTGCGGCGTCTGGTGCTGGTCAGCAGGCGCGGACCGGATGCCCCGGGTGCGGCGGAGCTGGTGGCCGAGCTGGTGGAGCTGGGTGCGGAGGTGTCGGTGGCCGCGTGTGACGTCGGTGACCGGGATGCCGTCGCCGAGCTGATCGCGTCCGTCCCCGAGCTGACCGGTGTCGTACACGCGGCCGGAGTCCTCGACGACGGCGTCATCACCTCTCTGACCCCCGAACGCCTCGACACTGTCCTTCGGCCCAAGTCCGACGCCGCCCGGCACCTGCACGAGCTCACCCAGGACCGGCCGCTGACCGCGTTCATCCTGTTCTCGTCGCTGGCCGGCGTGCTGGGCGGCGCGGGCCAGGGCAACTACGCGGCGGCCAACGCCTACCTGGACGCTCTCGCGGAGCACCGCGTGGCACAGGGCCTGCCCGCGATCTCGCTGGCCTGGGGGCTGTGGAAGGAGGGCGGCCTGGCCGACCTGGACGACGCCGCTCTGCAGCGCCTCGCGCGCTCGGGCGTCGACCCGCTGTCGGCCGAGGACGGGCTGGCCCTGTTCGACGCCGCGCTCGGCTCCGGCCGCGCCACGCTGGTCCCTGCCCTGCTGAACCTGAAGGTCCTGAGCAACCACGCGGACATGCTGGCACCCCTGCTGCGCGGTCTGGTGTCAGGTCCCGCCAGGCGGGTGGTGACCGCCGCGTCGGAGACCGCGGCCACGCTGAAGCAGCAGCTGGCGAGCCTGCCGCCGGACGGGCAGCAGGCCGCGCTCGAGGATCTGGTACGAGCCCAGCTGGGCATGGTGCTCGGGTTCGCCGACACCTCGGCGCTCACGGACGACATGTCGTTCCAGGAGCTGGGCTTCGACTCGCTGATGGCAGTGGAGTTCCGCAACCGCCTCAGCGAGGTCACGGGCATGAGGTTGCCCGCAACACTGATCTTCGACTATCCGACCCAGGCCGCACTCGTCGGCTTCCTGTCCGGCGAGCTGCTCGGCACGCGGGAGGTCGCGGTCATAGCACGGTCGTCGGCGGTCGACGACGAGCCCATCGCGATCGTCGGCATGGCCTGCCGGTTCCCCGGCGGGGTCGAATCGCCGGAGGACCTGTGGCGGCTGGTGGCACAGGCCGGGGACGCCGTGGGCGAGTTCCCGCCGGACCGAGGCTGGGACCTGGAGAAGCTGTACGACCCGAACCCCGGCAACCGGGGCACCTCCTACTCCAGGCACGGTGGATTCCTTTACGACGCCGCCGAATTCGATCCCCAGTTCTTCGGGATCTCGCCGCGTGAGGCGCTGGCGATGGATCCGCAGCAGCGGTTGCTGCTGGAGGCGTCGTGGGAGGCGATCGAGCGGGCCGGGATCGACCCGCACAGGCTGCGCGGCAGTCGTACCGGCGTGTTCTCCGGCGTGATGTACCACGACTACGCGAACCAGCTCTCCTCGGTGCCTGAGGAACTGGAAGGGCTGATCGGCACCGGTAACTCGGGCAGCGTCGCGTCCGGCCGGGTGTCGTACACGTTCGGGTTCGAGGGGCCCGCGATGACGGTGGACACGGCGTGCTCGTCGTCACTGGTCGCGCTCCACCTGGCGGTGCAGGCGCTGCGGTCGGGTGACTGCGACCTGGCGCTGGCCGGTGGCGTGACGGTGATGGCGACGCCGTGGACGTTCATCGAGTTCGCCCGGCAGCGGAACCTGTCGGTGGACGGCAGGTGCAGGGCGTTCGCCCAGGCGGAAGGCGGCGTCGGCCTCTCGGAAGGCGTGGGGACGCTGCTGGTCGAGCGGCTGTCGGACGCCCAGCGCAACGGGCACCCGGTGCTGGCGGTCATCCGCGGCTCGGCGGTCAACCAGGACGGCGCGAGCAACGGCCTGACGGCGCCGAACGGTCCGTCGCAACAGCGGGTGATCCGGCACGCCTTGGCCAACGCGGGGCTTTCGGCGGCCGACGTGGACATGATCGAGGCACACGGTACGGGCACCGTACTGGGCGACCCGATCGAGGCCCAGGCGCTGATCGCCACCTATGGCCAGGACCGGCCGGAAGACAGGCCGGCGTGGCTCGGGACCATCAAGTCGAACATCGGTCACGCGCAGGCCGCGGCCGGCGCGGCCGGCGTGATCAAGATGGTGATGGCGCTACGCAACGGCGTCATGCCGCAGACCCTGCACGCCGAGGAGCGGTCGGAGCACATCGACTGGTCGGCGGGCGCGGTGGAGTTGCTGACCGAGGCCCGGCCGTGGGAACGGCAGGACGCTCCGCGGCGGGCGGCGGTCTCCTCGTTCGGGATCAGCGGCACCAACGCGCACGTGGTGCTGGAAGAGGCCCCGCCGCAGGACGACGAGCCCGGTCAGGCGCTTCCGGTGGTGCCGTGGCCGCTCTCCGCCAAGACGGCGGCGGCGTTGCGGGCGCAGGCGTCCCGGCTGGCGGCCTGGATCGAGGCACGGCCCGAGCTGAACGCCACCGATGTGGGATGGTCGCTGGTGACCGGGCGGAGCGCGCTGGAGCAGCGCGCCGTCGTGGTGGGCGAGGACAGGGCCGCCTTGCTCGGGGCGCTGTCGGCGCTGGCCGAGGACGGAGAACCCGTGTCGGCGCGAAGCCGGTCCCGGGTGGCGTTGTTGTTCGCCGGTCAGGGCAGTCAGCGGGTCGGTATGGGCCGGCAGCTTGCCGAGGCCTTCCCGGTGTTCGAGCGGGCGTTGCAGGACGTTTGTGGGCATTTGGATCTGTCGTTGCGGGAGGTGATGTTCACCGATCCGGATGGGGTGCTGGCTCAGACGGGGATGACGCAGCCGGCGTTGTTCGCTTTCGAGGTGGCGTTGTTCCGGTTGCTGGAGTCGTTCGGGGTGCGGGCTGATGTGCTGGTGGGGCATTCGATCGGGGAGATCGCCGCGGCGCATGTGGCCGGGGTGTTCTCTTTGGCTGATGCGTGCACGTTGGTGGCGGCGCGGGCGCGGCTGATGCAGGCGCTGCCGGAGGGCGGCGCGATGCTCGCTATCGCAGCCCCTGAAGAGCAGATCCTGCCGCTGCTGGACGAGCGGGTCGGCATCGCGGCGGTCAACGCTCCTGGCGCGGTGGTGATCTCGGGTGCTGAGGAGGCGATCGCGGAGATCGAGCGGCAGGTGGATGTGCGGACGCGGCGGTTGCGGGTCTCGCATGCGTTCCATTCGCCGTTGATGGAGCCGATGCTGGCCGACTTCGAGCAGGCGATCGCCGGGCTGACCTTCCACGAGCCGACCATCCCGATCATTTCGAATGTGACCGGCCGGGAAGCCGAGCCGGGTCAGCTGAGCACGCCTGGTTATTGGGTGGAGCACGTGCGGGAGGCGGTGCGTTTCGCCGATGGTGTGGCGGCCGCGCGGGCGGATGTGTTCGTGGAGGTGGGTCCGGATGGGGTGTTGACCGGGCTGGCTCAGCAGAGCATCGCCGATGGGGTGTTCATCCCGGCCGCTCGCAAGGACCGTGACGAGGCCCGGGCACTGGTCGAAGCCCTTGGGCGGCTCCATGTGCATGGGGTGAGGGTCGAGTGGAAGGCGCTGTTGGCTCCGGCGAAGCACGTCGATCTGCCCACGTATGCCTTCCAACGGGAGCGCTACTGGGTGCCGGCGGTTGTGGAGGCGGGCGATGTCGACGCGGCCGGGCTGGGCGCGATCGAGCATCCGCTGTTGAGTGCGGTGACCGAGGTGGCCGGTGGGGAGTCGGTGGTCTTCAGCGGCCGGCTGTCGGTGGCCACGCATCCGTGGCTTGCTGATCACGTGGTCAACGGCATGGTGATCGTGCCGGGGACCGGGTTGGTGGAGCTGGCGGTGCGGGTCGGGGATGAGCTGGGGTGCTCGCGGCTGCGGGAGCTGACGTTGCAGGCGCCGTTGGTGGTGCCGGCCGAGGGTGCGGTGCAGGTGCAGGTGGTGGCCGGTCCGGCCGATGAGAGCGGTGGCCGGTCGGTGAGTATCCACTCCCGTTCGGGGGCGGCCGAGCCGTGGGTGCGGCATGCCGATGGGGTGCTGGCGGCCGAGGATGGTGTGCCCGGCTTTGACGTGGTGCAGTGGCCGCCCGCGAGTGCGGCGCCGGTCGAGGTCGAGCAGTTGTATGAGGATCTGGCGGAGATCGGGCTGGAGTACGGGCCGATCTTCCAGGGGCTGGTGCGCGCTTGGGCGCGGCCGGGTGAGGTGTTCGCCGAGATCGCGCTGCCGGAGCAGGAGCATGCCGAGGCGGCCCGGTTCGGGCTGCACCCAGCCCTGCTGGACGCGGCACTGCACGCCAGCGCTCTCGGCGGCCTGCTCCCGGCAGCGGAGCCGGGTCAGCCGTTCCTGCCGTTCGCCTGGTCTGGAGTGTCACTGCACGCCGCCGGGGCGACCGGCCTCCGCATCAAGGTCACCAAGAGCACGAAGGTCGGCAGTACGTCCGTCTCTCTGGCCATCGCGGACGGCACGGGCACGCCGGTGGCCGACATCGAGGCGCTCACTCTGCGGCCTCTGTCCATCGCGCCTCAGCATCAGGCCCGCCTCACCTCCCTTCACCAGGTGATCTGGACGAGCGCGATCGAGGCTCCGGCGGCGGACGCGGAGTCGGTGCTGGAGTATGCATTCCTGAAGCTCCCTGCCACCGACCCGGAGACGGATGCCCCTGCTGCTGTCCGGCGGGCAACTCATCAGGTGCTGACGGCGGTGCAGGAGTGGCTGGCCGATGAGCGGTTCGCGTCGTCGCGGTTGGTGGTGGTGACGCAGGGTGCCGTGGCGGTGGGGCCCGATGAGGGCGTGGACGTCGGTGTGGCTCCGGTGTGGGGCTTGGTGCGGGCGGCCGAGGCGGAGAATCCCGGCAGGTTCGTGCTGGTGGATGTGGACGGCACAGAGCGGTCCTGGATGGCACTGGGTTCGGCGGTGGCCTCCGGGGAGCCGGAGATCGCGATTCGCGGTGGCGAGGTTCGCGTTCCGCGGCTGACGCGGGTCTCGGATCTGGAGGAGCGCGGGCCGGTGTTCGGCCCGGAGGGCACGGTGCTGGTCACGGGTGGCACCGGTGGGCTGGGTGCGCTGGTGGCCCGGCATCTGGTCAGTGCGCATGAGGTGCGGCGTCTGGTGCTGGTCAGCAGGCGTGGACCGGATGCCCCGGGTGCGGCCGAGTTGGCGGCCGAGCTGGTGGAGCTGGGTGCGGAGGTGTCGGTGGCCGCGTGTGACGTGGGTGACCGGGATGCCGTTGCCGAGCTGATCGCGTCCGTCCCCGAGCTGACCGGGATCGTGCACGCGGCAGGAGTGGGCGACAACGGGCTGGTCAGTGCGTTGACGGCCGAGCGGCTGGACGGGGTCCTGGGCCCGAAGGCGGACGGGGCGTGGCATCTCCACGAGCTGACGCGGGATCTGGATCTGGCCGCGTTCGTGCTGTTCTCGTCGGCCGGTGGGTTGGTGCTGGCGGCAGGGCAGGCGAACTACGCGGCGGCGAACGTCTTCCTGGACGCGCTGGCGGCGCACCGCCGCTCGATCGGGCTGGCGGCGACGTCGCTGGCGTACGGACTGTGGGATGCCGACACGGGCCTGAGCGGATGGCTGAGCGAGGCCGACTTCGAGCGGATGCGGCGCCAGGGGTTGCCGGCGTTGTCGGTGGACGAAGGTCTGGCGCTGTTCGACGCAGGGGTTGGCTCCGGCGAAGCGGCGTTGGTGCCGCTGCGGGTGGACGGGGCGGCGTTGCGGTCACGCGGTGACAGCCTCCCGGCCCTGCTACGAGGCCTGGTACGCGGTGCCGTGCGGCGGGTGGCGCGCTCGGACGCGTCGGCGCTGGCGCGGCGCCTGGTCGTGATGGATGACGACGCACGGCGCGGGGCGCTGCTCGAAGTGGTCCGGCATGAGGTGGCGACAGTGCTGGGGCACGCCTCGGCCGACGCGGTGCAGCCGGACCGCGCCTTCCAGGAGCTCGGCTTCGACTCGCTCACCGCGGTGGAGCTGCGTAACCGGCTCAACACCGTGTCCGGGCTGCGCCTGCCCGCCACGCTCGTGTTCGACTACCCGAACGCGCGAGCCGTGGCGGAGTATGTGGACTCCGAGCTGACCGGGGCCGCGTCCGCGGCCCCGACGGACACTCCTGCCCGGACGACGCTCGACGACGAGCCGATTGCGATCGTCGGCATGGCCTGCCGGTACCCGGGCGGCGTGCTGTCACCCGAGGGCCTGTGGGAGCTGGTGGACTCCGGCACGGACGCCATCGGGGAGTTCCCCGCCGACCGCGGCTGGGACCTGGACCGGCTGTACGACCCGGACCCCGACAGCAAGGGCACCTCCTACGTACGCCACGGCGGGTTCTTGTACGACGCCGGCGAGTTCGACGCCGGGTTCTTCGGGATTTCGCCGCGTGAGGCGCTGGCGATGGATCCGCAGCAGCGGTTGCTGCTGGAGGCGTCGTGGGAGGCGATCGAGCGGGCCGGGATCGATCCGTCAGGGCTGCGCGGCAGCCGGACCGGTGTGTTCTCCGGCGTGATGTACCACGACTACGGGTCTCAGCTCTCCTCAGTGCCTGAGGAGCTGGAAGGGCTGATCGGCACCGGCATCTCGGGCAGTGTCGCGTCCGGCCGGGTGTCGTACACGTTCGGGTTCGAGGGCCCGGCGGTGACGGTGGACACGGCGTGCTCGTCGTCGCTGGTGGCCCTGCATCTGGCGGTCCAGGCGCTGCGGAACGGCGAATGTGAGCTGGCGCTGGCCGGTGGCGTGACGGTGATGGCCACACCGGGGACCTTCATCGAGTTCTGCCGGCAGCGCGGCCTCGCCACCGACGGCCGCAGCAAGGCGTTCTCGGAGGCGGCGGACGGCGCGGGCTGGAGCGAAGGCATCGGGGTCCTGCTGGTGGAGCGGCTGTCGGACGCGCGCCGGAACGGGCACCAGGTGCTGGCGGTCGTTCGCGGGTCGGCGGTCAATCAGGACGGTGCGAGCAACGGGTTGACGGCGCCGAACGGTCCTTCGCAGCAGCGGGTGATCCGGCAGGCGCTGGCCAACGCCGGGCTGTCGGCCGCCGAGGTCGACGTGGTCGAGGCGCACGGCACCGGGACGCCGCTGGGTGACCCGATCGAGGCCCAGGCGCTCCTCGCGACGTACGGCCAGGATCGGGAGCAGCCGCTCTGGCTCGGCTCGATCAAGTCGAACATCGGCCACACCCAGGCCGCGGCCGGTGCCGCGGGCATCATCAAGATGGTGATGGCCATGCGCCACGGCGTCCTGCCCGCCACCCTGCACGCCGATGAGCGCAGCCCGCACGTGGACTGGTCAGCGGGCGCGGTGGAGCTCCTGACCGAAGGACGGCCGTGGGAGCGGCAGGATCGCCCGCGCCGGGCAGCGGTCTCTTCCTTCGGCGTCAGCGGGACGAACGCGCATGTGGTGCTGGAAGAGGCTCCGTCGCAGGAGGATGAGCCCGGCCAGGGGTTGCCGGTGGTGCCGTGGGTGCTGTCGGCCAAGACGCGTGAGGGCGTTGCGGCGCAGGCCG
>NZ_JBQQBR010000098.1:0-9211 GCF_052245935.1 Nonomuraea sp. 3N208 | reverse complement strand
CCCACAGCGACCAGCCCAGCGCGGCGATGGTGCCGATCGAGATCAGCGTGTCCATCGTCGCCGCGCCGTGCCGCAGGTTCGTCCAGGCCGCCTTGTGGAACGGCCAGCCCGCATACACCACCACCGGCGCCGCCAGCGTCAGCGACAACCACTGCCAGGAGGTGAACTGCAACGCCGGAATCATCGCCATCGCGACCACCGGCACGGACAATACGATCGAGGTGATCAGCCGGTTGCGCAACGGCTGGAGCTCATCCGCCGGCTCCCGGTCCTCTTCCTGCCGGGCAGGAGGCGTGGGCAGCGCGGCGCTGTAGCCGGCCTTCTCCACCTCCGCGATCAACTGCTCCGGGTCAACGCCGTCACCGAAGGTGACCTTCGCCTTCTCGGTGGCGTAATTCACCGTCGCGGTCACGCCGTCCAGCTTGTTCAGCTTGCGCTCGATGCGGTTGGCGCAGGACGCGCACGTCATGCCGCCGATCGAGAGCTCGACCGCGTTCTGCCGGTCATCGGTGACCTGGGACATCACCGTTCTCCTTTCTCTCGCTCAGTGGCTGTGATCGCCGTGCCCACTCGGGGCGGGTGTCGGGGTCACGTTCGGGATGGCCGGCCGCTCGCCCGCGCCGAGGGTGAAGTCGGCGGTGCGCACCTTACCGTCGTGCTGGAAGTCCAGGAACAGCCGGTAGTCACCGGTGCTGGGCACCTCGGCGTAGAAGACGATCTCGGGTCCTGCCGCGGTCGTGCCATCTCCGGGCGCACCGTCGGGGTGCACGTGCAGGTAGGCCAGATCACGGGCGCGCAGCGCCACCAGATGCCCGTAAGCGCCGAGGTAAGGCTGCAGGTCGGTGACCGGCTTACCGTCCTTGACGATCTTCAAGGTGAGCTTGCTCGACTGACCCGGCCTCAGATCACCGTCCAAGGTGACCGTGTACCCGTCGACCGTCACGGTCCGGCTGATCGCCGGCAGCGCCTGGGGCTCGAACCCGCCCGCCACCGACAGGTCGGCGCCCAGGGTCAGCCCCTCGCCGCCGCCGGGCACGAAGTCGGCGAAAGCCCGGTAGACGCCCGCCACGGGCAGCGTGAGCTCGACCGACCAAACGCCGCCACCCGCCTCGACCGGGTGCAGGTGCTGGAAACTGCCCAGATCACGGGAGACCACGATGAAGTGCAGCTTCTTGTCGTGCTCAACCCGGTAGTCGGTCACCGGCTTACCGTCCGGGCCGGTCACCGTAAAACGGAAATCCGTGCGCTCACCCGGCTTGATCGTTTCGGTGAGCGGGATGAGGGTGTAACCGTTCTCCGACACTTGCAGCCCCCCAGGGGTATCACTATCGCTCGTGGCGGGCTCGGTGGCGTGCTCATCATGTCCCGCACCCTGCGCCGGGCTCGCCGAGGGTGGCGCCGTCATCGCGCTGTGGCCGGCGACCGGAGCCGCCGCCGCGACCGGCCCCACCACCTTTCCCACACCCAGCGCGCCGCCGAACACGACGGCCACCCCTACAACATAGGAACCAAGCTTGGCCGCGGCATTCATGACCGACTCGCCACTTCGTATCCGGCCTCCTCGACCGCGGCAACGATCCGCGCCGGGTCGATCGGACTGTCACTGTCCACCCTCAACAACCCGGTGGCCAGATCCACCTCGACACCGGTCACGCCGGCCACCTCGCCGACCTCCTCCTTGACCGAACTGACGCAGTGGCCGCAGGTCATGCCCCTGACGGTGTAGCTGACGGTGCTCATATCCATCTCTCCTTCAACACAGGTCAAGAACGCACAAGCCTGGCGATGGCGTCGGAGGCCTCCTTGACCTTCGCGTCCGCCTCCGGGCCGCCCTTCAACGTGGCCTCGGCCACGCAGTGCGCCAGATGCTCTTCCAGCAACGACAGCGAGAACGACTTCAGCGCGCTGGTCGCCGCCGACACCTGAGTCAAGACGTCGATGCAGTACTTGTCCTCCTCGACCATGCGCTGCAGGCCACGAATCTGCCCCTCGATACGACGCAACCGCATCGCGTGATCCTGCTTGCTGCTGGTGTATCCGGCCATGTGCGACCTCCCTCGCGTTCGTCGCTGCACAACACTATACCCCCCTATGGTATTTCTGACGCAAGAGCCCAACCTCGAAACAGCCTTCGGCCTACGCACTCCGTACGACCAGAATCGAGCGCCGATCATCTCTGGGCCAGCACCTCTTGACAGATACCCCCCGGTGGTATTTATTGATCCACCGAATACCCCACATGGGTATAAGACCTGAGATGGAGAGTGCACATGTCCGCACCATCCCCCCGGCGATGGGCAGCCCTGGCCCTGATCGCCACCGCCCAGTTCATCGTCATCATGGACACGTCGATCATCGGCGTCGCCCTGCCCCGCATCCAGGAAGACCTCGGCTTCTCCCAGGAGAGCCTGTCCTGGGTGTTCAACGCCTACGTCGTCGCCTTCGGCGGTCTTCTGCTGCTCGGCGGACGCCTGTCCGACCTGTTCGGCGCCCGCCGCCTCTTCGGCGCCGGCTGGCTCATCCTGCTCGCCGGCTCACTGGTGGCCGGCATCGCCCCCGAGGTCTGGGTCGAGCTCACCGGCCGCGCCGTCCAAGGCATCGGCGCCGCCCTGATCGCCCCGTCCGCCCTCACCCTGCTCATGATGCTCTTCGGCCACGACCCCAAGGAGCTCACCAAGGCCCTCGCCCTGTACGGCGCCGCCGCCCCGGCCGGCGGCACCGCTGGGGTGTTCCTCGGCGGCGTCATCACCGAATACCTCAGCTGGCCCTGGGTCTTCTACATCAACATCCCCATCGCCCTCGTCGCACTGCTGGCCACCGGCCCGCTCATGCCCACCGCCCAATCCCAGCGCGGCTCCGTGGACCTGATCGGCGCGCTGACCGTCACCGCCGGCCTCGGCACCGCCGTCTACGCCATCGTCCGCGCACCGGAAATCGGCTGGGCCTCGGCGCAGACCTGGCTGGCGCTCACCGCCGCCGTGATCCTGCTCGCCACCTTCGTCGCCATCCAGGCCCGCCGCCGCGAGCCCCTCATGCGCCTGTCGATCTTCCGCACCCCGAACCTCGCCGCCGCCAACCTCACCCAACTGCTCCTCGGCGGGGCGTGGATCCCCATGTGGTTCTTCCTCAACCTCTACCTGCAGCAGGTCCTCGGCTACAGCGCCTTCCCCAGCGGCGCCGCCCTCCTGCCGATGACCGTCCTCATCATGATCGGCATGATCGTCCTGGCCCCCCGGGCCATCAACCGGTTCGGTCCCAAGACCACCACCGTCACCGGCCTGGCCCTGCTCGCCGCCGGCATGGCCTGGCTCGCACTGATCAGCCCGAACGGCAGCTTCGCCACCGACGTCCTCCCCGCCAGCCTGGTAGCCGCCCTCGGCATGTCACTGGCCTTCATCCCCTCCCTCGGCACCGCCATCTCCTCCGCCCGGCCCGAGGAAGGCGGCCTGGCCTCCGGCATCGTCAACACCAGCTACCAGGTCGGCTCCGCACTCGGCCTCGCCGCCATGACCGCCGTCGCCGCCGCCAACGGCGCCGCCCAACTCGGCAATCTGCCCGCCCTGACCAGCGGCTTCTCCGCCGCGTTCATCGGAGCCGCCGGCATCGCACTCGTGGGTGCCCTGCTCGCCGCAGGAACCCTGCGCTCCTACACGTCCGCACCCGCGGCGGCCGAACCCGCCGCCACCCACCGAGGCAACTGAGTACCCGCTTCAGAGGAGAATCCCATGTCCACCGCCACACCGACCCTTATCGCCCACGACGGCTCGCCCGACGCCCGCCACGCCATCGAAGAGACGGCACGGCTGCTCCCCGGCGCCACGGCCGTGGTGCTCTACGCCCGTCACCCCAGGGACCTCACCGACCGTTGAGACGACCGCGCCCCCGGCTCCGAGACCTCTTCGGAGCCGGGGGCGCGCCATGTCCGGGCCCCCGACCGAACGCCTGGAGGGCGACCTGCGTATCTCCACACGGGTGGGCACTACCGGCCGCTATGCCGGATAGTACATACCGCTCCGGCCAGCCGAATTGTCATGAACAGGGCGAAACGTCTTCTCCGCTTCTGTACTATTTCGCCCCAGGTTTGGAGCTTACGAGGAGGCATCGTAGTGGTCGTACCGGCTCGGCTTGGGCGAACAACAGCAGCCGTCGCGCTGACCTTAGCCGCGTTGGCCTCCACCCCTGGCACCGCCGTGGCCGACCCGTCGCCCGCCAAGGCCAGGGCCAAGCTGGTGAAGCTGAACGAGCAGGCCGACCAACTGGTCGAGCGCTACAACCAGGCCGCCGAAACGTACACGACGGCGAAGAAGAGGTACGGCGTACTCAACGCCGAACTCCAGAGCAAAGACGCCCGAGCCAACGCCCTGCGCCGGGACCTCGTCAACGTGGCGGTCAACAACTACCAGTTCGGCCCCTTCCGGGGCTGGCCTCAGTTCGCCACCCAGAGCAATCCCGAGGCCATGCTCGGCACCATGGCCGCCCTCGATGAGATGACACAGGCCGCGGCGGCGAAGATACGAGCTTACGAGGTGACCACCAAAGAACTGCGCGATCAACGCGACGAGGCCAAGACCGTCCTGGCCGAGGCCGAAACGGCGCGCAACAAGGTACGCCAGGAGAAGGCGAAGGTCGACAAGATGGTCGCCGAACAGACCAAGCTCCTGCGCAGGCTGGGCGCCTTCCAGGCCGGCGACCCCAACAGCCCGGGCATCGAGTACACCGGGCCTGCGTCCGGCAACGCCCGCTCGGCACTCGAGTTCGCGTTCGCCCAGGTCGGTAAACCGTATCGCTACGGCGGCACCGGGCCGGACTCGTTCGACTGCTCCGGCTTGACGCAGGCGGCCTGGCGTACAGGAGGGGTCGAGCTACCGCGCACGACCTGGTCTCAATGGAGCTGGGGCGCCGACCGTCGCGTTCCCTTGGACAAGCTGGAGCCCGGAGATCTGCTCTTCAGCAAAGGACTGGGACACATGGGCATGTACGCCGGCAACGGCAAAATGGTCCACGCGCCCCAGACCGGCGACATCATCAAAGTGGTCGACCTCGACGATTACTGGCGCACTCGCCTGCTCGGCGCCGTCCGCCCATGACCGGCTAGCCGCTTTCGCTCCGAGACACTTCCTGCTCGGTCACGCCGAAGCACGTCCAGCCGACGTCGGGAAAGCCGGCTGCTTCGGCGACGGCGGCAGACGCATGGTTGCTGAAGGCGTGCATGTACGTGGGCACCGCGCCCTCGTCCAGCACTCGCCGCGCCGCCTGGGCGACAAGCCGTCGGGCAAGACCACGGCCACGCGCCGCCGGAGCGGTCACGACGGCGAGCTCTCGTCCGTACGCGTCATGCCGTTTGACGCCCACGCCGGCCAAATGCTCTCCAGTATTCGGATCTCGGGCGATCAACACTTCCCCGCCGAATGGCCGCAGCCATTCGGGCACCTCGGGAGCTTCCGCGGGAAACCATATGCCGGCATCGGGAAGGGGAACGGGGTGCGTCGTCCAGCGGTAGACGGCGGTGAACCATCCACGCTTCGGAAGGCCGATCAGGGCCGGAACTCGCGATCCGAACACGGACAGGTTGGCGTCTCGAGCGTACTGCTCCGCCAACTTCTCCACGTGCTCGGGCTGGACTGAGAGGACGCGGCCCTGGGCGTTTCCGACCCCCACGACGGGATGGATCCTGGCGTCCCAGCCTTGGAGCGTTCGCCCTGGCGCGCCGACGATGTCCAGTTCGGTGGTAGGCGGCCATTGGCCGAGCCAGTGAGACAGGTGCTCAATGAGTCGCCGTTCTAGTGACATCTCTCCACCTCCTATACCTTAGGGGGGTATAGTACTTCACGACACACCCTGAGGAGGATAAATGCCACGCCTGACCGCACTGGACCCCATTGACGCGCCCGGGAAGTCCCGCGAGCTCCTGAACGACATCATCGAGAGAAGGGGTGGCGTGGGCGGCATGGTCGCCACAATGGCCCACTCTCCGGCGTTGCTTCAGGGCTACCTGGACTTCTCTCGGGCCATGAAGCGGATCAAGCTGCCTCGCGCGCTCAGTGAGAAGATCTCGCTTGCCGTACAGGAGTGGATCGGCTGCGGGCACTGCCTCGACGCGCATGCCGCGGCGGGACGCGCCGCAGGGCTGACCGAGGCCGACATCGCCCTCGCCCGTCAGGGGACCTCCACCGACGCCAGGGAAGCGGCACTCATCGCCGTGGCATTACGAGTGCTGGTCGAGCCGTCCTCGATCACGGACGAGGACGTCGTGGAGCTTCGGTCGCATGGGTGGAGTGACCGGATCATCGCGGAGATCGTCGGCCTTGTCGCCCTTAATGTCCTCACCGGCGCCTTCAACCTCCTAGTGGGGCTGGAGCCGGCCGAAAGGAACGCATAGGGCACACAAGATTCGGGATTCTGGGGGACGCCGGCGATGGCCCCGGTCCAGGTCGCCGGCGTCCAGCCTGTCCCAGGTCGCGGCATCGCGTACGGGGTGGCCAAGCAGGCGGCGGAGCATGGCCTGGACCGCACAAGCGCTGCTTCCAAGGGCGCATGGCCTTTCCCGCCAGATCCAACGCCGCGCGCTCGCGGGCAAGTTCAGCCTCCAGCGCTTCCCGCCCCGCCTGTGACCGTGGTGCCGGGGCGCCGAGGCGGCCGTCGCCACGTCGGAGGTCGCGTCAACCGGGACCGACCCACGGCCACGTTCACGCTCTACACCGTTGTAGTGGCCGTTGCGCCGGCTACTCTCATGCGGCTAGCTGGGGGTACAGGATGGCGAGGTCGGCAGCAAGACCGGCTTTGACCTGGCGCCCCGCAAGTCCGTGCCGCGGTGGAACCCTAAGCGTGTTCGAGCCCGCCGACGCCGTCCGTGGTACATGCCGTCACCAGGACGGTCTGTCGGCGGCTGCGGCCCAGCAGGGGTCAAGAGCGTCGAACTGCTGTCTCGTGCCGGAGGGCGGGGTCAGACGCCGAACGCCGCCGGGTAGCGGATGGTGCCGGTCGGCACGGGTCGCGTGGGGTCGAAGGCGAGCGCCATCATGTATTTGTCCTCGACGTCGAAGGGCGGCCGGATGGCGTAGCCGGAGGCCGGGGTGAAGCCGAAACGCGGGTAGTACTCGGCGTGGCCGAGCACGATCACGAGGTTCTCGCCTTGCTCACGCGCGGCTCGCAGGGCGCCGTGGATGGCGGCGGAACCGGCGCCCCGCCGCTGGTGCTCGGGTCTGACGGCGCACGGGCCCAGGGTGAGCGCCGGAGAGCCGTCGACGTGGCATCGGGTGAGCAGCGCGAATCCGGCGATGGAGCCGTCGGGCGCCTCGGCGACCCAGGACAGGCCGGGGATCCACGCCTCCGGGTCGGCCCGCAGAGCCTCGACCAGGTCGGCCTCGTGAGAGGTGGGGAAGGCGGCGAGATTGACCTCGCGGATCTGGGCGAGGTCGGCGGCGGTCTCGGGGCGGGTGATCCAGGAGGCGGTCATGGGAGTGTTCGAGTCCGTTTCTGTGCTTGCCTGTGGGCGCAGGATGTAGCCGGGGTACTGGTATTCCGTGCTGTGCGCGTGACGCATGATGATCTCTTGCAGGGTGGCCGCGACCGCTTCGCGCCTCCCCGGCACGCTAGGGTCCACACGCACGATCCGGGCCGGTACCAGGCCGGCCTCGCGGTGTTCTGCGAAGGCGTTATCGAGTGTTTCCGTCCATCCGTACCGGGACAGGCCGACGTCGGATGGATCCGTGAAGAGATTTGGCAACGTGAGACACCTTGCGGGAAGGGGCCCCGACGAGACGCAGACGCCACTCCGCCTCGCAAGCCGGACGGCTCACGGCGGACGGCAAGAAATGAGTCAGACCGGGGCCCGGGACGTGAGGATTGTCCGGGCACTGCACACGGCAGCGGTCTTCACCGCGGTCATCAAACCTCACCTCCCTCTCCATCCGAAATCCAAGCCCAAACGATCAGCAGCGTAGCACTCCCCGCAATCTGCCCATGACCTTGTACGGCCACCGCCGAAGAGGCCCTCCGCTCGGGCCGCTGTGGACTGATCAGGCGCGGGTGGCGGTGATGAGCCAGATGGCGGCGGTCAAGTGGACACCGGCCTGGTCGGCGTGGTCGGCCAGGACGGCACGCACGTCGTTGAGCGCGGCGTCGCGGTCGGAGGCCGGCACGGGGGATGGGATGGACCTGCGCGTCGGCGTGAACAAAGCGCACGTTGCCCAGGCCCCCGCCCGCCTGCCGGGCGCGGGCCACGTGCAGCATGGGCTCGGATACGTCGATCCCGGTGACTTCGCCGTGCGGGGCGACGCGTGCGGCGGCGTCGAGTGTGGTGGCGCCGCATCCGCAGCCGATGTCCAGGACCCGTTGGCCTGGCTGGAGCCGGGCGGTCGACAGCAGTGCCTCGGCCACGGGGGCCAGGACGCGGTCGCGGCGATCGGCGTCGGCGGCCCACCGCTGCCCGTCCTCATCGGACCATCCCGGCTGTGCGGTCTCTTCTGGGCCGCTCATGGTGCCTTCTCCGAGGCCTGCTGCGGGAGGCCTTCCGCCATCAGGCGGCCAAGCGCGGCCGTACCCGCTTCATCTCCGCCGATGCCCAGGCGGCGGCCGAGAGTGTGAATGGTGAGCCGGCCGGTGGCGTACCGCGCGGCGAATCCTCGCGCCGAGATCGGCCCTCTGGACTGGTATGTGGGCGTGCACGCCGTGCGGATCCTCAGCGAGCTGGCCGTCTGGCAGCGCGAGCACGACCCCCGCTCCAACAGCCACCCGTGGCGCCTGCTCGCCCCCGCCGCGACCGTCCTGCTCACCCGGGCCACCGGCATCACCACCGCGGCCAGGTGATCAGATCATTCGGCGGGCGTGGCGATGCCAAGGACGTGGAAGGAAAAACGGGGTACGCGCCCACGCAAAACAGAACGTGCTCGATATGTCCTGATTTTTACCGGATTAGCAATTCTTCTCAGTATTGCAGGGTCGGGTTGTTTCGCGTTTCGGCGACTCTCGGGGGACATTGCTCCCCGTCCCGTAGATAAGGGGTACCCATATGCGCAGAATCGTGATCTCATTCATGACCGCGCTCGCCTTGACCATCGCCATAGCTGCGCCGGCCAACGCCCTCGGCCTGGACGACGCGTTCGCCAAGCTGCTCGTCCAGCAGGTCAAGGGCACGAACGTGCACAAGCACCTCCAGGCCCTGCAGGACATCGCCACCGCCAACGGCGGCAACCGCGCGGCCGGCACCAGC
>NZ_JBQQBR010000097.1:0-9403 GCF_052245935.1 Nonomuraea sp. 3N208 | reverse complement strand
GCTACGGGGTTCCCGTGTCCATGAACGCGTACCTGACCGTCAAGGGCGTACGGGACATCACGGCCGGGCTCGTCGTGCTCCCGGCCCTCGTGACGGGAAACCAGCACATGCTCGGTTGGCTGATTCTTGCCAGTGTGTTCGCCCCGCTGGGCGACATGGTCGTCGTGCTCAGGAACGGGGGTTCGCGGGCGGTGGCGTTCGGTGTCCACGGCCTCACCGCCGCGGTGATGGTGGTGGTCGCGGCCATTCTCATCCTGGCGTGATCGAGGTTTCGGGCCTAATCCTTGTCCGGTCTGGTCAGGGCGCCGTCCTTGCCGTAGTGCGGCACGGTGTTCCCTCGCATTTCTGAGAACTCGAAAAGGGGAGACGACGATGACGATCAACGATCTGCGCGGTGTCCTCAAGGGGCGCGTGCTCCTGGCCGATGACGACGGCTTTGAACAGGCGGCCACCGCGTGGAATCTGACCGTCAGGCAGCCGGTGGCGGCCGTGGCGGAGGCCGCGGATGCCGATGACGTGGCGGCGCTCGTGCGTTACGCGCGGCGGGCGGGTATGACGGTGACCGCGCAGCCGAGCGGGCATGGCGCCTCGGGTGATGTGGAAGGCCTGATCCTGTTGCGTACCGGCCTGCTGAACGAGGTGGAGGTCCGCGCGCAGGAGCGCGTGGTCCGGGTGGGCGCGGGCGTGAAGTGGGGGCAGGTGCTGGCGGCGGCCGGTCCGCTGGGTCTGACTGGCCTGTCCGGCAGCGCGCCGGGGGTCAGCGTGACCGGCTACACCCTGGGCGGTGGGGTCGGCTGGTTCAGCCGCAAGTACGGCTTGGCCTCCGACAGCGTGCGGGCTATCGACATCGTGGACGCCGATGGCGAGCCGGGCCGGGTGAGCGCCGAGTCCGATCCCGAGCTGTTCTGGGCGCTGCGCGGCGGTGGCGGGGACTTCGCGGTGGTGACCGCCCTCGAACTCGAGCTGTATCCCGTGCCAGTCCTGTACGGCGGGCGCGTGATCTGGCCGGAGCACCGGACCAGGGAGGTGTACGACGCGTTCCTGGAGATCACCGCCGAGGCGCCGCGTGAACTCAGTGTCTGGATCAACCGGCTCCAGCCACCCGGCGCGCCGCCGATGGTGACGCTGGATCTGGCCTACCTGGGTGAGGCGGCTCAGGGGGAGGACCTGCTGGCGCGCATCGACAAGATCGAGGGCGCGATCTCCGACAGCCGCGGCGTCGTCCCGGTTGCCGACCTGGGTGACATCACCGCCGAGCCCACCGATCCGGCCCCATCCATCGCTCGTGCGGAGCTGCTCACCGGCCTGGACGCGGACGCGGTGGAGCTCCTGCTGGCCAAGCCGGTCGAACCGCTCATCAACGTGCAGATCAGGCACCTGGGCGGGGCGCTTGCCGAGCCGGGCGGCGGGGCCGGTGCGAGCGGCGCGGTGGCTGAGCCGTACCTGCTCGGCCTGCTGGGTCTCGGCCTGCCGCACGCGGCCGATGCGACGCGCGCCAAGCAGGCCGAGGTCGTGGCCGACCTGGAGGCCTACATCAGCGGCCGCAAGCCGTACACCGTGCTGTCTCCCGGTGACACGGCGGCGAAGTCCTTCTCCGGCAGCGCGCTCGCGCGGCTGCGGGAGATCAAGCGGGCCCGTGACCCGCACAACGTGTTCCGCGCGAACTACCCGGTGCTCGGATAGATCGGTTCCCAGCAGGTCACGGCCCCTCCGCCCACCGGGGCGGCGGGGCCGCACCGAACCCGCGTGACAGATGTCGCCGCGAGCACTGTGAAGGGCACATGCCGGAGACATCGCCCCTGGGGCGCTACAACTTCGCCCTGCCAGAGATCATCCGCGTTGCTTGCCGTACTGGTTGCCAAGCCGTACCCGCAGACGGTCACCGGCTCCGCGCACGCGCACGATCTGACGGAGCGTCTGATCGCGGAAGGCGCGTGAGGGATAGATGAGCGTCATCGACTCATGCGCGCTGACTGGGGCGGATCTGAAGGCCGCCGTCCATGTGGTGGTCACGTGTTCAGCCCTCCAGGGAGCTCAGCAGGTGGCGGGTAAGGTCGCCGAGCCGCGCGGCGGCCTCGGGAGAGAATGACGGGTGGTCCAGGCTGATCGGCTTGGTCTGCAGGAAGGCGCTGAGCGGGGCGGCGGGCGGGTCGTCGAGGAGGGCGATGATGGGCTTGACGCCTTCGGCGACGGGCGCGCCGTACCTCTTGAGCGACTCGACGTGGGCGGCGGTGGCGGCGTCGTACTCGCCGCGGAACGCGGTGGACACCGGCCCGGGGTTGATCAGGACATATCGGGTACGGCTGGCCGCCCGTTCGACGGCGAAGGCGGTGCCGAGCAGGTCGTTGGCGCGCCCGGCCTGCATCTGGGCCGCGACCCCGTCGTAGCCTCGCTCGAGCATCGGATCGTCCCAGTGGATGCGGCCGATCGGGACGCCGGGGCCGGACACGTTGACGATGACTCCGGGATCGGTCAGGCCGTGGCTGAGCAGGTGGCGGCTCAGGTACTCCAGTGCGAAGGTGGCCTCGAGTCCCTCGGGGGTGACGGACCGGGCGGAGCGGAAGTACCGGGCGCACAGCACGAGTGCGTCGACGGCCGGATAGGCGGCGTTGATCTCGTCCAGGATGCACCGGTTCTCGCTGACCAGGCTCAGGTCGGCCGCGATGAGATGGGCGCCGGGCAGGGCTTTGTCCTTGTCGCGTCCGACGATGACGACGGTGTCGCCGCGGCGCAGGTAGGTGCGGGCGAGCTCTTTGCCCATCCCCTCGGTGCCACCGGTGATCACGAGGGTCTTCACAGGGATGCCTTTCCGGCCAGAGCGGGTTCACGAAGTCTATGAGCACATCGCGCGGACGGATCGACAAGCGGCAGGCGATCCTGCGGGGCGCGTTCGCCGTGTTCGCCCGGCAGGGCTACGCCCAGGCCTGCGTCCAGGAGATCGCCGACGAGGCGGGTGTGGCCAAGCCGACGGTCTACAACCACCTCACCGACAAGGCCACCCTATTCAGGCACGCCGTCCAGGACGCGGCGCAGGCCGCCCTGCAGCAGCGCCTTGCCGCGCTGGAGCCGCTCGTCGAACCGGGCGACAACCTGCGCGCCACCCTCGAGGGCGTCGGCCACGAGCTGCTGCGCCTGCACTGCGACGAGCACTCCTGCGCGCTGCGACGGCTCCTCTACTCGGAGATCATCCGCTTCCCCGACGTCCTCGACGTCGTCACCGAGTCCGGTCCACACCGGCTCACCCAGGCGCTGACCGACCGGCTGGCCCGCCTCATCCTGGCCGGCCGCCTGCGCGCCACCGACCCCGAGCTGGCGGCCGAGCAGCTACTCGCCCTGCTCGTCGGCCCCTTGGAGGCGCGCTCCCGCATGGGCACCCGACTCCTCGGCGACGATGAGCTGCGGGAGGTGGCCCGGGCCGCCGTCGACACCTTCCTCCAGGCTTACGCCCCCTCTGACCGGCAAACGATCGCCTCCTAGAGTTGCAGGACTGTGCACGGATTACCGCGGATAATCGCTGATGCTCTGCGATAACGTGGCTTCTTCGGCGTCATCACCATGGACGTGGAGGCGGAGCCGGCCAAGCTGGACGGCGGCGGGTGGCGGCCGCTGCTGTTCGGTCTCATTCGGCCCGAGGCACGTCTCACTGATCACGAGGTGTTCGCTCCGATGCCTCAGATCCGTGAGACGGCCCAGCCTCTGGCCAGGTGCGGGCCGGGCAGGGCCGCCCTTCACGTCAGATGCCCGTGGCACCCCTGCTTCCTTCGCGCTCCGGACGGGGCGTCACCTGCTGTGGCGGATCGCCGCCCGTACGGCGGTGTAGATGACGACCCAGAGAGCCGCCAGGGGGATGAGGAACATGAAGATGATCTCGAACAAACCGACGCCAGGCATGCCCGCAACATAAGGCGCCGCGGTTGGAAAACGCTTAACGATCACTTGCTTGGAGCCGGCGCGAACGGCGTCGGCCAATGACACCCGACAGGCCCAGCGAGCGAAACGAGGAACTGCCTCATGATCAGTGAGACGACTTCGATGCCGTTCGTCTCATCCAACCTGAGGCAACGCAGGTCAGGTCCTTCCCGTGCCTCAAATTCAACGAGACAGGACAGCTGCGGCCCGCGCAACTGCGCGAGCTTGGGCTGACACCCTGACAGGCCCTGCACCGCGCTCCCATGAAGGGGAGACGGCACAGGCTGTTGAGCTAGGGGCCTGCGCGGGGCGCGGGCCACCCCCTCGTGCATAGGGCCTGGTCTGGGTGACCGTGACCCTGCTAGGCGGTCGCCGACACGTTGTGGATCGTCGCCGCGATGATCATGCTGACCTTCCTGGCCGGCTTCCTGCTGCCCAGACAGGCCCGCGAGGCAGAAGCCGCCTCCTGACCGCGATGTGACAGAGAACTTGCATTACCTGTCACATATGGCTCAGCGAGCCGCATCCCGCCCGGTCCAGCGCGGCGACGGCGTCCGGGACCGGGCGGGGGATCATCGGCTCGCCGTAGCGGTGGGCCCGGCGAACCTCGTGGACTCTTCACCGCTTCCATGGCCTTCGCCGGGAACCGCCCGGCTCGGCTCTCTCTTGGTGTCTAACTGCTGTGACCAGAAACGTTCACCGGGTTGGTGTGTGGCTCCCCAGAGGGAGGTTCGCTTTCTGGCAGCAGCTCATTCAGACAGGCATTTCAAATATGAGCTCGAGGCCGTCCACCTCGTCCCACTGCTCTCCGACCTCAACGAAGCCGAATCCGGAAATCGTGGCCAGGGACGCGGTGTTGTCGGGGCCGATCGTCACCCGTGCAGTCCTGACTCCGGATTCGGCTGCGGCCCGACGCATCAACTCGGTCAACATCGTCCTGGCGTACCCCTGACGACGGTAGCCGGGAGCCACCGAATAACCGATCTCCACCATGCCCGTCTCGTCCGGCGGCCCGTGGAACCCGGCATACCCCACCACGACGCCTTCGGGCTCGGCCACTACGGCTCGGGTGAGCCACCCCGCGCTACCCGGGTCCGAGGCCAGCTGATTGATCCGATACCGCCAGACCCACTTCGCCTGATCGGTGAGGAAGTACTCCGTGAGCTGGACTCCTGCCTCGACACTGGCCCGGGCAAGGTCGTCATCCAGCAAGGCGGTCATGGCCGTGCTTGTCAGATCAACAAATCTCACTGACTTCAATCCGGTAGGGGCTGAGGGCAGGCGTCCGAACTCATCTGTCACAGCGCAAATGCTCGCGGAGCGCCCTGGGCTGTGTTCAACGGGTTTCAGAGTGGTCGATGTCCAACCCGGCTCACGTCGCGACCTCAATGCGCTCACTTGGCCCACGACCCGGTGAACGTTTCCGGCCACAGCACTAATGTCATGCGCCTGAAATTCGTCGGCAATATCTAGCGAGGGATTCGAGGATCTCTTCGGCGGTCTTTCTCCACACGAACGGCCGCGGGTTGTCGTTCCACTGAACGATCCAGTCCCGGATGTCTTTCTCCAGGGACTGGACGCTCTTGTGCACACCACGCCGGATCAGCTGGCCCGTCAAGAAGCCGAAGACACCTCACCCAGCCAGACCCGCTCCGGCGTCGCCTTCGCCTTCGTGATCACCCGCACAGACAGTTCAGCGTCGGCGATGAACGGCTCGCCGTTCTCGTACGCCTGGTTGCGCAGGGCCAGAGCGTCGTTGAACACCACCCGGGCGCACCCGAACGCCCGCGCCAGTGCGATCCGCTGGCTTGGGGTCGGGTCGATCCGGTAGGCGTAACGCAGGCGCACACCATGATCCTATCATTGGTTTATGGCCGAAGACGGAGACATCAGGACCGGCAGACACTGCGTTTTCTTACTCCACGCACATTTGGTCTTCATGACCAAATACCGGCACCAGGTGTTCACCGGCCCCCATTTGGAACGCATGGACGTGTTGGTCTCGCCAGCCTTGGCACCTGAAATTTTTGTGCAGTAGCGGCCCGGACTGGTTCGAGGAGGACCCGGTAGCCGAGGGTCTCCAGCTCGCGGATGTGGTGGCGTCTGCAGCGTTCGGTGCTGATACGGCGCTGGGTAGAAATCGCGGCCGAGATCGACGAAGTCGGTGTAAGGGTTGGATTGCGCGAATCACTGCTATACCTGCGATATACCGTCCCTTGATAGCGTCCTCCCGGGTCAACAGCCCCCATGCCTCGGGCCGCATGGTCAAGCGCTTCACCCAGGCCCTACGCAGCCACCGGCAGACACGCCGTCGGCGCACACGCTTGAATCAGCAGGCCACCACGGCCAACTGCGGATGAGTCGGAAAGGAGGAGGCGCTTAATGAGTGAAGCGTTCTACTCGCACGCGAGGCTGTACGACCTCATGTTCCCGGGCGGCGGGCCCGCAGTCGACTTCTACCGGGCCGAGGCCAATCGGCAAGGCGGGCGCGTATTGGAACTCGGGTGCGGCACCGGGCATAAGCTGATCCCCATCGCGTCCGACGGGCATCCGTGCGTCGGCCTGGACTTCTCGTCAGACATGCTGGCTGAGGCTCAGCGTAAGGCGAACGAGCGCGGTGTAGCGGTGGAATGGATGCAGGGCGACATGCGGGCCTTCGATCTGGGCCGCACATTCGACTTCGTGTTCATCACAGCCAATTCCCTCTTGCATCTGCATGAGGCTGAGGATCTGGTGAGCTGCTTCCGGTCGGTTCGAAGACACCTGGCACCTGGAGCACGGTTCGTCTTCGATGTATTCAACCCGAGCGTGCGCCTACTTGCCGAAGCCGATGGCGTGCGGCGCACCCGGGAGTCGTTGTCGTTCATGGATCCTGACCGTGGCAACGTTAGCGTCGATGTCGCTGAGATCTACGATGCGCCCGCGCAAGTTACACGCGGGACGTGGTACCTCTCGACTGACTCCGAGCCCGACTTCGTCGTCGCACCGCTCGAAATAAGGAGCATCTTCCCGCAGGAGCTGCCGCTGCTCGTCTCGCTCGGCGGCCTTCGGCTCGTCGAGCGCTTCGGCGACTGGTCCGGTCGACCATTTGCCGTGGATACGCCGCTTCAACTCTGCATCTGCGAGTCCGCGTGATTGAAGGCGAGAGCACAGTCTCGGTCAAGCAAAATTCGCCCTGGCGAACGACACGCATCCCGCACCGTCGACAGGCACTTCTACAGCCCGCGTCGTACCGACAGAATCACCGCTCGTGCGAAATCGTCAAGCTAGAGACATCGGGTCAAGTCCCGCGGCGTGGTGTACGGCGGTTGATCCTTCGTCGTGTGTTGGTTAGGCGCTGATCGCGCCGGCGGTGTCGCTGGTGATGGCCTCCTCGCTCTGCTCGGTGGTGTTGATCAGCGTCATGCGGCTGCGGGCCAGGACGTCGATGCCGAGGTAGCGGCGGCCCTCGGCCTGGCCCGTATCCTGCTACGCAGCCCACCGGCAGACACGCCGGCGGCGCACACGCTTGAATCAGCAGGCCACCACGGCCAACTGCGGATAGCCGCTTTATAGGCAGGTCAGCCAGTCGTTGATGACTGGCGATCTGGACGGTGGCTTTGTAGCGAACGGCGAGCTTGTCGTATCTGGTCGCGACGGCCCGGTGGCGTTTGAGCCGGTTGGTGGCGCACTCGGCCAGTAGAGCTGCAGCGCTCTCCCGCGGCCAGCGCTGTGCTGGTCATGCGCCGTTCGGCAGCAAGGGGCGCCCGCTTGGGCGCGGCCGGTCCGGCCGGCTCCAATAGGCGCTCGCGGGTGCAGCCATGACCGGCGCCGCTTGCCTGATCGCTCGTCCTGGTCGGCCCGCGGTCCGACGCTGCCCATCCCGATGCTGTCCAATCATTCCGAGATATTCCTTGACACGAATATTCGTCTTGGAGAATACTTCTCGACATGGACGCAATCCTCACCGCACTGGCCGACCCGGCCCGCTGGCGGCTCGTGAGCCTGCTGGCCGAGCGCCCCCGGCCGGTCGGTGTCCTCGCGCAGCTCGCCGAGGCCCGCCAGCCGCAGACGACCAAGCACCTGCAGGCCCTTGAGCGTGCCGGCGTCGTCATCTCCCAGCGCTCCGGCCAGCGCCGCGTCTATGCGCTCCGGACCGCACCCCTGCGAGAGCTGGCGGCTGCGCTCACTCGACTGGCCGACACTGCGGACCAGGTCGGTGGCTCGCGCGAGACCTACGATCGCTACGGGCTCAGCCTCCACGCGGAGCGGCTCGCCGCGAAGGAGCCGGGGTGGGCCGACGGCCGCTCGTTCAGGTTCCTCCGGTCGCTGGCGGCGCACCCGGAAGAGGTCTGGCGCCACCTGACCGAGGCCGCCCTGCTCGCGCGCTGGTGGACGCCGGATGACCTGCGCGTCTCCGAGCTCGTCTTCGAGGCGCGACAGGGTGGGCGGATCATCCATGAGTACCGCGATGCCGAGGACGTTGACGGCTCCGACCCGGTCGCCGGGCACGCGGAGGGGGTGGTCGACGACGTACGCCCCGGTGAGCGCCTGGCCTACCGGCTCTCCCCTCGGCTTCCCGACGGCAGCCTCGCCTTCACCGCCCACCTCGACCTGCACCTCCGGCCCACCGACACCGGCACCGACCTCGACGTCCACTTCCAGATCACCGACAGCGCGGTCGAGTCTGCGGACTTCATCGCAGGCATCGAGATCGGCTTCGGCCAAAGCCTCGACAAGCTCGCGGCGACCCTCGCCGCGGACACGCACAACACCAATACAAGGAGCACCAAATGACCAACTCGACCGGCCGCAGGGTGACCGCGAACCTGAGCCTCACCCTCGACGGGCGTTACAACGGTCCCGGCGGGCCTAGCGATTTCGCCGCGTTCGCCCCCTATGTGACCAGCGAGGTCGCGCGAAACCACATGAACCGCATCTGGGAGAACGCGACGACGGCCCTGCTCGGCCGGCTCAACGCTGAGGGATTCATGGGCTACTGGCCCTCGGTCGCCGAAGACGAAAACGCCGACCCGCGTGATCGCGGATATGCCAAGTGGCTGGTCGACACGGAGAAGGTGGTCTTCTCGGCCACCTTGACCGAGGCCCCGTGGGCACGCACCCGCGTGGTGAACGCCCCCGCCGCCGACGTCGTTGCCGACCTCAAGGCCACTGGGGAGGGCGACATCCTCGTCAACAGCAGCACGAGCATCATCAAACCGCTCCTGTCGGCAGACCTGCTCGACCGGCTGTACCTCATGATCTTCCCCGAGATCGCCGGAGGCGGGCAGCGACTGTTCGACGATGGCCTGCCGGCTTCGAAGTGGACGCTCACACACCAGCAGAGCGGCGAACTGGGCGAGATCGCCATGGTCTACGACCGAGTCCGCTAACAGTCCCCCTCTCCCTTCCGGTGACGCCACACAGGCGTGAAAATGGGGGTGGGTTGCCCGCCGACGCCGGAGCTTCTTCTGGGCCGCATGAGCCCGTCTAACAGTCTGGCGCCGGGGCCCGA
>NZ_JBQQBR010000096.1:0-9536 GCF_052245935.1 Nonomuraea sp. 3N208 | reverse complement strand
GCGTCCTTGGGCTCCTTGCGTGCCACTGCGGCGTCCTCCAGGTCGATCTCCGTCGATGCCTGGATCACAGTACTCATCAGGTGCGTTCTCCTTGATCAGGAGTTACACCGAAAACCGTACAGTCCCGCGCGCCCAGGTGCTCACGAGAGTTCTCTTCTACGCAGAAGGGCACGCAGCCGCAAGTCGGGGTGAGCCTGGCCGGATGTGGCGTCAACGATCACCGCTGCGCCGATCCACGTCGCGCCGCTGTCTTCGACGATCCGGCGCGCGGTCTGAGCGGTTGCCGCGGTCTCCACCCAGTCGTCCACGAACAGCACCCGATGTCCGGGACGCAAGACGCGCCGCTGCACCACCCAATCCAGCGTTCGGTTGGCGAAGTCGGGCGGAGTGCTACGGGTCAGGACCCGATCCTGGACGAGGATCCGATCCCCGAAGTCACCGTCAGCGCGACCCTTCCGCATTTCCACGAAACCGGCATTCGCCTGAAGAGCGACGAGCGGCCCGATGATGAAGCCGCTGGCTTCCGGTCCGATCACTACGCTGGGACGGGTATGCGCGTGAAGGTGCGCCAGAGCCGCGCCAAGACCCGACAGCACATCGGCGTGCGCCCACCAAGCGGCGATATCCGCGCCGTCATCTCGCCACGTGAACAACGTGCGAAGACGCGCCACGAGCGTGTCGGCTTCAGGCCTCACATCCACATTGAGATCATTCGCGGGACGCAGGTCCGCCGTCCAACCATTTTCCTGAGACGGACCCCGATCTCACCGGTTCACGCCGAGCCCTGGAGCCCTTGTCAAGCGGGTGCGCGGCCGACGAGACCTGGCGCGGGCGGCGGGACGTGCCTGCCGCCCAGCACCTGCGAAGGTCAGAGGCGGCAGGCGTAGATGTCGGTGACCAGGATGGCCCTAGCACCGATGTCCCACAGCTGGTCCATGACCTGCTGGTGGCCCTTGCGCCGGACCATGGCGCGGACGGCGACCCAGCCCTCACGGTGCAGCGGTGAGACCGTCGGCCCCTCCATGCCGGGCGTGAGCGCGATGGCCTCCTCGATCCGCTCGGCGCGGATGTCGTAGTCCATCATGACGAAGTCGCGGGCGTGCACGACGCCCTGGAAGCGGCGGACAAGCTGGCCGGCGACGGACGTCTCCAACGCCCCCTCGCGCCTGATCAGCACGGCCTCCGAGCGCATGATCGGGTCGCCGAACACTTCCAGGCCGACGTTGCGCAGCGTGGTACCGGTCTCCACGACGTCGGCCACCGCGTCGGCCACGCCGAGCCTGATGGCGGTCTCGACGGCGCCGTCCAGCTTGATCACGCGGGCGTCCACGCCCTGGTCGGACAGGTATTTCTCGAGCAGGCCCGAGTAGGAGGTGGCGATGCGGCGGCCGTCGAGGTCCTGGACCGACGTCATCGTGCCGGCCGCGGCGGCCAGGCGGAAGGTGGAGCCGCCGAAGCCGAGCGGCATGATCTCCTCGACCGGCGCGCCGGAGTCGACCAGCATGTCGCGGCCGGTGATGCCGAGGTCGAGCGTGCCCTCCCCGACGTAGACGGCGATGTCGCGGGGGCGCAGGAAGAACAGCTCGCAGCCGTTGTCCTGGTCGACGATGACCAGCTCCTTGCTGTCCCTGCGCGACCGGTAGCCGGCCTCTTTGAGCATGTGCTGGGCGGCCTCGCTGAGCGCGCCCTTGTTAGGTACTGCCAGACGCAGCATGTCAGGTCCTCAGTTTTCTCTCGCTTCTCCAGGGTCGGCGGCGGCGGGCGCTCCGCGCCCTAAAGATGCTTGTAGACCTGGTCGAGACCGATGCCTTTGGCGATCATGAGCACCTGCACGTGGTAGAGGAGCTGCGAGATCTCCTCGGCGGCCCTGTCGTCTGACTCGTGCTCGGCGGCCATCCAGCTCTCGGCGGCCTCCTCGACGACCTTCTTGCCGATGGCATGGACGCCGGCGTCGAGCGCGGCCACGGTGCCCGAGCCCGCGGGCCGGGTCCGGGCCTTCTCTGACAGCTCGGCGAACAGCTCTTCGAAGGTCTTCATGGTCTCTCTCGTCGGTCGGCTGACGTGCTTGTTAAGAGTAGTCTGCGACAGGGCGTGCCGCCGCCCCGCGTCCGCCACGCGAGACGGCGCATCTCACCCGAGCGCCTTCCTCGCGCGCGCGATCCTCTCCATGGCCTGGACGGACTCGCCGCCCTCGTGCCCGTTGTACGGATAGACCTTGATCTCCTTTTCGCCGGCGTAGTGGTTGTACGCGGCGAACACCGTGGACGGCGGTGTGATCCCGTCCTGGAGCCCGACGGAGAACAACGCGGGCGTGGTGGCGCGGGCGGCGAAGTTGACCCCGTCGAAATAGGAGAGGGTCTCGAAGACCGGCTCGACCCGGTCCTTGAACGACCGGCAGTAGGCGGCGAGCTCGGCGTACGGATATTCGGCGGTGATCTCGGTGGCGTGCCTGATGTGCGACATGAACGGGACGTCGATGAAGGCGCAGGCAAGCTCGGGTGCCAGCGCTGAGGCGGCCAGGGCGATGGCGCCGCCCTGGCTGGCGCCGCCGACCGCGATCGCGCCCACCCGCGGATGCGCCCTGGCGGCCTCGACCGCGCGCACTGCGTCGGTGTAGAGCCGCCGATAGTAATAGGTGTCCGGGTCGTGGATGCCGCTGGTCATGACGCCGGGCGTCTGCGGGCCGCTGCCGGGGAAGGGATCGGCGGTGTCGCCGCGCCGCCAACCGCCGGCGCCCTGCCCCCTGCTGTCCATGGCGAACACCGCGTAGCCGACGCTGGGCCACAGCAGCCAGTCGATCGGCAGCCCGCGTCCGCCGCCATAGCCCTGGTACTCGACGACGCACGGCACCGGGCCGTCGGCGTGGCGCGGCAGCAGGAGCCACCCCTTGATCGGGTGGCCGCCGAACCCGGCGAAGGTGACGTCGTACACCTCGGCGACGGTCAGCTCGGACGGCACGGGGGTGAAGGCGGGGGCGAGGTCGTGCGTGCGGGCCTCGGTGAGCGTGCGCTGCCAGAAGGCGTCGAAATCGGCGGGCTCGGCGCGTTCGGGGAGGTACTCGCGCAGCTGCGTGAGCGGCATGTCGACGAACATGGGGGGCGCTCCTCGGGACACGGTCGGACGAGATGCTCATACCGTACGGGTGATCGGGCCGACGGCGTGCGGGCGGTCGTACGCATGGGCCTCGGCTCCTGGTCAGGGGGCGTGTGTCCTGACGATATCGCTGATACGGTTCAGTGAAAATTTCAGAGAGGAGCACGGGTGAAGAGGCCGACGATCGCCGACATCGCGAAGCGGGCCGGTGTGTCCAAGGGGGCCGTCTCCTACGCGCTGAACGGCCAGCCCGGTGTCTCTGAGGAGACCAGAGCCCGCATCCAGGCGATCGCGCAGGAGATCGGCTGGCGGCCGAACGTGGCCGCGCGCTCGCTCAGCGGCGCCAGGGCCGACGCCATCGGCCTGGTTCTGTGCCGACCGGCCCGTTTTCTCGGCGTGGAGCCGTTCTTCATGGAGCTGATCAGCGGCATCGAGGGTGAGCTGGCGGCCAGCTCGTGCGCGCTGATGCTCCAGGTGGTGCCCGACCACGAGGCCGAGATCGCGGTCTACCGGCGCTGGTGGGGCGAGGGCAGGGTGGACGGCGCGATCCTGGTCGACCTGCACGCCGACGATCCCCGGATCCCGGTGGTCGAGCAGCTCGGCATGCCTGCGGTCGTGACGGGGCACCCGTCGGGCACCGGCTCGCTGCCCGCGGTGTGGTCGGACGAGGTGGTCGTGTTGCGCGAGGTGATCGAGTATCTTGCGGCGCTCGGCCACCGGCACATCGCCAGGGTGGCCGGGCTGCCGGCGCTGCTCCACACCAGGATCAGGGACGAGGCGTTCGCGGAGCTCTGCGCCGAGTCGGGTGTAAGCGAGCATCCGGTCGCCCACACCGACTACACGGGCGAGCAGGGGGCCCGGGCGACCCGGCGGCTGCTCAGCTCCCGGGCCAGGCCCAGCGCGATCGTCTACGACAACGACATCATGGCGGTTGCGGGTCTGTCGGTCGCCCAGGAGATGCGCCTCGACGTCCCCGCCGAGCTGTCGATCGTGGCCTGGGACGACTCGCCGCTCTCCCAGGTGGTGCGGCCGTCGCTGACCGCGGTGACCCGGGACATCCCCGCCGGCGGCGCGCACGCCGCGCGGACCCTGCTCCGGCTGATCGAAAGCGGGGAGACGGGGAGCCTGGAGGGGCCGCCGGCGAGCCTGCTGCCCCGGGGCAGCACCGCTCCCGCGCGGATGTGACCGAACCGTTTCATGGACCGTTTCCCCACAGGTCAGAGCCGTGTTGAGCGGAAACCTCCTGACAACGTTGTCGTCGAGCTATTGTAACTTACCCGTTTAAGTGGTGTGATCCCTAAACATATGAATTGGGCGCCGGTCGTGGGATGCCCTCGCACATCCGCACGCCCCCCGAAGGCGCCCATCCGACCGATAGATCGGATGGCCCATGCGACGAACAATGGCAGCTTGCAGCACGGTCCTGTTGGCGGTTCTGAGCGCGGCCTGCGCCACCAGCGGCCAGACGCAGACCCAGCAGGCGGACCAGAACACCAACGCCCCCGTGACCCTGTCCTTCTGGTCCACGGGCGGTGACGACGAGACCGCGACCTTCCAGAAGGCCGCCGACCTCTACAAGCAGAAGCACCCGAACGTGACGGTCAAGGTGCAGACCCTGTCGTGGTCCGACGCGTACGCCAAGCTGCTGGCGGCGGCCACCAGCCGCAGCGGACCCGACATCATCTCCGGCGGCATGACCTGGACCATCCAGTTCGGCGTCAAGGGCGCCATGGTGGACCTGCGCAAGCACGGCCTCGACTCGCTCAAGGCGCAGGCCCTGCCCGCCCAGTGGGAGTCGGCCATCTCCCCCGACGGCTCGGTGTTCGGCGTGCCGCTGGACATGTCGACCCTCGCCCTCTACTACCGCACCGACCTGCTGGAGCAGGCCAAGGTCGAGCCGCCCAAGACCTGGGAGGAGCTGACCGCGGCCATCGGCAAGCTCAAGGCGTCCGGGATCAAGAAGCCCTACAGCCAGGACTGGGGCAACCTCGACTGGATCGGCTACTTCAACTACCTCTACCAGGCGGGCGGATCGTTCTACACCGCCGACTGCAAGCCCTCGCTCAACACCCCGCAGGCCGAGCAGGCGCTGAAGTACTGGGTGGACCTCTATGGCGAGCACGGTGCGCCCACCGCCACCGTGGAGGGCGCCGACGCGCTGGACACCGGCACCGCGATGGTGGTGGCGGGCAACTGGATCGCCAAGGGCATCGACATCAACAAGCCCAAGCTGAAGGGCAAGTGGGCGATGACCACGATCCCCGCGGGCCCCGCCGGGCCGACCACGTTCATCGGCGGCCGGGCCATCGGCGTGACCTCCTTCAGCAAGTACGTCCAGACGAGCACGGACTTCGTCAAGTTCATGTACAGCGACGAAGCGATCAGCGCGATCGCGGACGAGGCCAGGAAGCGGAACATCTCCTATATCCCGCCGCGCCCCGACAAGATCGTGAACGGGTCGGTGTTCACTCCTGAGCAGGCCCAGGTGTTCGAAGCCGCGATCAAGGCCGGCAAGGCCGCGCCGGGCTGCCCCGGCTGGGACGAGAGCGCGCCGGACGTGACCAAGCAGCTCCAGTCGGCGATCCTCGGCAAGGCGGACGTCAAGACCGCGCTGACGGAAGCCGCCAAGGTCATGGAGCGCAACGCCGGATAGTCGCCCCGCCGGGACCGGCGTGGCCCGGTCCCGGCCCCTGATCCAGGAGTCTGACATGGCCTCCCCCATCCCCCTGCGCGGCAGGCTGCGCCGCTACGGCACCTCGTACGCGATGCTGCTGCCGTTCCTCGCCTTGTTCGCGGGGTTCCTGCTCTGGCCGCTGGCCAACTCGCTCTACCTGAGCTTCACCAAGTTCGACGGGATCAATCCCGCGGCGTTCACCGGTGTGGACAACTTCGTGCAGCTGGCGTCGGACGCCAGGTTCCGCCACGCGCTGGGCAACACGGCCCTGTACGTGGTGGGGTCGGTCGTGTTCGGCACGCTGCTGTCACTAGGCCTGGCGCTGGCGTTCAACGGCAGCAGTTGGCCACACCGGATCATGCGCACCCTGTTCTTCCTGCCCTCGGTGACCTCCTCCATCGCGCTCATGCTGATGTGGAAGTGGGTTCTGTACCCCAGCGACGTGGGCCTGGCCAACACGATCGTGGACTGGTTCGGCGGCAATGCCGTCGCCTGGCTGGCCACACCGGGCCTGACGATCCCGATCCTGGTGCTGATGTCGGTGTGGGGCGGCATGGGCTACGGCATGGTGCTGTACGTCGCCGGGCTCGGCTCGATCCCCGAGGAGTACTACGAGGCCGCCAAAATCGACGGCGCGTCCGCCTGGCGGCAGTTCCGCCACATCACGCTGCCGCTGCTGCGCCCCGTCACCACGTACGTGGTGGTGACCGGCCTGATCGGCGCCTTCCAGGTGTTCGAGGCCGTCTACATCGTGTTCAGTCAGGGCGCCAACACCATCGGCGGCGTGCTCGACTCGGGCCTGATGATCGTCCCCTACCTCTACGACCAGGGATTCACCCACTTCAGGCTGGGCTACGCCTCCGCGATCGCGTGGGTGCTCTTCCTGATCATCTTCGTGCTCAGCCTCGTCAACCTGCGCGTGGGCCGCGCCATGAAGGAGCTGTGATGGCCGTCGCCCCCATGGACACGATCGCCCCGGTCCAGCAGTCCCCGCACAGAACGAAGACCGGCGGCGGCCGGCGCTCCCGGATCAACGGGCACTTGCTGCGCCTGCCGTTCTACCTCCTGGCACTGACGATGATCGCGCCGTTCTACTGGCTGCTCATCACGGTGTTCAAACCACCGCGGGAGCTGGCCAGGACGCCGCCGTCGTTCGTGCCGGAGTCCCCCACGTTCGCCAACTTCTACGACCCGGAGTGGAGCCTCCAAGCGATCAATCCCGGCCACCTGCAGGGCATCTTCCAGCGTTATCAGGTGGACTTCGGGTTCTGGCGGTTCATGTTCAACAGCATCTTCATCACCACCACCATCACCGTCGGGTCGCTGCTGATCTGCTCCCTGGCCGCGTACGTGATCGCAAAGCACGACATCAAGGGGCGCCGCACCATCTTCCTGTTGATCATCGCCTCGATGATGGTGCCCTGGCAGACCACGCTGATCCCGAACTACGTGATCATGCGGAACCTGGGCTGGCTGGACAGCTACCCGGCCTACATCGTCCCGGCGCTGGCCAAGGCGTTCGTGCTGTTCTTCCTGGTGCAGTTCCTGCAGTCGATACCGAACGAGCTGATCCAGGCGGCCAGGGTGGACGGCGCCGGGGAGTGGCGGATCTGGTGGAGGATCGTGCTGCCGCTGCTACGGCCGGCACTCGCCGCGATGTCGATCTTCATCGTACTGGCGGAGTGGAACAACTTCCTGTGGCCGCTCATCATCGTGCAAAGCGACGAGATGGCGAACATCCCCGTCGCGCTGGCCAGGCTCAACTCCTACTTCGGAGGGCCGGACCACCAAGGCGCGATCATGGCGGGCGGGCTGCTCGCGTCGGTTCCGACGATCGTCTTCTTCCTGGTCTTCCAGAAGTACTTCACCAGAGGCATCGCGCTCAGCGGAATCAAGGGCTGACCGTTCCTAGGCGGGTTGGCCGGTGTTGGCCGCATCGTCGTGGACCGGGCCCGGGCTGGGTCCGGGTGCACCCCGAACGGTCTTGGGTGCTGGGAACAGCGCGGGCTGGCCACCTCGGCCCCGGCAGGTCTTGCCGCCCCCGGGAGGCGTGCCTGCGGTCCTGGGCGGGCTCGCGGTCCCGTGCGCCGGCGGGCGGGATGCGGTCTGGCCGGTAGCTCTCCGTGCCGCCATCCTCTGGTGGCGGGCGGTCACACCTGGCCGACGCCGGATCCCGTGTCCGAAAGCGCGTCGTCCGATCGCCACCGCAGCGGCATGGTGCCGGGTGGCCGTGCTCTGCTTGGTCTGCTGCTTGAGGGGGCGTTGCCAGTGCTGGCCACCCCACTTGGAGGTGTAGGCCGGGTCGACGGCGACCACGACCAGACCGCGGTGGTAGGCCATGCCGCGCAACCGCTCCCGAAAGCGTGCGGTGGGAATGCCGGCGACGGTGCGGCGGAAGCTCTTGCCCCGCTTGCCGCGTCCCATGGTCTCCCGGCCGGTGGCGCGGGCGTCATCGAAGCCCAGGTTCTCGATCGCGATACCGACGCAGCCATGCCGGTGCGCGAGGTGGATCAGGTCGCTGATCGCGTGCCGCAGCCGTCCGTCGCGCTGGGAGGCGGGCCCGGTCAGCTCGGTGCGGATCGTGATGGGCTGGCCGATCGGATTGCCGCAGGCGTCCACGACGCAGGCGGCCACGTGGTCGCCGTTGAGGTCCACGCTCAGCAACCGCGCCCCGGAGGCGGCCAGCCGGTCCGGGGACGGCAAGGTCGGGGTATCGGCGGACCAGGAGGCGTCCAGATACCAGCGTTCCCGCTCCGGGTCGTAGGTGATATCATAGCGCACCGCCCGGCTGGCCTGCACGCGATCCAGCCACTCCTCGCGCCGGTGGTGAAAACCCACCGTGGCCGCCAGCCGGTAGCGGCCCCGAGGGGCGTTGGCCAGGTGCCGCAGCGGCTCCGGCAGCACGATCGTCACCGAGCCGTCACCGGGGTCGACGGTGATGGTGTAGTTCCCGAACGGCGCTCCGGACTCCCCGTCGGCGGTCAGGAACATCCGCCGCGCCTCCCACCGCCAGCGCCACTCCTGCTCGGAGAGATCGGCGTCGGCAAGATTGTGCCGGAGTTTGGCCAGCCGGCGGCCGCCGACCACGATCGCCGGTCGGCCCTGTGCGATACGGTCCTCGACGCGTGCCAGCCGGGCGGTGAGCACCTGCAGCCGGCGCTGCTTGTTCCACCGCTCCTCCTGATCGGCGTACCCGCGCACGCGACCCTTGCGCTTGCCGCACGGCACCGCCAGCCGCTTGCTGATCGTGGCTATGGCGCGGCGCAGGCCAGCGCGCTGGTCGTGCATGCAGCGCAGCGCCAGCTGGTACTGATCCTCCGAGGTACGGGTCATCGCCCCGGCCCACCGCGACGAGGACACCGCGGTGAGCCTCCTCTTCCGCTCCGCCCTCCGGTTCCGTGCGACCGCGACATCCCCACTACGGATGCGCTCGGCCAGATCAGCGCGGGCATGGCTGCCCAGATGACGGCCGACAGCGGTCAAGACCTCGACGTCACGCTCGGACAGCCGAAGACGATCCCGGATCCGCGCCCCAGCAGGTGGGGCGATGGTGAACGGTGCCGCGATCGCCCGCAGCCTCTTCCGATACCTGGAATGCCAGCACTCACGAACCGTTCCTAAACAGTAGCCAGGAGTGACATCTGATGCCACGTCCCGGAACTGCGCGCATCCCGAACGGTTTTGGATGCGCTGGTCTCCCGCGTTCTCGTTCCCTCCGTCCGGCGATGTGCATCGTGTGCACGTTCCGTGACGGGGTGGCGGGGTTCCT
>NZ_JBQQBR010000095.1:0-10182 GCF_052245935.1 Nonomuraea sp. 3N208 | reverse complement strand
CATGGATTCAGCCGCAGCGTTCGTGCGCACGTGCAGGTGCCCCTCGGTGGGGAAGTCGGGTGGGAGGGCGGGGAGTACGGAGCGCAGGACGTACCATTTTTCCGCTACGCGGCAGGAAGCATGGTTGTCCACGGCATGAAGCAGATCAAGGCGTGTCAGAGGCATCACGCACTGCGACCCAAGTGCCCACCGCGATACGGCCTCAAGGGCTCGGGGAGCGATCCCTCGGCCTCGGACCTCAGCCGAGGTCCAGTAACCCACCTCTGCCGAGGCATCGGCGAGATCGACGCCTCGCTTGACCACGACGTGGCCGACCGGCTGGTCGGCTTCGCCCGTGTCGCCGTCGCACTCCAGTATGGCGAAGCTGAATCGGACCCCTGCGGTCCACGCTTCATTCTGATCATCGATCCATCGAAAGGCGTCCACCTCGCTGACCAGAGAAGTGGTCAACCAGCGGCGCAGGAGTGGATCACGATGAGCCGTCACGAGCGCCGTCGCGTCCTCGCCTCGCCACGGTCGCAGGCGCAAGCCGGGCGCGGACGCAGTCGGCTCAACGGACAGGGTGACGGTCATAACTCTCCTATCGACGTCTCCACCGACTCTCTGCGAGGACAGGGCTGGAACAGTCACCACACCGGCCTCTGCAGGCACGGCAGGAGCCTATCATTTTCGATTTTCTAGAAAATACAAATCAAAAATGATGGGTTGTTGCGTCGCGCAAAAGCCTCGCCAACTTGCGAGAAGGCAGGATTCCCGCAAGTAACGCAGCAACCACGCGTCACCACTGGGGTCGAGGAACCGGCGGACGGCTGTCCTGTCTCGCTGAAGGTGGCGCGTGTCTCAGAAAACCTGGCGCGTCAGGTCATCCTGTCTCAACTGAGACTCGTCATCTAGCTGTCCTGCGAGTTCGTCATCCCCTGTCACCGGTTTGGTCACTCCTTGTCACGCCGACGCTCCCGCCCCCGTGCATGATTGCCCTGATTTCTGCACGTTTGACCCAGTTCTCGTACGACAGTAGACGTGCTATCGCGATTTTATCCGCAGTATAGAAATTATCGAGGCGGAGCGAATGTGGGTGGCCTCATTTCTCTATATGCCTGCGGCGGGCGAATATGCAAGCATCTCTGCTTCTCTATCCATTTTGTGTGTCGAATTCTTGTGACTTAATTTTGAGGGCATTTCATCTTTGTTGCCAGGAGGGTCTGGCAAGGTGCTGACCTGCTCCTATGCCAGCCGACGATGGTCAAGGTTGCGTCCGTGCCAGCGCGGCAGGGGATGGAGCGATTGATCTCTTGGGTCACGCACTCTCCCTGCAGCTTGTTGATCACAGGTAAACATGCTTGGTGTCTTAAGCGTGTGACAGGTGATGACGATCCTGAGGACAGTTTGGTGACGAAACGGCGCCCCAGCAGCGCATTCGTCATGTAGTGTCCGCGCCTTCGGCCACCACTTATCCCTGCCCTTGCCGCATTTCGAAGATCACAGGCGGTCAGACGGACGCCGTCGCAGGGCGGCGGGAGGGTGAGTGCGTTGCGGGCGGAGCACGGCCCGGGCGGTTGACCTGCGTCCAGCGTGGCGGACATGCGGAACAACACCGGGGTTGAGGAACAGCGGTACAGCCATTAGCGGTGAGAATGATCTTGGCGTTTTCGCTGGTCGTGAGCACTACAGTTCGATCACGATGCGGACGAACCAGCCGATCAGGTAGCTATCGTCCGCTTCATGCCGGTTGAGTTTCTGACGGATGAGCAGGCTGCGGCGTATGGGACGTTCGCCGAGGTGCCGATGCGGTCGGAGCTGGAGCGGTTCTTCTATCTGGACGATGTCGACCGGGACTTGATCGCGTTGCGCCGCACGCGCTCGCACCAGCTCGGGTTCGCTCTCCAACTGACGACGATTCGCTACGTCGGGCTGTTCTTGGAGGATCCGCTGGAGGTGCCGTGGCCGGTGGTGGAGTACCTGGCCGAGCAACTCGACATCGCCGATCCCTCGTGGGTGAAAGCGTATACCCGCCGCAAGCAGACGGCCTACGAGCATGCGTGGGAGATTCGCGACGCCTACGGCTACAAGGTGTACGAGGATCACGAGATGGGCCGGAAATTCCGGACCTTCCTCCACGGCCGGGCGTGGATCCACGCCGAGGGACCGGTCGCTCTGTTCGACCACGCGGTGGGCTGGCTGCGCCGGCATCGGGTGCTCTTACCCGGCGTCCATGTGCTGGCCCGGCAGGTCTCCGAGGTCCGCAAGGCAGCGGAGAGCCGGCTGCACGCGACGGTCGCCAAGGCCACCCGCCAGGTGGATCCGGCGCTGCCCGGCCAGCTACTCGCACTGCTGGAGATCCCGGAAGGCAAGCGATGGTCGGATCTGGAGCGGCTGCGGAAACCACCGACTCGCAACTCCGGCAGCAGCCTGGCCAAGGCGCTGCATCGGGTAGAGGAGATCTCCGCCTTCGACCTGGGACGGCTCAAGCTCGCGCATGTGCCGCCGAACAGACTGGCGGCACTGGCTCGGCAGGCGATGAACAGCAAGACCTCCAACCTGGGACGGCCCAGCGAGCCCAAGCGCACCGCGCTGGTGTGCACCCTGGTGCGTCACCTGGAAGCGATGGCCATCGACGACGCGCTGGATCTGTTCGCGCTGCTGATGTCCACCAAGCTGATCAACCCGGCCCGGCGCGGGACCGACAAGGAGCGCCTGGCCATGCTGCCGAAATTGGAGAGAGCCTCCCGGATCCTGGCGAGGGCTTCCCGGGTGTTGATCGAGCGGCTGCAGGCGGTGGAGGAGACCCAGACGGACCTGGATGTCGCCGCGTTGTGGGCGGCGGTGGCGACCGTGGCCTCACGCGCCGAGGTACATCAGGCGCTCGAGCAGGTCGAATCTCTGATCAGCCCAGAAGACGATGGCGGCGACAGTGCGATGCGACGTGCGCTGACCGACCGCTACAACACGGTCCGACCGTTCCTGACGCTGCTGGGTGAGTCGCCGGCGCTGGGCGCCGCCTCCGGCGGCAAGCGGGTGCTGGCCGCGGTACGGCGGCTGCCTGCGCTGGCCCGCCGCAAGGTGAAGCAGCGGGCGCTGCTGCCCAAGGAGATCGATGAGAAGCTGGTGCCGCCGATGTGGCGGCGCGCCGTGTACGCCAACCCCGACCTGCTGGCCGGGTCGGTCGATCGCGATGCTTATGTGATGTGCGTGCTGGAGCAGCTCATGCGGGCGCTGCTGCGGCGTGACATCTTCGCCTCACCCTCGCACCGCTGGTCCGATCCTCGCGCCCGGCTGCTGGACGGAGCGCAGTGGCAGGCGGTCCGCGAAGACGTCCTGGCGGGTCTGGGACTGGAGGTCCCGGTGATCGAGCATCTGGCTGAGCGGGTGCACGTGCTGGATGCCGCCTGGCGGCAGATGGCCGACCGACTAGAGGAAGCGGGCGAAGAGGCCAAAATCTCCATCGTGGTCCCGGAGAGGGGACGCCCCAAGCTGAACGTGGAGCGGCTCGGCGCGCTGGGCGAAAGCGAGATGCTGCGCTGGCTACGGGCGACGACCGCCGCGATGCTGCCCCGCATCGAACTGCCGGATCTGCTGTTCGAGGTGCACTCCTGGACCGGATTCCTGGACGCCTTCGTCCACGCCGCCGATGGCTCCACTCGGATGGAGGATCTGGCTACCTCGCTGGTGGCGTTGCTGACCAGCGAGGCCTGCAACATCGGCCTGTCTCCGGTGATCAACTCGAATGTGCGGGCACTGACGCGGGACCGGCTGACGCATGCGGACCAGTACTACCTGCGCGGTGAGACTCTGGCGGCGGCCAACGCGCTGCTCATCCAGGCCCAGAGCGAGGTGCCCATTGTGAACGGCTGGGGCGGCGGGCTGCTCGCCTCGGTCGACGGGCTGCGCTTCGTCGTGCCCAAACGCAGCATCAACACCGGGCCGTCGCCGAAGTACTTCCACTTCAAGCGCGGACTCACCTGGCTCAACGCGATCAACGACCAGGTGTCCGGGATCGGGCAGATGGTGGTGCCCGGCACCCCGCGCGACAGCCTGTACATTCTCGACACCCTGCTGAACCTGGACGGCGGCATCAAGCCGGAGATGGTCACCACCGACAACGCCTCCTATTCCGACATGGTCTTCGGCCTGTTCGACATCCTCGGCTACCGCTTCTCACCTCGCTTCGCCGACCTGGTCGACCAGCGGTTCTGGTACGCCGACCTGCCCGACCAAGCCCGTGGCAGCTACGGCCCAGTGGACGCGCTAGCTTGCAACAAGATCAACCTTAAGAAGATCATCACTTGGTGGCCGGACATGCTGCGCGTGGCCGGGTCGCTGATCACCAACCAGGTCCGCGCCTATGACCTGCTGCGCATGTTCGGCCGCGAAGGCCGCCCCACGCCGCTCGGGCAGGCCTTCGAGGAGTACGGCCGCATCGCCAAGACTCTCCATCTCCTCGCCGTGATCGACCCGGTCGATGACACCTACCGGCGCCGGGTCAACCGGCAGCTCACTATCCAAGAAGCCCGCCACACGCTGGCCCGGGAGATCTGCCACGGTCGGCGCGGCCGTATCCACCAGGCGTACCGTGAGGGCCAGGAGGATCAGCTCGGATCCCTCGGCCTGATCCTGAACGCGATTGTCCTGTGGAACAGCCGCTACCTGGATGCCGCCGTGGAACAGCTGCGTGCCCATCCGCCCAAGGACCGAGAAGTGCTCGACGAGGACGTGGCCCGGCTCTCACCCCTCGGCTATAAGCACATCAACACGCTGGGCCGCTACAACTTCATCGCCTCCCAGCCCGGCGAAGGCCTTCGCCCGCTACGAGACCCCTCCCAGCACGAAGAAGACGAGGGCTGATTGCAGGCCTTAACCCGCCCATTAGGGGTCGTAAGTAAGAGGCATGCGCCCAGCCGCCAAATTCGTGATCATGGCGACCCCGTCCGACCTTGTCCAGGATCGGGATTTCGTTCCAAATCACTCCGACCCCCTCAACCGTGCGGGCAAGATCGATCGTCGAGCGCTCGCCAAGATGCTCGATCCCGCACTCCCCCACCCGGACGCAACACGCAACCCTCACGTTGTGCCATTCACTGGCACGGGCGGGACGGATACGGGAAACTGTCCCAATGCCTGCTGAGTACACCCAAAGTGACCAGTTCCGTGGTGCCCGCATCCACCTGAGCGACCTCTCCGGCCTCGAGATTCGCGATTGCGACGTCACCGGCCTGAAGATCGTGGACTGCTATGGGGGCAACGTCTCCCTCGGTGGCGGCTTCGAGCGTGTCGTTGTCAACGACGTCGACGTGACCGCCTACGTCGAGGCCGAGCTCGACCGGCTGCATCCCAACCGGGTGCTGGCCCGTGAGGCCACGTCCGCCGCCGAATACCGGGCCGCTTGGGATGCCATCGAGAAGCAATGGGAGGAGACGCTCGACCGCGCCAGGCGCCTACCCGAGGCGAAGCTGCACGAGCAGGTCGACGGCGAGTGGTCGTTCGTCGAGACGCAGCGGCATCTGCTGATGGCCAGCGATGCCTGGATCGGCAATGCCGTGCTCGAGGAGGATGCGCCGTACCACCCGTTGGGCCTTCCTAGCGGCGGGATGCCGGCCGAAGCATCGGCGAAGCTCGGGCTCACCCTCGATGCCACCCCGACGCTCGACGAGGTACTCGCGCCGCGGCTCGCCCGCATAGCCACGATGCGCCGGGTCGTCGACGAGCTCACCGAGGCCGAGCTCGATCGGGTGTGTGGTCGCAAGCCGGCGGACCCATATCCGGACCGGGAGTACGTCGTGCGCCGCTGCCTCACGGTGGTGTGCAAGGAAGAGGCCGAGCATCACCGGTATGCGGTCCGCGACCTCACCGTGCTCGAGGCCGGTGCCCGAACCGAGTGAAGGCGCGTCCCGGCAATGGACGGCGATCTCGCGATCCTGCGCTTGACCAGCCCATCTTGCTGTCGGAGCCCCTCATCGCACCCGCGCTGCCCAGCCAGGGCGCGGTGCCGACCGGCGAGGTAGTCACGACCGGCTACGGAAAGACCAGCAATGCGGGCTTCCCCAACGAACGACGCGAGGTCTTCCTCGATGTCACGCCGCGGTGGACCTGCGAAGGCGATCACGCCCGGAATGAACTGCACCCGCAAATCCGGCCAGACGGCCGGAGCATGCGGCACTGGGTGATGTCGTCATCGGAATCGTCTCCTGAAATATCTCTGGCCAGTGCGGCAACCCGACCTATCCCACCGTGAATAGGAATGTTTCTCAGCACCGAACCTGGATATGGTGCAACGTGGGGAGGTACCCGGCGGTTCATCCACCTGCCTTCAGCCGGAACGCGAGGCGGCGGGGCGCCTGCACGCGATAGCTGTCCGTCACCAGCTCGGCAACCTCGACCCAGTCCGTCTCGTCGTCCAGCACCATTCCCACGACATTCACACCCCAGTCGGCCCGGAAGAACGGAGGGCCGGCATGCGCCAGCGCGGCCAACTCCCCGGGCGGCGCCCGGAAGGTCATCAGGATGGCCGGATCGTCCATATCGATGTACGCCGACCCCCTCACGTCGGTGGTGTAGACGTGCAGGAACGTCCGCCGGCGAATCCGCCACCGCAAGCCGATCCACGCCGGCTCCTCGTACGCTTCGGGCAGCTCCCCGCAGATCACCCGGAGCCGGCCCACAACGGCGGGTGGAACGTCCGCGATGTCGCTCATCTGTACCTCCCGTGCCCATCCTGCCCGCCGGGTAGGACATCAGCACATCAGAGTCTCCGGGGTTGGCGGGGCCGCGCCGACGTCATAGGACTATCGGGCCCTGGGCGCGCGCTTCACGTGGCCGATCTTGACGCCCTGGATGGCACGCCGGTGCTGGACATCAAACCGTACCTCCGCGAGTTCGCGCCGCAGGACGAGGTACGGCAAGCCCCCTGGGCAACCAACCTGATGCATCAGTACTACTAAAACTGGATCGCGGGCCCCGGAAGATCTCGTCCCACAGAACCGGTCGGCTGAAGGCTGGGCCCGCGAGATCACTTCCGGTCGATCCCGGCGGGCGTTTCATAGACGCACACATGAAACAGTTCTCACCGGAGATCGCGAACAGGGCATTCGCCGTTTCATAGGTCGTTTCAAAACTGTAGCCACATGAAACGACCCCATGAAACACTCGCCCGGGTGAATGACGGGTACCTCAGCGTGGAAACCCGCGGCTGCCCCATGTCCAGCTGTGCCGCGCCCGCCGGGTCACCTTGCCGGACCAGCAAGGGCAGGGTGGCGATCAACTACCACACCGCCCGGTTCCGCCTCGTCCCCTCGCTCGCCAAGGCCCTGACGGTTGTCACCCCGCCGATCCGCAAGCCGGGCACTCCGTGGGTCGAACTGCCCCGCCCCGCAAGCTCCGGGGCCGAGCTGAGCGGGCACGTCCGGATCGGGTACGCTCGCGCGTCCACAGCCCGACAGTCGCTCGACACCCAGCTCGACTCTCTCACCGCCGCGAGCGTGACGAAGATCTTCTCCGAGAAGATCTCAACCCGCGCCGTCAGTCGTCCCGAGCTCGACCGTGCGGTGGAGTTCGCGCGGGAGCTGCGGGCCGCCAGCCTCGGTGTCACGCTAGTGGTCCACGAGCACAAGCGCCTCGGACGCGGCCTGGCCATGGCTGAGCTCGCCGAGCAGCTCAAGTCCTATGGCGTCGCCCTGGAATTCCTCACCGGCGAACTTCAGGGCAACCACGACCCGTCCGGGATCGTGTTCACCGTGCTCGCCGCGCTTTCCGGCATGGAACGCGAGTACATCCGCGACCGCACCCTGGAAGGCCACGAGTCAGCCCGTACCCGCGGCCAGACCATCGGCGGCGCCACCGTCACCGACGACGCCATGCTCTCCCTGGCCCTCCACCTGCGCGAGAAGAACCTCAGCCTGCGCGAGATCGCGGCCAAACTCGTCATCACCAAGGGCAAGAAGAAGGGCCGACATCCCTCACCCGCGACCGTCCTGCGGATGCTCCGCGAACACGACGAAGCCGATGAAGATCATTCTCACCGCTAATGGCTGTACCGCTGTTCCTCAACCCCGAACACGGCGGGGCCCAGGCCGGTCGTGCACGGGGCGGATCAGGTCAGAGACCCACGTTGCGCATGGCGTTGTCGCGCCAGCGGTCCACGGCCCGGATGTAGCGCAGCACGACGGGGGAGGCGGGGGCCCAGCGGCCGTGCTTGGCGATGACGGCGACCGGGACGCCGGCGGCGTAGGCGACGGTGGCGCCGCCGGCGCGCAGGCTGTGCGCGGTGACGGTCTCCGCGGAGGGCACGCCGGCGCGGACGGCCAGGTCGCGGACGATGACGTTGACCGCGTCGGCCCCGAGGGAGGGGCCGACGGTGCCGTGCCGGTCGATGCGGCGCAGCAGCCGCCCGCCGGTGTGTCCGGCCTGGTCCAGCACCTGGAGCCAGTCGCGCCAGGCGGCAACCGGGTCGGTGAGCGGGTGGCTGCCGCGGGGGATGGCGACGGTCTCGCCGGCCGAGTCCTTGTCGGTCTTGGAGGTGCGGATGGTCACCTCCAGGCCGTCGGCGACCTCGCGCACGTCGTCGCGGGTGAGCGTGACGAGCTCGCTGCGGCGGCCCATCAGCGCCAGGCCGAGCACGAGCAGCAGCCGGTCGCGTAGCCCTCGGCCCGTGGCCAGGTCGCAGGCGCCGACCATGGCGCGCAGCGCGTCGATGGTGATGGGCGGGGCCTCGCGCTGGCCGCGGCCGCCGTCCTCAGCACGTCGGCGCTTGTAGGCGCGCAGCGCGAGCCGGGCGGCCTCGGTGGCCGGCTGATTGGGGTGGCCGGACAGCCGGTGCATGGTGCGCACGGCGGCCAGGGCCTGTTCGACGCTGGCCGGGGCCTGTCCGGCGGCGCACAGCTGGGCGGTGTATTCGGCCAGGGTGGCGCCGGTGGCGGGCAGTGCGAGGCGGCCCTGAGCCGTACACCAGGCGGTGAAGGCGGCCCACTGGCGGGCGTAGGCGCGGCGAGTGTTGGCGGGCACCCCGTCGGCGATGAGGCGCCGGGTGTCGGCGCTGAGCGCGTGGTCGGCGGCGGTGTGGGCGCCGGCATTTTCTGGAGTCCCGGAAATCAGCGGGTGCTCCCCCGCCGCCGCCAGCCGCCCGCCCTCACTCATGTCCGTTTCGTCCTTTTTCCGGGAGCGTCCATTCGATCGCCTCTGACCCGCGATAAGGAAGGTTATCACGGGTCAGAATGTGTCAGAGATACGTTTGCGAACGTACGAAGCCGCTACGTTCGAACGAAACGAACGCTAATCTGCGGAGTGTGGCAGGCGATCAGGAAACTGTGGTGGCGAGTACCCCGGGCAAGACCGAACAGACGGGCCAAAACGGGACGGATCGACAGGAACCAGAGCTGCGATGCGCCGGTCCGGGCTGTACCAAGGCACTGCCCGGGCGTAGCAGTCGCGCCAAGTACTGCAGCGACGCCTGCCGTGCCGCCGCCTACCGGGCGCGCACCACCGCGCACGCCGCGCCCGTCGCCAACGCCCTGCTGCGCGCCCACGATCTCCTTGCCCCGCTGCTGGCGGCCGGGGAGCAGTGGCAGGCGGCGCAGGACGCGCTACGCGCCCAGCTCGCCGAGCTGGGCACCGGCGCGCTGGCCCAAGTGGAGGCCGCCGAACAGGCCGCCGAGGAAGCGCGTGCCGCCGCCGCGGCGGCCGAGCAACGCGCCACGACCGCGGCCAACACCGCCACCGCCCAGATCGCCGCCGCCGAACAGGCCCGCACCCAGGCCGAGACCGCCCGCGATCGTGCCGAGGAGCGCGAGCAGGACGCCTGGCGACAGGTCGGCGAGCACCAGAACGCTCGCGCCCAAGCCGAGCAGCTCGCCGCTGACGCTGCCGACCGGCAGCGTCAGGCCGAGCACGACCATGACGCCGCCCGCCAGCGAACCGCCGAGCTCACCGAGCTGCACGCCACCGCGACGGCCCGCATCGCCGAACTCGAACAGCAGGCCGACGACCGCCAGCGCGAGCTCACCGACCTGCGTCGCCAACTGCAGGAGCAGGAAGTCCAGACCCGGAAGGCTGAGCAGGAGCGCGACCTAGTGCCGCGTCAGGCCACGTTCGCCCTGTTGACGATCTTCCGTAGGCGGGGGTTGTCGGTGTTGCGGTTTCGCCAGGCGATGTAGCGGCGGATCATGCTGCCCTGCTCGCGGTGGCTGGCATGGT
>NZ_JBQQBR010000094.1:0-10364 GCF_052245935.1 Nonomuraea sp. 3N208 | reverse complement strand
AAACGCTGGATCACCCGCTGGAAAGCCGCTCTGAACGCCTTCGCCATCACCTTCGAAGGCCGTCTGACCCCGACCACTCGATAGAACTAATTCAAGATCGAGTTACACCGTTTTCTGGACAGGCCCAGTGACCCGGACGGACTGGCCATCCATCCCCGATGGGAAGCGGCGAGTGATCCGCGAGTGGGAAGAAGTCTCCCGCCGCGTAGTGGAGGGCAGCCTCGCTGACGTGCGACGCACAGATGGAACGTGGCGCTGAGCGAATGCTCGACGACCCAGTCCTGTCTTCGGGCACCGAGATGGGACTTCCCCATTCCTGATCCCACGTCTGCTCAGACTAGGTTCCGCGCCTGGTGTAGATGCCATTACGGTACTGGTCAGCTCTTCCCCTGCCTGAACCGATGTCGAGCGGTTCGTAGGCCGTGTCCTGGACGCTACTACCGCTGCGTTCGCGAAACCGGTGGTGTAACGCTGGCGCCCCTGGTGTGTGGTCAAGTACCAAGCAATGGCGTCGTCACCACGACCGGCGAAGTCTGTCACCCTGGGCTGTCCGCTGTCCGCGCCTCCTGTCTTGCCATAGGTTGTCAGCCGTGCTGTTGATGGGTTAGGACCAAGGGACGGTGACCTGCGATTTTACGCGGAGATCCTTATCACACCTGCAATTGAGTTGGGTGACGTAAGGGCAAGCGGTGCCAGCGATGGAGAGTCCGATAGGTCTGGTGACAGCGTGGCAAGCACGTTGACGTGGTAAGTCACCTTGGTAACACTGGCGTTTGTCATCCAGACGCGACGGGCCGTGATCATGTTCGAAGAGAACATCAAGTCGAAGTCGTTCTGTCTGCACGAGCTCTTCGGTGAAGTGTCCTACGAGATCGACTTCTACCAGCGGGAATACACATGGGGTGAAGACGAGGTCCGCACCTTGGTTCACGATCTCTGCGCAGCATTTGATTGGTGGCGGCAGAACCCGGCGATGCTCCAAAAGCCACATCGAGCGCCGCAATACTTCCTCGGACCGTTCGTGTACTACGAGCAGCAGCGGCGGCGACGGTTCCTCGTCGATGGACAGCAGCGTTTCGTGACACTGCATCTTCTCTTCATGCATCTGCGCGCAATGGTCGGCGGCATCTACGACGATAGCGCAGACCGGCTCAACCGCGTCATCCGGCGCCATGACCAGTCCTTTTGCATAGGGATCAAAGATCACGAGCCTGTGCTCCGAGCGATCACAGAAGGACGAAAGTATGAACCTGGGATCGGCGACTCGCTGTCAAGGCGTAACCTATGGGCGCGCAGCGAGCAGATCGTGCCGCTGCTCAATGAGGCGCTGGACAACGAGCAACTGCCGTTGTTCATTGACTGGCTTCTCGACCGAGTAGTGCTGATAGGCATCAGCGCGCACAGCAGAGACGCCGGCTACCGGATGTTCGAGACCATGAATGACCGGGGCGCGCGACTGACTCCCGTCGATCTGCTCAAGAGCCATCTCCTCTCGAGAGTGGGAGCCGAGGAGGAGAAGCTCAACCAGCAGTGGCAAGTGATGCTCAGCGAGTTGACCATTGACCGGGACGACCGCGACGCACCATCGCGTTTCATCAAGGCGGTACTTCATGCCCGCTACGCACGCCTCGGCAACGAAGAGGACAGGAAGAGCATCGACAGCAATCTCAACTTCTGGGTGCGGAGGAACGTCGAAGTCGTGGGCCTTCGCACGGCAGGCGACTACTTTCGATTCGTTGAGACGCTGATCGAGCTGGGCAGGCGATACAGGCCACTATTGGCAGCAGGAAACGACCTCACGCATAACTTCGAGCCCGTTTACTTTAACGCGCGCAATGGCATCACAGCACAAAATGTGGCGATGCTCGCCGCGATGCGACCTACCGACACACTGAGCGAAGCCAAAGAGAAGGCCCTTCGTATAGCTCGCTATCTGGACCGCTGGTACGTCCTAAGGGTCCTTGAGGACCTGCCGGTGCAACCCAAGGATATCCGTGAGGAGGTGCACGACCGCCTGGTACCGAAACTTCGAGGCAGCACCACCAGTGATGACGTCACCTCACGCCTGGGCGAACTCGTCACCGACGACGCAACGTCGATTCTCAACTTCACCAAGTTCAGCCTTAGGGGAAACAACGCTCACCATGTGCGCTACTTGTTGGCGCGGGTGACGTCATTCGTGGAAACATCCTGCGAAAGAGCCAATGAGATCCTCGCTTATCTTGATAGCGACAGGTACCACATCGAACATCTGTGGCCCAAGCATCACCATCTTGTTAGCCATGACGTGTCGGACCCGGTCGTCTTTCGTGCCCTGCGAAATCAGTTCGGCGCTCTGGGGCTACTTCCCGGCCGCGACAACTCCAGCTTGAACGACCTGCCTCTCGGCCAAAAGTTGGGATACTACGCTAAATATAATATTTTACTCGGAGTCTTGTCTCCCGGTTACCGAGACAGAAGCCCCGGTCTACGCGACTTCAAAAATTCTCACGGACTGGAGAAGTTGCTCCGCTCCTTCGGCGACAAAGATTCGATGAAGAAGATTATCGAGACGCGCCATGAGCTCTATCTGCGACTCTGTGAGATCATCTGGAATCCAGTCAAACTTGGAATAGTAAAGCCTGACGCCACGATCTCGTCTGAAGCGGCGAGCAACAAGGAGACACTAGCGCCTCCAGCAAAGAAGAACTCTCGCGCTCGCCACAGAACAAGGCGCGGTACTGATGTCGCCCTCATGGTTCAGGCTGGCATCCTGTCCGAGGGGACGGAACTCTTCCTTCGCTATAAAGGAAGGGAGCATTCAGCGGTGCTCGACGCAGATGGCGGAATCGTGATCGTAGCCACGGGCATGACCTACGGCAAACCCGATGAGGCCGCCACAGCAGTACGCGGCACGAGGTGCGATGCGTATCGCGAGTGGCAGGTCAAGCAAAGCGATGGCACTCATGCCTCTCTTCGAGAAATCAGAGCTGCGGCCAAGACCGCCGGTCTATTCCCCCGCGCTGGTCGGTAGCACTCCAGCCGACCATTGCTTCCGGCGGCTTCGTGGCGCCTGCCGCGTTGCTCCGTTTGCATCGTGACCTGGTGGCCTGGTGGCACCGTGATGGACCTACCCACCCGAGCATCCCGGCCGCCCTCGGACGCGAATAGGCAGGTGTCAACGTCCTCCAGAGGTAAGACTTCGAAGTTCCGCGACGAGCTGGAGGCGTTCAGATGTCGAAAAGGTCACTAATGCGCAAGACCCATGTGGGCCTGAGCTCCGAAGCGATTGAGCGACGGTCGTCGCCCAAGGCTGCCTGCTGGACGGGCGCCACCGGAGTGGCAGAGGGTCGATCTCAGCGAGATAGCGAGTCGCGGCACGTTTAACCGGTAGCACCCGGCTAACGCGGAACAGCTCGATGACCTGCGCAATCCATCCATCCCAGCCGTATGGGCACATTGGCCGCTATCCTCGACGATTGTGTTGCTGTAGGTGCCGAGCGCCGCAAGCACGCTGCCATGCATGGGCTCGCCGCCAGCCGAACGGCCAGCACCCTGGGCGCCGCAGCTGTTCGCAAGCGACCGCGAGGCACGCTCACACCACTCGGAGCCAGAAGCGAGGAGAACGAGGTTGGACGCTGGTGTGGGCAGTGTGATCGACCTTTTGACCGCATCGCTCGATGAGATCGAAAGATGCGTGACCTTCCACCCTGGTATCGCGGCGTCGAGCCATATCGTCGTCATTGTCTCAGGGCTGGACGCCTTTGAGGTACCTGTCGCCATGGGCCGGTATCTCGTCGGCACACTGGCCGGCGCCGTGGGGTTGGACGCCCGGCTGTCGGAGGATCTGCTGGCGCGAGGCGTCGATCGCCGTGAGGAGATCCGAAGGACTGTCACGTCACTGATCGGCACAGACAACATCTTCGTCACGGAAGAGCAGAAACAGGTCCGCGACACGCGCCGGAACGCATGGATCGGCGAAGGGATCGGGCATGCCCTGCTGTCACTCAGCGCACGCAGGGAGACGTCGTGTGTCGATGGCCGGATCTGCACATTGTCCGAGATGCATCAAACGGTGACCCGTCAGGGCTTGGACTCAGTAGGCACCTACGTGCAAAATGACGTGCTCGGTGTGTCCATCGGCGAAAGCAAGTCGACCGAGTCGAACGCGAGCGCAAACTTCGGAGATGCGTTGAACCTCTTCAGCGAGGTGGAGGAGGGAATCCACGGCCCGGACCTGCGCGCCCGACTTTCTGCGTTCCGCTACGTCTTGGAGCCGGGTCTCAAGGAACAGGTCAAGGACTCGCTCTGGAGCGACAACGCCTCCTACCTGCCGATCGTTGTCTATCAGGATGACTACGACTTCACGACCGCCCGGCCGAAGTTTCAGCGGATGAAGACACCGCGCGAGCGGCGTCGGGTCATCGTTGTGCAGTTGCTGAGCTTCCACGCCTTCTTCGACGCCGTCGCGGACGCGATGCGAGCGGCGGTCGACGAGGTGGTCGTCTAATGTTCAACCGGGGAATCAACGCCCTTCTGGCAGCACTGCCCACGATCGCCGACCTGAACGTCAATGAGATTCGCCGGATCCTGACCACAGCGTGGCTTGAGACCACCAGGCCGCGGCTGGGGGCAGATCAGCCCGCAACGGCCTCCGCAGAGACGCTCCATCGGCTGGCGACGGCGCTGGAAGTACACGCGATCCTCCCTCTGCAAGCCGAACCGTCCATGGTCCGGGCGTGTGCTTTCGTGGCCGCAGAGGCGCTGACCATCGCGCACGGCTTGGCAGACAATGACGGGAACGACGGGCAGCCTGGAAGCAGCAACAGCCCTTCCTTTTGGCTGTTCGGGTCCGAACGTACCTTTGAGCGCGTCGAGGCTGCACTGCTGTACCTGATCGCCGGCTACGACGCCAACGCGGCCCTGACGGTCTCTGGCATGGGCGCGGAGGACCTCGACGACAGCAGCATCGAGGGTCCGATCGCTAGTTGGGCGGTGCAGCGCATCGTGGGACTGTGCCGTCTGACGCCGGCGGTTGAGGTCGCTGCCCCGATGCTGGACCAGCAAGGACTGCCAGCGCGCGTCCTCGTGCGGCACGAATTGTGGCGCCTTATTGGCGTTCACGTCGCCGACCATCTCGACTGGCTCATGTTCCGCAGCGGGATCGACCCGAACGCCGGCAGCTCGCTACGGGCTCTCGCGGAGCGGCTTGAGAACCGCGACCAGATACCTGTAAGGCCGGCTGCCCATCCTGACCTCCATCACCTGCTGCTCCTGCTAGCCACAGCCTGCGATGAGACCGGCTCCCGGGCGCTGCGGACGGTACCTCCTCCACCGCAAGACACCGGGGACCGCTTCGGGACCTACCAGCGCAAGCGTGCCGGGAGCCGACCGCTGCTGTGGCCCGCCGCCCAGGAATACGCGCACGAATCGCTGCCCGGTCCCAAGGCCCACGCCGTGGTGGCAGTACCCACCAACTCCGGCAAGTCGTCCGTCGCCGAACTCGCGATCAGCCATGCCCTGTGCCAGGGCTGGGTCCTCTACTTGGCACCGACCAACGCACTCGTCGGCCAAATTCGCCGACAGATGGCCGATGTCTTCGGTCGGACGACCGTACGCGAGTTCCTTGGTGGCGCCGAATACACACAGCTGATTGGCGAGTCCCTGGAACAGATCGAAGATCAGCAGATCCTCGTCATGACTCCGGAGAAGTGCTCCCTGGCTCTACGGCAGAACCCCGAGGCTTTCACGAAACTGGCCTTGTGCGTTTTCGATGAAGCACACCTTCTCGGAGACCGGGCCGGCCGTGGTGTGATCGCCGAGTTGATCCTCGCAGAGATCATGCACCGTGCCAGGAAGGCGCGTCTCCTGTTGATGTCCGCGCTCATCGCCAACCCCTCCGAGCTCGGATCCTGGCTCAGCCACGCGACTGGAATGCACACGGCTGTGATCAACGGACCGTGGCGTCCCACCCGTACACTCCGCGCGATTGCCGGCATCGACAACGACCGCGGTGCAGCTGCCTTCACCGCCGCCTCTCAACGGCTTCATGCACTCCCTCCGCGCCGTAAACGGGAGACGTTCAAGGCACCGATCGCTCTGCTCGCCGGGCTACAGGGCGCATGGGCAAGCGAAGCGGCCGACGACTACGCGCTGGTCCAGACGGACATAGAGGTTCCCCTCGCCGTCATCCGGGAGTCCGGATGGGACCCGGCTGGCTACTGCACCCCGGCCACTGCAGCGATCGTTCAACGCCTCGGCCTGCGCGGCGACAAGATCCTCGCCTTCCTGCCCCGGAGCAAACACGACAGCTTCCACGCCGCGGGGATGACACAGTTCGCCGCAGCGCCAGCCGATAGCACCGTCGAGGCCCTGCTGGACCTCGCCGATCTGGAACTTGGTGTGCCGTCGGCGCTTCGCGCGCATTTGCAGCAACGCGTCGCCGTGCATACGAGCGCCCTCATCCGTGAGGAGCAGCGCGCCAGTGAGCTCGCTTTCGAGCGCGGCGTCGCCGTCGCCATGTACGCCACCGGAACCATGGCCCAAGGACTCAACCTGCCCGCCACCGCCGTCATCATCGGCGGCACTGAGATCGGTTACGACAACACCTCCAGCACACAGCAACGGCGCGACCAGGCTCGTGCGCAGTTGCTGAACGCTATCGGGCGTGCAGGCCGCGCCCACGTTGCCTCCCGCGCGATGGCCCTCGTCGTACCAAATAAGGCTCTTGTGCTCAGCTCCTCCGCCGATGCCCGGCGGGCGGTCCGCACCGCGGAGTTCCTGCAGGACGAAGACGCGTCGTCAGAGCTGAGCAGCGCGCTGGACGGACTCATCCATAACGCACTCTCCGGCGCGCTGACGACGGACACCATGACTCCGGCAGAGCACACTGCGTTCGCCTTCCTAGCCTTCGAGAACGAAGATGAGGACGACACCACGCAGGTGGTGGGAAAAACCTGGGCCGTCCACCGAGCAGGCGCCCAACATCAGGTCCAGGCGATCACCAACGCGATTGCTGTCACCGGCAGCACTTTCATCCAGGAAGCCGGCGCACCCGCATGGGTGGCGTTCGCCGCTCACCAGTCCGGCATCGCGCTCTCCGAGACCGCGGCACTCTACCGGCACTTGCGAGCACGCCTCCAGGCCACAACAGCACCCGCAGAGATCCTGGGGTGGGCCGATTTGATGCTCGACCTGCTGGAACAACTAGCTCCCGAGCAGCTCCGGCGTATCTTGCCCCCCAAGCCCTATGGAGACGCGAGCAAGCTGTCGAAGATCTTCGACCCTGGTCCCGCGCGCGCGGACTCCTGGTCGGCCTATCGGTCTGCACTGTGCGCCTGGATGAACGGCGAACCGATCATCGCGGTGGCCGAGCATATCCACCGTAAAAGCGTTGCCGGTAACGCCAAGCGCGGCGCGCAAGACCCGCTTCCGCGCGCAATCACCGTCACTAGTGACGCTTTCCGGTTCGGGCTTCCACTCATCGCTGGAGCGCTCAACGCCATCATCATGCTCGGCCAGGAGCATGAGTCCGAGGGGCCCTGGACGCTGTCGGCCGAAGCCATCAGAACGCTGAACCTGCTCCCACTCGCCGTGCGCTCGGGCGCGAACACACCTGAGTCGCTCGCGTGGATCCGCGCCGGTGTCCACACCAGGGTCGCCGCTCACCAGCTCAACGCGCTGCTGCCGGCTCCGCCCGGGCAGCCCGATGACGAACTCCAGCGATGGGCACATGCCCGATTGATGGACCTCTACCAGGACGCGATTCCGAATCTGGTCACACCTGCGCAAGCCGCCGTGATCTCCGCGTTGCGGACGGTTCGCGAAGCCCGGTAGCCCGTTGCGTGGTCTCGCGGGGCTCAGCAGATACCGGTCGTCCTGCTTGGCGGCCGGACTGCCGAGCCCTCCGGTGTTGGATATCACCGCCCAGATAGGCGAGGGGGCGGAGTGGCGCCCAACGGTCGCCTTCTATGCTCACCTCGAGCAGGCGATCGCGTTCCTGACCGAACTACCTCCGTCTCCAGCCAGCGTTCCCACAGTTCGAGCCCCGCGAATCCGCAGACGCTGTTGCGGAACCACCCGTCTCAGGTGTGCAGTGACAGCATGGAGCCTCCGAGCGCGCTTGACGAGCGTGAGCTGTCGATCCTCATCCGCATCGCATCGAACGTGAAGCCCGTGACATCACGAGAAACACGCTTGACGCGGATCGTCTACGCTCTGCAGGACCGGAAACTGGTGGCCATAACCCGAACGAAGGGCTTCTGGAGCGCCGCCCTGACGGAATCCGGCCAGCTCTACCTGGAGAGCGGAAACCACCTCCCAGCGCCGGACGCCAACCAGCCGGATAGGGATGAACCTGCCATCGCCCCCGGAGACTTTCTCAGTCAGCTCATTGACGCAGGCGGCATGTTGCGGATCAACGACCCGGACGAGGTAACCCGCCGCCTGTGGCGGGAGGCCGCCCAAGCCGCCCGTCGGGACGGTCTGATCCCCGATGGATACCACCTCACCCTCACAGGGCGTGACCAAGGCGATCTGGAGATACGCCTCAAGACAGGCGGTTCTCGGCAGCGGCACATGCGCTACCACCCAAAGGACCGGCGGCCCATCCCCGTCCTCCAGCATCTGGAAGACCCGCATCCAGTGGTGGCCGAACTACGTGATGATCAGCTGGCCTTCGCACTCGACGGCCCCGCCCGCCAGCGAGGCCTCCGGCTGTTCCAGGCAATCGCGGACGAAGCCACTCGCTGCTGCTACACCGTCCGGAGACCCGGCGACTATAAGGGCGGACACCTTGAGGTGGTCATCGGTGACGAGGGCTGGGCAGTCGCGATCCAGAGACAGGAACTAGCGACCCGTCTGGCAGCTCAGCCCAGCAGCAGCCGCAAGAGTCCTGACGACGTCGATGTTCCTCCTGCCCAACGGCTGCGCCTGCGACTCTGGCAGTGGCCCGGCGGCGGAAGCTGCGACTGGTACGACGGAGACAAATCGACGCTGGAGTCCCAGCTATGGCAGGTCATCGTGCACATGGAGACGGCCACCAGGGACATCTGCCACGCAGTAGCGATGATGGACGGCGGTCGATCCCCCGAAGAGCGGCAGCACCAGCGGGACGAGCTCCGTCGGGAATGGGAAGCTGCCACGGCCTACGCTCGGGAGCGCGTCCTCGCCCAAGACCGCCTGCAGGTGCTGGCTACCGAGATGGACGCCTGGCAGCGGGCACGGACCATACGCCAGTACGCCGACGAGCTGATCTCCGCGGTGTCCACGATCACAGACGAGGACCATCGTCGGTCACTGTCTGACTGGATCGCCTGGATGAAGTCCCATGCGGACACGATCGACCCGATCAAAGAGCCCCCGCAGTTCCCACCGGACAGGACCGTCGATCCCGACGAGCTCATCCCCATCTCGGCCGATTCAGTCCCTACAATCCACCGTCGGTATAGCCGAGCGCTATACCTCCTCGTGCCGGCGTCGGGCGAGGGCGGAGACGGGTGCCGCACACCACGGCCTAGCCGAAAGTTGTCCGGTCGCGCCGAGCTCACCGAGCCACTGCAGTCCTTGTGCCGTTGCCCGTTCGAGGTAGATCTGCAGCAGGGTGGCGCAGGTTCGGGCGTCGCTGTCGGCGTGGTGCGCTGGGCCGTTGCCGAGTCCTTCGGCGGCGGCGCAGTCGGTGAGGCGGTGGGAGGACATTGGCGGCCCGAAGCGGCGCGCCAGGTTCAGGGTGCACAAGGTGATGAGGTTGTCGGGGGTAGCCCGCTCGGGCGAATTCGGTGCTGAGGACTTCGCTGTCGTAGCGGACGTTGTGGGCGACGACGATCGCGCCGTCGAGCATGGCCGCCACGTCTCCGGCGATCTGCGGGAAGTGAGGAGCCGTTGCCACTTCGCCTTTGGTGAGGCCGTGGATGTGGGTGGGGCCTGGCCAGCGTCCGGGGTTGACCAGGGTGGAGTAGGTGCGGTCTTCGCTGCCGTCGGGGTGCAGGCGGATGATCGCGATTTCGGCGATGCGGGCCTTGCGGGTGTCGAGGCAGGTGGTCTCGATGTCCACGACGGCGTACGGCAGCGAGCCGATGCGGTGCCGGGGCGGCGGTGCGGCAGCCGTGGGCGTGTCCAGGTTGACCGCTCGGGTGCGGTCGCTGGTGGTCGCAAGAGCGCTGATGGACTGCTGGGTCTCCGTGACGTCGAGGCGGCGCGCGTAGGAGAGGGTGAGCAGTTCCTCACCGATGACGTCGTCGTACTTGTCGACGCGCTTGTCACCTGACTTGGCTCACGTTCAAGATCAAATTCGAGTCGTAGGCCGCTGACCTTGGGCTTCGCCGTCGAGGACGGCGAAAAGTGCGCACTAAATCGGGGGCGTCTCTACGCTGTAGGCCGTGTCCCCG
>NZ_JBQQBR010000093.1:0-10619 GCF_052245935.1 Nonomuraea sp. 3N208 | reverse complement strand
GCGTCGCAAGGTGCGACGGGGGCGGGGCGGGCGACGGCGGGGATGAAGATGAGGTGCTGAGGTGGTCCAGCAGGTCCTGGGCCGTGGGGCGGTCGGCCGGAGTCTTGGCCATGGCCGCCAGCACCAGGTCATGCAGCGGGCCGGCCAGACCCCGCAGGTCCGGGGGTTCGTTCAGGATGCGCAGGAGGATCGTGGGCACAGACCCGGAGCCAAACGGCGGGACGCCGCCGGCCGCGAAGCCCACCGTGCACCCCCACGAGAAGATGTCCGAGGCAGGCCCGATGCGGGCGCCCGACACCTGCTCCGGCGACATGTACGCGGGCGTCCCCACGATCGCGCTGCTCATCTCCGCGTCGGCGAGCTGCGCGATGCCGAAGTCGATGACCTTGGGCCCCACCTGGGAGAGCAGCACGTTGGACGGCTTGAGATCGCGGTGCACCACCCCGGCCCCGTGGATGGCCCGTAACGCCATCGCCATGGCCGCGGCCAGCCCGTCCAATGCGGAGCCCGTCAAGGGCCCCGACTCGCTGACGACGTCCCTCAAGCTGGGCCCTTCGACGTATTCGGTGACCAGATAGGCCACGTCCCCCTCGACGTCGGCGTCCAGGACGGGGGCGGTGCAGAACCTGGCGACCCGCTTGGCGGCTGCCACCTCGCGGGCGAAACGCCGCCGGAAGCCGGCGTCCGCGTCCATCCTGGCGTGGATCAGCTTGACCGCCACCCGCGTGCCGTCCGGTCCTTGACCCAGGTAGACGACGCCCATCCCGCCTTCGCCCAGCCTGCCCAGCAGAGCGTACGGCCCCACCTGGCGCGGATCCCCGTCCCTCAACGCCTCCAAGGTCATAGAGGACCACGCTATCTTCCCCCGCGACGGGTCTTCCACGCCTACAGCGCCAGCCGCCACTCGTTCCACTCGTCGAGGAGCTCGAAGCCCATGGCCTCGTTGATGGCGAGCATGGGGCCGTTGGAGGTGGCGTTCCAGGTGATGATCCGTTCCAGGTGCGGCTCCCGTTCACGCAGCCAGAGCAGGTTGGTGAGCTTGAGCAGCAGGCCCAGCCGGTGGCCGCGGTGCTCGGCCAGCACCATCGTGTCCGCCTGGTTGCCCCAGCCGTCGGAGCGGTCGGCTTTGAGGTAGATGCGCGTGTAGCCGGCGGGGGCGCCGTCGCGGTCGCGGCGGGCGATCGTGGTGTAGCACGTCACGCCGCTGGGGGTGATGCCCTCTTCGCGGTCGCGCATGCGTTCCACGCTGAAGACCGCGTCCTCGAGGTCGGCGTCGCGCGGCGCGTCGTTCATGCCGTTCATCAGGATGGCGATGTCGGGCATCAGCTCGGGGCCGGCCGGGCCGATCCACCGTTCCAAGGAGTAGCCCTCGACCTGGGGGACCATGCGTTCCAGCGCGCTCCAGCCGGCCGTGCGCAGGTCGAGCGTGCGGCGGGCCTCCACGAGTGAGACCACCATGCCGCGTGCCCGAGCGAAGCGGGCGCCCACGCCGGTGGAGGGCGTCTGCGTGAGCAGCAGCCGCCTCCCATGCCCGCGCAACCGGTCCAGGGCGTGCTCGAACAGCTCCGTGCCGAGACCGCGTTCGCGCCGCTCGGGCCGGACCACGAGCGGGAACAGCCACCCCATGTGGGTGTTGTCGAGCCGGGACAGCGCCAGCCCGTAGCCACCGGCCACCTTGCCGCCCTCTACCACGGCCCACGCCTCCGTCAACTGACCGGGCCGGTCTGCGCAGGCGTCGCGGCGGAAGAGGGGGAGGGACAGGAGAGGGCCGGGGTCGTGGGAATTGGCCGCCACGTACGCGTCGTGCAGGCCCGCGATCAGATCCTCGTGCCGGTCAGGGTGGATGCGCTGGATCCTCATGCGGCCAGCCAAGCGCAGGCGCGGCGGCCAGGGCGAGTGAATTTATTGGCGGTAGTTCTCCACCTCGCCGGGCGGGCGGACGGCGGCGCCTTCGGGGTCCTCGCCCGCGCTGCGCCGGGCGCGGCGCTGCCTCAGCAGGTCCCAGCACTGGTCGAGGGCCGCTTCCAGCTGCTTGATGCGCGCATGCTCTTCGTCCGTCGTCACCTCGTCGGCCGCCAGTCTGTTGCGCAGTTCGTGCTCCTCGTCGACCAAAGAGCTGATCTTGGTGAGTATCTCGTCGTCCCGCATGCCCAAGACTCTAATCACTGCGTGATAGAACACGCCCTATGTCAGGTATCGCGCTGGTAAGGAAGCCCGGCCCCCGTATCGCCGAGGGCATCGTCACCCATATCGAGCGCGAGCCGGTGGACTACGAGCGGGCCGCCGCCCAGCACGACGCGTACGTGGCCGCGCTGGCGGCTGGCGGCCCGCGTACGCCAAGCCCGCCGACGACCTGCCCGACGCGCCGTTCGTGGAGGACGCGGTGCTGGTGGCTGGGCGGCTGGCCGTGCTGACCCGGCCCGGCGCGGCCGAGCGGCGGCCGGAGGTGGAGTCCGTGGCGCAGGCCGTACGGGAACTGGGCGTCAACTACCACCGGCTGAAGCCGGTGGTTTGCTCTCACGGTCCCGTCTGGCTGAAGGGAGGCCGGTAGCGTGCGGCTGGTTGACAACAGCCCAGCCCGCAACGCCGCGTACGGCGACGTTGCGGGCCGCGATGTGGTCGGCGTGCCCAGCGAGGCCACAGCCGGTGCAGGCGAACCGGCCGCGCGCGGGCCGGTTCGCTCTGGAGACGCACCCGCAGTCGGGACAGGCCTGCGAGGTGTAGGCGGGATCGACCAGGAGGAAGGCGACCCCGGCCCGCGCGGCCTTGTAGCGGGTGAATTCGATCAGCTGGGCGAACGCCCAGCCGTGCAGGGTGCGCCGCTGGAGCCGGTGAGCCCTTACCCGGCCGCGGATGCCCTGGAGATCCTCCAGGGCGATGCCGCGGCCGGTGCGTTCGGCTTCGCGCACCACGTGTTTGCTGATTTGGTGGTTGGTGTCGGTCATCATCCGGTGCTCACGCCCGGACAGGCGGCGCAGCACCCGCCGCGCCGAAGAAGTGCCCTTCTTCTGCAAGCGGCGGCGCTGCCGATACCTGCGCTCCCGCAGGCTGCGCACGTGCCCGTTGCCGCCGATCGGCCCGGGCAGGGCGGGGCCGGGCAGCACCGCCCCGTCGTTGGTGACCGCCAGGTTCGCCACTCCTTGGTCCACCCCGAGGAAGCCGTTGACCGGCTCGCGCACCGCCGGTTTGGGCAGGGTGACGGCGACCTGCAGCAGCCACACGCCGCCCCGGCAGATCAGGTCGGCCTCGCCGAGCGGGAGCGTGTCGACGGCCTTCAGATCCTCCGGCCGTCCCATGTAGGGCACGGTGACGCGGCCGGTGGGGGTCCACAGCGACACGGTGCGGGCGTCCCGGTTCCAGCTCATCAGCCGCGCGTCGTAGGGGACCGCGCCGTACGGGCGGAACACATGAGCCCGTGTCTTGGTGGCGCGCCGGTTGGCGTACGCGCCGGCCACCCGGGCAATCGCCCGCACGGCCGCCTGCGCGCCCAGCCCGGCGAACTGGGCACGCACCGGATAGTAGGCCAGCCGGTGCAGCTCCACCACGGCGAAGGTGCGCTGCTGCCAGGCCAGCCGGGAGACGAAACTCGCCGCCTCATTGCAGACCTGCACCGCCGCCGTCAGAGCCTCGGCCTGGGTCGGAGTGGGCGCAAGCCGGAGCTGTACCACTGAAGGCAGGCCGTGCCGTTTGGCGGCGGAGCGGCGGATCGCCATCGCGCACCTCCTGTCACAAGCCCCTCACACACCGCAGATATTACTGGCTGTTACCAATATTTTCCATACTGTTTTCGAAAGGAGGGGCTTTCCTCCCGGCCCTGAAGGACTGGGTCTCCGCGCCACAAGTCAGATGAAGACGGTCAGCATCGCCCCGCCGGGCACCCTCGACGGGGGCGACGTGCTGCAGGTCGGCCGCACCGTGTACGTCGGCAGATCGGCGCGCACCAACGACGACGGCATCAGGCAGCTGACGGCCCTGCGGCCGGAGCGCCGGGTGGTGCCCGTGGACATGAGCGGCGTGCTGCACCTGAAGTCGGCGGTGACGGCGCTGCCCGGCGGGACGTTCATCGGGGATCCCAGGCGCGTGAACCTGCCGCATATGCTGGAGCCGCCGTAGGAGTCGGGCGCGCACGTGGTGCTCATGGGCGGCGACCAGGTCCTGATGGCCGCCTCGGCACCTCAGACCGCCACCATGCTCGAAAAGCATGGACTCAACGTGACGAAGGTCGACATTTCAGAATTTGAGAAGCACGAGGGGCGCGTGACCTGCCTCAGCGTACTCATCGGGCAGTGAATCCGGGGTCCGGGCGCTCTCAACATGTGAGATCCGGCACGGCGCAGCCCGAGACATCTGATACCGTGCATGGCATGCTGCGCGGACTGCTTCTTAGCTGCCGCGGCGGGGGCCTCTAAGGCCGGCTCCCTCGCCGCGGAGCCAGTCGTGCGCGTCGGCCACTTCAATTCGAAGACCGACGAGGAGCATCCGACATGACCGCTCAGCAGCCCAGCTCTATGCCGATCCATCGTTATCAGCCTTATCAACCCGTCCGGCTGACCGACCGCACCTGGCCCGACCAGGTCACCACCAAGGCGCCCCGCTGGTGCGCGGTGGACCTGCGTGACGGCAACCAGGCACTGATCGACCCGATGGACTCCCACCGCAAGCTCCAGATGTTCGAGCTGCTGGTACGCATGGGCTACAAGGAGATCGAGGTAGGCTTCCCCGCCGCCTCGCAGACCGACTTCGACTTCATCCGGCAGATCATCGAAGAGGACCGCATCCCGGACGACGTCGTCATCCAGGTGCTGACCCAGGCCAGGCCGGAGCTGATCGAGCGGACCTTCGAGTCGATCGAGGGCGCCAAGCAGGCCATCGTCCACCTCTACAACTCGACCTCCACGCTGCAGCGGCGCGTCGTGTTCGGCCAGGACAAGGACGGCATCACGGCGATCGCGGTCGAGGGCGCCAAGCTGGTCAAGAAGCTCGCCGACGCGACCGATGTGGACGTCTACTTCCAGTACTCACCGGAGTCGTTCACCGGCACCGAGCTGGAGTACGCCGTGGAGGTGTGCGACGCGGTCAACGACGTGTGGCAGCCCACCCCGGATCGCAAGGTCATCATCAACCTGCCCGCCACGGTCGAGATGGCCACCCCCAACATCTACGCCGACCAGATCGAGTGGATGCACCGCCACCTCAAGCACCGCGACTCGATCGTGCTGTCACTGCACCCGCACAACGACCGCGGCACCGCCGTGGCCGCCGCCGAGCTGGGCTACATGGCCGGCGCCGACCGCATCGAGGGCTGCCTGTTCGGCAACGGCGAGCGCACCGGCAACGTCTGCCTGGTCACGCTGGGCATGAACCTGTTCTCCCAGGGCGTCGACCCCGAGATCGACTTCAGTGACATCGACGAGATCCGCCGGGTCACCGAATACTGCAACCAGCTGCCCGTGCACCCGCGTCACCCGTGGGGCGGCGAGCTGGTCTACACCGCCTTCTCCGGCTCCCACCAGGACGCCATCAAGAAGGGCTTCGAACACCTGGAGCGCGACGCCGCCGCAGCTGGCGTGCCGGTCGACGACTTCACCTGGGCGGTGCCCTACCTGCCCATCGACCCGAAGGACATCGGCAGGACGTACGAGGCCGTGATCCGGGTCAACAGCCAGTCCGGCAAGGGCGGCGTCGCGTACATCATGAAGGCCGACCACCAGCTCGACCTGCCGCGTCGGCTGCAGATCGAGTTCTCCAAGGTCGTGCAGGCCCGTACGGACGAGCAGGGCGGCGAGGTCGGTCCGGCCGCGATGTTCGAGATCTTCCGCGACGAATACCTGCCCAACCCGGCCAACCGGTGGGGCCGCCTCAGTCTCATGGCCCACCGCCACGAGTCCACGGTGGACGAGAAGGACCGCATCAGCGCCGACGTCCGGCTCGACGGGGAGATCCGCGAGATCGAGGGCTCCGGCAACGGTCCGATCTCGGCGTTCATCGACGCGATCGCGGGGGTGGGCATCCAGGCGCGGGTGCTCGACTACGTGGAGCACGCGATGAGCGCCGGCAGTGACGCCAAGGCCGCGTCCTACCTCGAGTGTGAGGTCAATGGGGAGGTGCTGTGGGGTGTGGGCATCGACGCCAACACCACGACGGCCTCCCTCAAGGCCATCATCTCCGCGGTCAACCGCGCTTCCCGCTGACGCCGTAAGTCTGTACGCCCCGGACCCTGCATGACCTGCGGGGCCGGGATCTGGCACGCGCCCACAAGGCCACGCCCCGATCACTCGACCGCGCCCTGTGAACAACAGGAGGCGCGGTCGAGTCGTTTGTGCCCCTTATGCGCCGGGAGTGCAGTTGTACACCTCGCCGTAGCGTTTCTGGGCGATACGCATGAGCTCGGTCATGTCTTTGATCGCGTCCCTGCCTTTAGCGATTCGGGTCAGGTAGATGGTGACCAGCTGCTCTTTGCCGTCGCATCGGAACTTTGCGACGACTCGGTACGGCTGGTCGGCGAAAGGTGAATTCGGCAGGTATGCGGCCAGGCCGTCGCCCAGGTCGGTAGGGAGCGTGACTCCACCGTGCCTGCTGTACACCTGACGCCTGTCCTCGAGAACGAAATCCAGTTGCTCTCGAGGCATCCCGTTACCCTCCTGCATCCACCTCACCTCCAGCGGCCGAGGCGTTGTATCCGGCGCCCAGCAGTCGCCATCGTTCTGACTGCCGTCTGTTTTCTCGGTGAGATGGCCCGTCACGCCGCTGACTAGGCGAAATGCCTGTTCAGGGATGAGCTTGCAAATGTATGGTGCGGAATCCACGACCGGTTGTGGGGCCGGGACCGGTGAGGAGACGATGTCGTTCTCCGGGGTACAGGCTGCGACGAGCAACACGAGAGTAGTCAGAGCGCCAGGCAGCCGGGCACGTCTCATTTGCCGCCTCCGGAGGAGGAGGGGGTCTCGAGGTCGAGATAGTCGTGCACCTTTGTGGTCTCGCGAAAGGTGTTTTCGAAGCGATCGAGAAGGTCGTTAGCTCCTCCGCTTTCGCGAGCCCACGCGAGGAACTGGCTGTATTCCTGCGGCGTCATCTCGGCGAAGGGCTTGATCCTCGGCGGGTTTCCGGTCGTGAATGAGTGCTTCTTCTGGCCAAGTGTGTCCAGCATGTCCTTGTTCAGCATGGCCGTGGCGAGCAGCTGCTCCGCCAGTCTCTCCGCCGCCAGCCGATTGTTCGCCAGCGTCGCGTGCGTCTCGTCCATGGTCTGCCCGTGCTCGAACATCCGCTGGGCGACCTGTTTGGCGATCTCGTCGTACGCGGCTCCGGTGAACGTGTCGTACCCCTTGCCGAGCAACTCACCGAACGCGCCTTTGGCCATCTCGCCCACTTGCTTGGCACCCGGCACCGGGAGCAGCCCAAGTGCGCTGCCTACCATGCTCTTCAGCGCCTCGTCCGCCTTCTTGTCGTCCAGCCCCTGCGCGATCAGCACCTGACGGCGGATCTCCACGATGAAGCCGAAGGGGCGTGCCTCCGCCGTGGCCTGGTCCACTAGAAACTGCTTGACATCGGCCTTGTCGACCCGTCCATTCCCGTTGAAGTCGTACTGCTTGACGTCGGCCTTCGTGAATCCGAGCCGCTCGGCGTTGGAGGCGTTGAGGCCAACCGGAGGCACATTGTCGAGTGCCGCTCTCATGTGTTCCATCTGCGCTCTCACCAGTCCCTCGAACGCAGCGTGGTCGCGGGTGGCCAGCACCATCGCGTAGGCCATGTCCTTGGCCGCCACCTTGTCGAATTTCTCACCGTTCAGGAGGAGCTCGGAGAGCTCATGGATGTTGGCGGAGATAGCCCTGCCCAGGGGGTAGCCCAAGGGGGCGTAGCGATCGAATAGATCTCTGTTCCTGATCTCTAGGTGTTCCGTGTCTTTGCCGAAGGCGTCGCGTACCTGGTCGGAGAGCGTTTTGATCATCTCGGCGGCTAGTTTCTTGGAGGTGGCATCCTGGCCGGTCGTTGCGATCGTCAGCATGTCCCTGATCGGCTTGTAGTCGTTCAGGAAACACGATGCGCTCCACCGGGTCGTGATCAGATAGTCGAGCACGGACTCCTTCCACCCGGCGGGCCTGTGATCCAGCAGCGCCTGAGACGCCTCCCGGCTGGACTTCGCCGCGTGGAACAGGTTGTCCACCACCGCTGATTGGGGCTCCATGCCGGGGCTCCCAGCCTGCGTTCCCGGCATCAGCATGGTGCCGAGCCCGAGCGCGCCGGCCAGATCGATGATGGGCAGCTGCTTGCCCTTGACGTAACGGCCCAGCGGATCCTTGGCCGCCGCCCATTGGTCCTTGCGCTCGTCGTGCTCATAGACGATCACGTCGCGCCCGACGACCTCCATGAACTCCTTCGAGTACGGCGGCTTCCCGTCGTGGGCCCGCCAGATGAGTGCCTGGGCCTGGTAGCCGGAGTATTTCGTGTCACCTGCCTTGTGCTCGGCCCGCCCCTCCTTCACCAGGCCCTTGAGGAAGTCGGCGCCCATGTAAGCGGGGCTCCTCGGATCCGTCCCTTTGGCCAGAGCCGTGCTCAGCATGCCCAGGACCTTCTGTCCTTGTCTGGAGAGCTGGGTCACGCCTTCGGCGTCCTGACGCTTCCTGGCGTCGCGCAACTGCATGGCGATCGCCCCGGGCACCCGCGTCACGCCGAGCGCGCCCAGCGTGCTGAGGAATGACTTGACGAACTCCGGGTCTCCGGTCCGCGACGCGTATTTCTCCAGCTCGGCCAGCGCCTTGCGGTCTCCGTCCGCGGCCTTCAGCGCGGCACGCCCCGCCAGCGTCCCGTCCAGCAGCCCCTGGGCGGCCTCCAAGTTGTCAGGAATCTCCAGGAAGCTCCCCGCCGGCGTGCTCCTCCCGAAAGTGACCTTCTGCCGCTGCAGCTCGTGGACCAGTCTCTGTCGCCGCCGCAGGTCCTCGGCCTGTGTGGTGACCCGTCCGGCCAACCTCCGCAGCCGCGCCGCCGGTGCGGTGTCGAGCCCGGCGCTCTGCAGTTCCTTGTGCAGAGCCTGCGCCAGCTCCTCCAGCTGACTGGCGGTCTGGGTGTGCTTGCTCGTCATCGTGTCGAATTCGGGCTGCTTGACCCCGCTGAACTCGCTCATGACTTGTCCGGAGTCGAGGCCAGCTTCTGTTTCGCGCTGTCTACGGCCTGCACAAGCATGGCCCGTAGCTCCCGCTGGTCGGCATGAACCTGGGTGTCGAATCGGGCGCCCGTCGGTCCCACCCACGCGTCGTTCTCCATGAAGCGGCAGGCGGGATCGAGCGCCCACCAGTGGTCGTCCGACAGCCGCTGAATCCGCTGGGCAACGGCCCGCATCGCCTCACGATCGAGGTCGGCCACGACGATCCTCCTCGTACGGCTCGCTGCACCAGAACAGATCAGGAGGCGGCGTCTCCCACGTCTTTCACACGCTAATCAACATCACGTCAACAGAACAAGCTTTAACGCAGTGAAAGGTATGGCGGGTTCGAATTTTGTTCGAGAATGAGCGTTTTGTCTAACTCGGGCGTGGGCCCGGTTACCTTCAAAGAAGGAGAGCGCGCGGAGTCAACGCGAGCACCTGGTCGAAACACGATCTTCAGTAAGCCGTTTCGGGTATGAATTAACTGCGGTTCTATGCGCCTCTTCACTCAAGGAAAGTGAAACCCTGCGGATGCTCGTTGAACATCGACTGAAGCAGCTCGGCTCCGTTAAGAAGCTCTGACCTCGCCTTTTGAAGCGAAACGGTACGCGCCTTCAATCAGGGGCAAGCGAATGCAACGGAGGTTGCAATGTCCCGTGAACCCGCCGTCGTCAAGAGCGCGATCGTCGGCGCGCTGGCCGCGCCCGTTCACGTCCTGGTCGTCTTCGGCGTGACTCTGCAACCAGCCCATGACGGAGGTCGTGACGCTGCGGGCACCCGGTCGCCGCTGTGACCGCGGAACGCGAGAGGCTCTGCGCCGAACGCGACGCACAGGCAAGCCGGCAGGGTCACGCCGGCGGCAACGCGGTGGTCCCTGGAGTCGTCGAGGGTTGAGGCGGCACAGCGCTAGCGGTGCTTGGTGGTCGTGGTCCGCTTGCGCCGCTTCATCCAGATGAACGGATGGGCCATCCCAACGGTGAAGATTATCCATAGGACGTGGCCCAACGTACAAGCCGGTTTCGACACACTCTTGCCGACGTTCTTCACGATGATCGGCTTCTCGCGTTCCGCAGATCACGTGTCCAGATCCGGACATCTACCCGAGGGAGCGCTGTGACGATGCCTGCCGATGAGCCAACGCTGGGCGAGGTGGTCCGAACCCTGGCCAGGATCGAACGCGGCCTCGGCATCCGCCTCGACGGCATCAACGTCCAAGATCGACCGTGACACGGGTCCTGTCACGGAGCTCGATGCGTTCTACCGACCTCGTGCTCGCGCCGTTCGATTAGCCGCTTAGGGGCTGGCATAACGGGCCTAAGGTTCGCCGTTGCGGCCGGCGAGCCCCCTGGCGTGCCAGGGCTCCGGCGTAGTGGGGTTTTGTCCCGTTTCTCGATCATGCGAGGTTGAGGACGGTGAGAGCGCGGGTGGCGTCGCGGGAGATGTAGCGGATGGCTTGGGCGATGTTGTCGGCGCCGTTCAG
>NZ_JBQQBR010000092.1:0-11026 GCF_052245935.1 Nonomuraea sp. 3N208 | reverse complement strand
GCGGTTCGGCAGCCCGCCGAGTCCGCCACCGCTCCCCACCGCCGCGTGGATCAACCCGCCAACCCCACAAGCGCTCATAGCGTCCAAATAGCAGGAAGCTGTCTCAAAGATCTTGACAGGTACCGAGGCACCCCGATCGACTCAGATCGACATTCCCAGACTCCCCGGTTTTCCTTCGGGACGAAGAGGTCGTGGGTTCAAATCCCGCCACCCCGACAGTATTGCCGCAGGTAAAAGGCCGCTTCCGAAGATCGGAAGCGGCCTTTTCTGTCTTCTGAGTGACTAACTGCGTGACTATGCTGCGGATCTGTACTAGGCCGGAGGCAAGAGCTCCCACTTCTTCAGAAGCTCGGGTTGGCTATGGGGCTCAATCCCCAGCTCAACCCTGAGAGTGTCAAGGACCCGATCGCAGACCTCGTCCAGTCGTTCCCGGTTGACCTTCATACTCTCCCCTTCCACGAGCCGGAGGGCGATCTCATGATCCGTTAGAAACAGCCAGCAGGCGTCACTGGTTGTTGGGGAGCCCAGCAGGATGATCTCATCGAACGAGTCCCGGACGCGCTTATGCAACTCTCGAAGCCGGGCTAACGTCTCCTCAGACAGCGCATCCTTCTGCAGGTCATCGATTGCATCCTGTAGGAGATTGGCCCAGCTCTGGGCAAGTCCAGAGAAGCTGAATAGAGACGAAGGCGCTCATTCCGCCAATAGGCCTTTAACTCGTGCACTCTCTCAGCTTGGAGGCGCTCCTGCTCACGCTCTCGGGCCACTTCGCGACTCCAGCGACGATCCTCGCGCCAGGCGTTCACAAGCTGCCCAGCGACTACGCCGATCACGCCCAGTATGGCCACAACCACAGGAACCCAGATCGAGACCTGCCCTGATGTCACAAGCTGAGGATACGTTCTGTCACATGGCGACACAGCCCCCAGCGATATCTCAAGACCTGGAGATTCCACCACCAGCGGTAGCCGAACGCCTCAACCTCGATGCCGAGAAGGACATCGTGGTGGTCCGGCGTCGGGTGCGGTACGTGGACGACGTGCCGTTCCAAACGGCCGACAGCTACTTCCCCGAGGACATCGCCAGGGGTACCCCGCTGATGCAACCGAAGGACGTGAGCGCCCCGGGCGGTCTACTGGCGTCCATCGGCCGGGGACAGACGCGACTGGTGGACGAGATCCAGATCCGGATGCCGACCAAGGACGAGTCCTCCCGACTCGGGCAGCCCGCCGGCACCCCGGTGGCCGAGCACACGCGCACCGGCTACGACGCCGAAGGCCGCCCCGTACGCGTCATGATCACCGTGGCACCGGGAGACCGGCACACCCTCGTCTACGAGCTGGACGCCTCGTGACCGAAACAGGTCTCTTCCACGACGACCCCATGGCGCGCCCTCTCACCTATCCGGGCCGCATCCCCGCCACCTCCGGCGTGCTGGTGGACGACGAGTACCTGCCGTTACTCCCCGTCGACGGGACTCCGGCCGAGGAGTGGCAGGCCGGGGAAGAGACACTGGGCAAGCTTCTGGTGCGGCTTGACTGCTCGCCCATGTCGGAGCGCTATCCGGTGGTCGCGGTGGGCTCGAACGCCTCGCCCAGCCAGATGCGGCGCAAGTTCGTGAGCCACGCGATCCGGCCTGTCATCCCCATGACTCTGGCCGACGTCGAGGGCATCGCGCCTGGTGTTTCAGCCCATGTGAACCGGTGGGGGTACGTGCCAGCGGTGCCGGTGGAGGCACCGGGGAAGACCGCGCGGCTGTTCGTGCTCTGGCTCGACGATCGCGAGCTGGCGACGCTGGACATCACCGAACCCAACTACTGGCGTCGCCGCCTGCCCGCCGACCGCCACCCCGTGACCCTGGAATCCGGTGTCCGGCTGCCGCCGTGCTTCGTCTACGTGGGCCGCCACGGCTGCCTGACGAACGGGGATGGGCAGGCCCGACGCCTGGTCGATCAACCTACGTTGATCCAGAGCCTTCTGGACGACTCCCCCGAACTGCGCCGTCTGTGCGGCGGCACTCCCGAGGAGTTCGTCGCACGCGTGCGAGACGAGGCGATCCGTGAAGCGGTCTATCGGGTCTTCCCCGCAGAGCGGCGTGTCCTGTCGCAGCCCGCGCTGGTGGACCTGCCGTCGCTCTAACGCCGGGAGGTGTGCCGATGATTGCGGATGAGGGCTTCCCAGACAGGCCGGACCTCGGCATAGCGGCGCCGGGGCGTCGCCTTCGCCGTTGCGGCGCAGCACGAAGTACAGGCCGCCCTCACAGCACCACTCGTACTCCCCACAGCACGAGGTCTCCCGCACCCGCAGTGTGCCGCCGCGCTGCGCGTACGGCTCCCACTCCGCCACGGTGGTTCACTCACCCCGGGCGATCATGACCTGCTTCGCGTGCCGCAAGCGCAGCACGGTAGGGCCATAGACATAGGAGGGCTGCCGAGCCAGGCGGTCCAGCCGCACCACGCGGACCACGCCCGTGGCCCCGGGAGCCAGCGAGCCGAGCGACTGGCTCAACAAGGCGACTGCCCGCTCATGCTCACCCGTGACACCGCACGCGCCCCGGCCGAACGCGTCGCTGGCCGTCCACTCGTAGAAACCGTCGCTGTCGCCGTACATGCATACATCCCAGCTACAGGCGGTAACAGCTCAACAGAGGACACCGAGAGGCGACCTGGGATGTCCGCCCCGTGTCCGCTCGTCTCCCATCGGAGGTGCGCCGGATGAACGAGCCCGTCCCATACTGGGCCGCCCGCCTGCTCGCGGCCCGCAAAACGCGCGGCTGGTCACAGCGCGACTTGGCCCGCGAGCTCGCCCGCGTGTCAGACAAGCCCCTGCCGGAGGTGGACAGCCTCATCCGGCGCATCCGGGGCCACGAGACCGGCGAGCACCGGCCGGACGCCTTCTACACCCGGCTCTACTGCGCCGCCTTCGGCATGGCCGAGGACCAGCTCTTCGGCACGACCACCACACCGGTTCCCGCCCTGGCCCTGCCCTCCCTGGCCCCGGACGCGGACCTGTACGAGCGCATCACCCGCGCCATCGAACAGCCGAGCCGCGTCGACTTGGCCACCGTGCAATGGCTGGAACACTGCCTTGCCGAGCACCGCCGCGTCGAGGACGCCATCGGCAGCCGCCCCCTGCTGCCCCTCGTCCACGCCCAACTGTCCACCGTCGCCGACCTGGCCCGAGGCGCCCGAGGCCCGCTCGCCGACCGGGCCGTCGCCGTGCTGGCCCAGTACGCCCAATTCATCGCCTGGATGTGCCACGACTCCCGCCAGCACGCCGCCGCCCTGGCCTGGTACGACCGCTCCCACGCCTGGGCCATCGAAGCCGGAGACGCCTCCCTCGCCTCCACCACCCTGAACATGCAAGCCCACCAGGCATGGAGCCTCGGAGACCCACACCGCTGCGTCTGCCTGGCCGAAGCCTCCCGCTGGCACAACGGCCGCACCACCTACGGCGTGCAAGGCATGGCCGCCCAGATGGCCGGCCGAGGCCACGCCCAACTGGGCGAAGCCAACCAGGCCCGCACCCGCCTCGCCGAAGCCGAAGACCTCATCCGCACCGCCGCCGCACACCCCGAAGACGAACCACCCTGGATGTGCTTCTACGACGAGGGCTGGTTCCTCATGCAACGCGGCATGGCCGAACTGGAACTCGGCGACGGCCGCCGCGCCGCCGACTACCTAGAACGCGGCCTATCCACCCTGCCCGAGTCCTACCGCCGCGACAGAGCCTGGTACGGAGCCTGCCTCGCCCGTGCCCAGCTCATGCAGGGCGACGCCGAGGCCGCAGTCGCCACCGCGTTGGATGTCGCCCCGGATGCCGCAGCACTGAACGCCTACGCTGTGACCGAACTCCAACGCGCCGCCCACGACCTAGCCTTGTCCAGCGCCCCGGGTGCTCAGGCGATCAAAGACTCGCTGACAGGCTCGAAGCCGTAGTCAGTGTCCCTCGTGTCCCCGCTGTCCCTCGTCCCCTCTTGAAGTGCGGAATCCCTGTGGTAGGAGGGGACAGGTCGGGGACATCAATGTCCATGCAGTCCCCGGGCGCTGCTGAACCACTAGGCAGCGGCACCAATGCCCTGGTGTTTCAGCGCTCGTACATCGGTGACCCTATGACTTCACTCTCTCCATCGCCATCCCTCAACTGCTCCGCGGCATCGTCATCCCCGACCCACGACGGGACCGGGAGCACCGCCTGACCTGATCGATCTGGCGGCGACGGCACCAATACCGCGCCCGCCTCTGCCACCAGCGATGGCACGCCTGCGCGGAGACAACACCATGATCACAACGATTTACGGCTGCCGTATCCGAGCGCCTCGGACGGCAGCGCGACCTCGCAGGACACCCCGAAAAGGGTGCTCGGGCGGAACCCTCGCCATGCCGACCAGTTCAGCCGACACGACCGTGGCGTGAGTCATCGAGGCTGACTTTGTGGTCAGCGGAAATTCCCCTTGTTATCAGATCGAAATCAAAGTCGAGAAATGGAGATCTTGAGAACCAACCGCCCCTCAGGCATTCTAATCACAGACGGTCAGGCCGAACGCAAATACACCAGTCAGTGTGATTCGACAACTCTGCTCAGACGCTACTCTAACCACGCCTTGAAGGGTCAGTATGGCCAAGCACTCCCGCTTGATTCGAGCGGAAGTCGTCGCGTTCACAAAACCAGAAATCTCAGTCACGATGACTGCCGCATATGCCGACCCTATTCATCGCTACTCCACCAAGAATGTCGATGTAACCCCTCGACCGGACGCCGCTGGACGAGGTCCTGACGCAGAGAGATACTGACGAGGATTTCGCTGCACAGCCGTGACCCTTTGCGCCCTAGAACCCATCTCCGAGATAGAGGGTTTTGGCCATGGCCGGGTTAGCGCTGAGCGTATCGCCGAACCAAATGTCGACGTGACAGCCGCTCTGAACCACTATTTGCCATGGAGGAGTAGCAATGGACGAAATGGTGCTACGCGCTCAGCGATTCATCAACACGGTCTATGGCAGTGTGCCTGGTATCAACAAGGTGGTTGAGGACGGCGTCACTGGGTGGGCGACGATGTACGCACTGACCCGCTGCTTACAACACCAGTTGGGCATCACTGCACTGTCTGACAACTTCGGGCCCACGACGATGTCAACACTCACAGCACAATGGCCGTCGATAAATCGAAGCACCGGCGCCCCTGCAAACTTGGTCCGCATCATTCAGTCTGGGCTCTACTGCAAGGGCTACGACGGCGGTGAGATCGATGGGATCTATAATGATCGAGTGTCTGCGGGCGTCTCGAAGCTGAAGGCAGACAGCGGTGTCAGTGGTCTGTTTTCCGGCGACGCGATGGTACCCAAACTCTTCAAGGCCCTCTTGACCATGGACGCGTATGTCCCCGTGTCCGGCGGGACTGGTGATGTTCGCAGCGTTCAGCAGTGGATGAATGGGCGCTACGCACACCGGCCCAATTTCTTCATAATTCCGTGTGATGGACACTTCTCGCGTGACGTGCAGAAGGCGTTGTTGAAAGCACTGCAGTACGAGTTCGGAACACCAGAAACACAGGTAGATGGCATTTTTGGCCCGATGACGCAGGCTGGCCTGAGGGCGAATGAAGTCGGCGTCGGATCCAGTGGCGTGTTCGTTCAGCTCTTCGCGGGTGCCATGATATTCAACCGTAGGAACGGAGTAACCTTCACCAGTTCCTTCGGCCAGGACCTGGCGGCACAGGTGCGCGACTTCCAAGGGTTTGTGAAGCTCGCGATCACCGGCCGGGGGGATTATCAGACGTGGGCTTCGCTCGTGGTCAGCCATGGTGATACAACTCGGCGGGGAACAGCCTGTGACTGCGTAACAGAGATCACTACGGCCCGAGCGCAAGCCATGAGGGCGGCAGGCTATTCGATCGTGGGCCGCTATCTCACGAACGTACCCAACACGTCACTCAACAAGAAAATCCAGCCCGGAGAGCTTGCGGTCATCAGCGGAGAAGGCCTATGGGTCTTTCCCATCTACCAGACCTACGGCGGGTCGGTTACCTACTTCAACCCTGCGCAAGGGGCTGCCGACGCGCTGGCTGCCCTTGACGCTGCTCGCGGCTACGGCTTCAAGCGGGGCACCCGAATCTACTTCGCTGTCGACTTCGACGCGCTGGACTCGGATGTCACGAGTAACATCATCCCGCACTTCCGCGCAATCAAGACTCGCTTCGCACAGTATGCCAGTGAGTATCAGATCGGCATCTATGGCCCCAGAAACGTCTGTTCACGCGTCGCGAGGGAGGGTTTGGCCACGGCCAGCTTCGTGTCCGACATGTCAAGTGGGTTCAGCGGCAATCTCGGCTTCCCCATGCCGGAGGATTGGGCCTTCGACCAGATCTCTACAATAACGGTGGGCAGCGGTAGTGGTCAGATAGAGATTGACAATAATATCGCCTCGGGCCGAGACAACGGGCAGAACACTTTCGACGCGGTTCCTGGGGGTCCGAAGCTCGACGTGGCGTTCGACGTCGCCAATCGAAACGCTCTTATCGCCGACCTCGCCGCCTATCTCGAAGGCATCGGCTATCCGGAAAGGCCCTGGCAGCTCAGCAACGCTGACACCGTCGACAAGTTGCTGAGTCACGACGGCCTTTTCACCGGCTTGGCTCGGGCATTCCGAATCCGTAAAGCACTGCTCCAGGCGCCGGCCTTCTTCGAAACGCGCATGTCCGGGCCCGACGATGCTCTGGCCGAGACAGCGGTCACGAACTGGTATACGTACAAGACGGCATACGAAGCTTGGGAGAAGGCCGGGAAGGTCGGCCCTGAGCCGACAGTCCCTATACCCGTCAAAGAGGACTCGAGCACTGGCATCGGGCAGATTCAAGCCGGTAGCGCGATCAGTTCTCGCAATTATTGCTCCAGTCATAGAATAACGGAAGAGCCGTTTCTGGACAGCTCGGACTGGCATGTCGTATGGGACGTTTGGAAAAAGCTCAAGAATGACAACGAATACAACATTAGCACGATCCCCCTCCTCCACTTTTGGGGCGCCGATGACATCGGTGTGGCCAGACCAGGTTTGGCGGATGACGAGGTGCTGACGCGCCGAGTCATCGCACGTTACAATGGCACCGGCACCGAAGCCGAACAGTACGGAGTGGAAGTGCTGGGGATCTATCGTGTGTTCGAAAAATACAATGCTCCTGCACGTAATCTGAGCTGACGACAGCCGAAGAACGGAGAAGCGGGAGTGCCTTCGGGTCGCGGGTCGACGGCGCGTCTTTCATGGACAGCATTGGGCGTCGTCTATAATGTTCTTCTCGGTATTTTCGCATATTTCCCGATCGACTTCGCCTATGCACTCCTAGTCGGACTTCCGCCGACGAACAACCGAGACTCCGCCTGGGCATTCGTCGCCATCACCATAGGCTCGTGGCTTGCCCTTCTGGCCATGGCGATCCTCCCTAACATACCAATCGCAAGGCGCTCCGTGATGTCGATGAAGATTTACTTCGTCATCGCGACGATCCTGATTCTTGTGATTCCGACGATTAGAATGATTCCGATCATCGCGATATCCAGCGTTCGGTGGTAGCAGGCACACCTCGGAGGGCCGTGTGGAATTCGAGAACACTTCGAAGTCGCCATTTTCTCGGCGCTTATTGTTCCGTGGCGCAATAGGCATGATGGGTGCTGCGTCAATCACCTTGGGAGCATCAAGGTCAGCAAGCGCGTCTCCACTGCACGCGCAGGATGGCGCAGGCTCCGTGGCAAGGGATCAGTCGCTGCGATCGTCTGTTCGGTACAGCGCGAACGGGTGGCCAGTGCTCATCGGCGAATCCCGCACCCGGCAAAAGGTAGAGCAGGAAGAGGATCTGAGCTGGGCTCCCACCTGGCTGATCAGCGGCAGTAGCGCGAACGTGACCCTGCGACTCGGCGAGGTGGCGACGATCCTGCTTCACGTGGCCGCACGATTCCACTACGAGATCGGCACGCTCGTGGACGGGGACGTGGTCGGGCACAGACCGCTCGGTAACACAAGGCTGTCAGCGGCCGAAAGCAATCATTCTTCCGGGACCGCGATCGACATCAAGCCCGGCTGGTACCCATCAGGAGCAAAAGGTGGGTTTTTCCCTAATGAGAAGGCAGTGATTCGAGACATTCTTACCGAATGCGAAGGCTTAGTTCAGTGGGGCGGAGACTCCGATCAAGCTCTTTCGGAAGGACACTTCCAGATCGGGGTTCCACCTGGCGACATCCGTTTAGGGCAGGTCGCCGAAAAGATTCAGGGTTGGAATCAAAAGCCAGGCTTGGGTGCGGGTCGCAGATAGTTTAATACCAGGTCGGGAGAGTTTGAATATAGACGAGATCTCCTCCTCTCTTCGGACATGGGAGCCAAGAGTTGGAGTCGCATGAACATGACCATATACAAGTTCCCCGATTTATATATCACCCCATCGACTCTGTTGAAAGATCAGGAGCAGTTCTTGCGTCTCCGTGCGTTCCAGCGAGTAGTGACGTTCTCTGTCATGACAACGCTATTGGCCGGCGCCTGCTCAGATACTGATCCGAATGACGGTTCACGCCCGACATCGGCTGCCACAGTTGTGCGGACGGCAGAAGACCTCGGGTTACCCCTCGACAAGTACGATCTTGACGCCAAGGGGCGCTCAATTGTCCAAACTGCTCGCTACGCCTTGATAGCCCAGTGTCTGGCTGCGTTCGGCCTCAGGATGCCCAAGCATGACACGAGTCCGGCAACGTATCCCGCTAACGCCGATTATCTGGGGTGGCTCGGAGCCCTCAACGTCAGCAAAAATGGCTACACAGGCACAGAAGATCAACTGCTTAACCTTCGGCCTGCCGCTCGTGACGGCATTCGCGGATACCGTATACCAGCAGATCAAGATGCAGTGCACACCGGCACCATACGCTCGTACAGGGGGAAGAGGGTTCCGCCGGAAGGGTGCGATGGCGAAGCGCAGCGAAAACTAAATGGGCAAGCTCCTGGGCCCGATGGCAAGGTTCCTGCCAGACCTCACATATACAAGGACCTCTATGTTCTGATGGATGACGCAGCTGAGGCAGCTGCCTCGTCCGACGGGTCTCGCATGGATCAGCGCATCGCCGAGTCGACGGCCCGCTGGAGCGCGTGTATGAAGGCCAGAGGTTTCACCTACAGCCAGCCTTCTGACGCCGAGCATGACCCACGCTGGGTGGGACGCCGAGATGTTCCCGTTGGACGGCAACACCTTGCCCCGCCCACGAGGGAGGAGCTGAAGACGGCCACAGCAGATGAGCAATGCCGTCTCGAGGCCAACTACAGCGGCGCGAAGAAGGCCGCATGGACTGAAGCACAGCTGGACATCATTACAGCAAATGCAGAGAAGCTGGATCGCCTTCGAAATCTTCAGCAAACTCGATATCGAAATGCTCTGAAGGTAATCGGAGAGCGCCCCTCTTAATCTCCGAACCACACTCCCGGATCGACATTGAGCTTTCCGGCAATCCATCATGCTCTTGCGCCGCGCAAAGAGCAGTGATGCCCAGATCCAACCTCGCGAACAGTCACTACAAGAAAGGATCAACCATGAAAGTCTCCCGCCCCTTAGCCGACGGACTTGCGGCAGTATCCATCACCGTAGCAGGGCTTGTGGCACTCGCCGTTCCAAGCTCTGCCAACGCTGATACGTCACGCCCGGTGGATCCCCAATTCAACGACAAGACTTCGCTCGTATCTCCTCAGAATCGGGAGGCCGACGAAAAGGTCCTGAATATCCCGGCACCCAAGCCACAGCCGATCGCGCCAGAAGAGCTTCCTTTGAACGAATCCGATCTGCGAGCTGCTCGCAGCGGCGTGGGTGCTCAAGACGTGAGCATTCAGGCAGCCGACATCTGGTGCGGAAGCTGGCTCAGCGACCCTGGCGCGATCAGCCTGCAGAGCATCACACGCTACTACGCCGGCGAGTACTACTGGGACGCACCCTCACCGCACGGCGCACAGGCCAATCTGACCTGGCACCCGATTGCGGCAACCGCTGCGACCAATGGCGTCAGATATGGGTGGTCGAAGATGTACCCCGTCGATATAAACGTGATTTCCCAGTTCCTGTTCGATGCGCAAGTCACCACAGGATGGTGGGACAACTCGAGCAATCCTCATTTCTGTGGATGGGGCAGCAGCCTGGCGCGGACCGTCACAGGTACGAACGCTGCCTATACAGCGGGAGTCAGGCAGTCCGAAGCGACCTACGTCCGTGCTCATGGAAAGCCGAGCTACCCCGGACAAGCCTGGGCGTACCTCAGCGAGAGAACGGCGTTCTAGGCCGATCTCAAGGGTCGTAAGCTCGCTACGTGGCGGTGAGCGATAACAACGACGTATCCGGTGATTGGTTCAACGACCAGGAAGAAGCAATTGCCGGATACTCGTGCCCAATGCCACCCGTTCAATTACGGCAGCCGTAAATCGTTGTGATCATGGTGTTGTCTCCGCGCAGGCGTGCCGTCGCTGGTGGTAGAGGCGGGCGCGGTATTGGTGCCGTCGCCGCCAGATCGATCAGGTCAGGCGGTGCTCCCGGTCCCGTCGTGGGTCGGGGATGACGATGCCGCGGAGTTGGCGGAGCAGTTCGGGGATGGCGATGGCGACCAGGCCGAGGTGTTCGACGAGGGGACCGTCGAGCTGAGGTTGATGGGCGGTGGCCACGGCGATGAGGGTGTAGGCGAGCAGGGCCAGTTGAGTGACGGACTGCGTGACAATCGCTACGGCTGATCACGAACGTTGGCGGACGGTCCCGCACTCTCACCGCAGGTCACAGGGCTGCCGAGACCCGACTGAATGAGTGTTCTAATTGCTTCGGGACGAAGAGGTCGTGGGTTCAAATCCCGCCACCCCGACGCCGTTTAACCAGGTAGAGGGCTTGATCCGCTAAGCGGGTCGGGCCCTTTTCCGTTTCTGAAAGTCGATAGGAGCCAATCGGGGAGCCATCTCACTCGGACTCAACCCGTCGGCTTGTCGCCGAAGATTGTGTTCATGGTGTGGGCGCCCTTGGTGATCA
>NZ_JBQQBR010000091.1:0-11885 GCF_052245935.1 Nonomuraea sp. 3N208 | reverse complement strand
GGTGGCGAACCCTCCAGCACATCACCGTCAGCCCCAGCCGAATCGGCGACATCGCCCGCGCAGCGCTTGTCCTCACCCATTTCGAGCACGACTACCTACCGGCAATTGGCTGAGATCACGTCACTGTAGAAGACCAACTCAAGGTCGACAAGGGGACGGCGGGGCGGCTCGGCTGGCACATCGTGCAGTCGTTCCAGGACAACGACAAGTCTGCGGCCAAGGACGGGGTCGTACGAGACGACTTCGAGAAAGATGCTGTTCATGCTGCGGGCTGACTGGTTGCCGGACGGGACGCCCGTACGTGGCTGCATGGTCGTCGCGGAGGACCGGCACGTGCGGCGGGCCGACGATTACGAGCGGTTCATCGACGCGGTCACCTTCGAGGACGGGCGCGCCCTCGCCAACGCTCGCGGGCCGAAGGACCTCCACAGCGAGACGTGGAGTCGGCGGGCTCGCCTGATCCGTCGCCCTTCGGACGTCGCCTATCTGCGCGGGACCGAGCACGCACGCCGCTGAGATCAACTCAAAGTGTGTCGCGATCACACGTCCATCCGCCGCAGCCTCAATACCACAAGAGCGTCAGGATATCGGGCTTTCGCTTGGGCGTCGCTGAGTGCCCGTTCCAAGTCCCGATTAAGAGACAGATATGTATCTTCTGGATTTTCAATGGTCAATAGGTGGTGCGGCCAATGCTCGGACTCCATCTCCACACCCCCAGACTGCAGTTTTGCGACGATTCCCCAGCCCTTTTCCTGCAGGAGCCTAGATGCCTCATTCAATGCTTTACCGGCATCGGGAATCCGGAAGTCGAGAATGAGGTATTTCGTCACAACTATGGTGCCAGATTCCACGAACCTCGACTCTGTCTGGGCGGTCACGTGTCCAATTTCTTCGACTTGGCGAACGGCGCGAGGATCCACTTCCAGAGACTTCTCACCCCACAGCCACGTCATGCCCAAGACTGCCAGGCCTGCGAGGGCGCTCAAGACCGACAGGACTACGATTGTTGAAATAGCCAGGGACTTACCGCTTATCTGCAACACCGTCACACCTCCCTACTGCCATGGATTGTAGTCACGATGGCGCTGCACCACTGCCCCTCAGTAGGCCGTATCGCGAATGGTGCCGTATGAGACCTTCAGCGGGCAGGCGCCGTCGTTGTAGTCGACCGTGAGGTCTCGCCTGAGGAGCGGAAAGTATTTACGATCCCTGGTACGCGGCGACACTTACGAGCCCTCCAGGTCGGACGCCTTTCTGATTGATCGCCTCCATTACCTCAGGATGGCCATTCTCTTTGGAGTTGCTAAACGTATACAAAGCGAGGTTGGCGCCTTTGAACTTGGACGATTCCATGAATACGTCGCTCGGCAGGCCATCTACAGAGACAGTCCACCCCCGGCTCCGGAGGTAAGCGGTCGCCTTCTCAAGCGATTTCTCCTCGGTGTCGCCTCCGACGTTGACCACGAGCACATGGGTCACGTCGATATCGTCCCCATGAGACCTTCATACCGCTTTTCCCAGACAGTTGTGCCGATCTGACGCGCCTCCTCGAGCACATTGGCTTGGGCCTCTAGCTTTGCCCCGCATCCCCCACCATAAAGAGATAACGAGGGCAACCGCAGCCTTACTCCCAGAACTCATCAGGAAGGTACGTTGAGACGTGAAGTGTCAGGGCAGTCGCATTAGAAGTATCGAAATAACGATAGCCAATACTACAGAGGAAATCCGCGTGCTACGCAAGCCAGTCGGAAGGACGATGGAGATAATGGCAGGAAAATAAGAAAGTTGAAGAAACCATCTCACGACTGTAAGCGCATCTTCATCGACGCGTTCTGGAGTCATATCATCCCACGCATAGTCATAGATTGGAATAATCTGGCTTGCCATCACCAGCAGAACGGCTCCGGCAATGCAAAGCGCCCAGAACACTCTCCATGCAGCAACTATCGTCGACGTATTGCCACGCCGACGCTCATCATCAATCTCGTTCATTAATCTCTCTTAAGCCTTTGCCTGTACTGGTCCGAGGGTAGTCCTAACCCATGGCTGGATTTTCCAGAAGCGCCGTCTCCGGCGTCCGGGTCCTCCAACGGCACCGCATGCTTAGGCCGCTTCACCTCAGAACGCCACCCATCCGAAGCCTCAGCCGCCGCTGACACCTGCGTGGCAGGAAGCAAGGATGGCAGCCCCGCGGCCGAACGGGCCATCTGCTGGGGAATCACCGGTAAGGCTCCGGCATCCTGCTCCGCCGCCGTGGCGGCCGCCAGCACCGGTTGCCCTGCACCACCAGCAGGCCGGGCGCCATACCCACGAGCGCGAGAATCGTTCCAACCGAACGACGCCATGACGAAATCCGGCGCATGCGCCATCACACTCCGAACCACAACGAAAGACACCAACAGGGGCACCAGCCGTCGCTCTCCGCCGCAGGTGGCAAACACTGTCCGCCGGGCTCGGAGCCGATCAACATCCGACGATCAACGTAAAGAAATCCGACTTATCCGACAAGACATGCGATTATCACAAATTAGAAAACAAACTTATCCAATCCGGTACGTCACACTCCGTTATCGTCAGGCGGGACGTAACGAAAGCACCGGTGCGTACTGGTCGAGCGTGCCGCGGTAACCAGAGCAGGCTTCGACGTCCCTTGCCTTCGCGTCAAGAGACAAAGTGCAGTTACAACCCGACGCCACGCACGCCGTTGTAGCGCCAGCGGTCAACGCTGCAGACGTAGCGCAGGAGGATGGGAGAAGTCGGCGACGGTCGTCCGCGTTCGGCGATCGTGCATCATCTTGCCCGACCGCCCTACCAGCAGGATGAGCGGCCGGTCCATCGGGTCGTCGTCGGGGTAGGCGGCCAGCGCTTTGGCCTGCTCATCCACGCCCCTGGGCGGCCGATCAGGCTGAGGACCTGCGGCCTGTATGGCGAGCTCCGTTGGCGGGAGCGGGCGATCACCACGACGGCTGCGTTCAGCAGGGGTGTTCCTCCAGCGGGGTGAGGCTGGAGAGGGCCGGCGAGTCGGCACCAAGGTGGGGGGCGCGGGTGCGGGGTGGTCGTCGGGGGCGGGTTCGATGGTGCCGTCGTCGGCTCCGCGCCCGGCGATCAGTTTCGCCCCGGACATGGCGTTGGCCACCCATTGGGCGGCGAAGCGGTTGCTTGTTCCTTCATCTTGACCGCCGCACTGGGCCGCGCCCAGCCGTCGGATCAACCCACGGCTCAGATCCAGCCGCGGCGGGTGGCCTCCATCGCCACCTGGAAGCGGGTCCGCGCCCCGAGCCGGCGCATCAGCTTGGTGATGTGCCGCTGCACCGTACGTTCGCTCCACCCCAAAGCCCGGCCTGCGGCCTTGTCGGTCGCGCCCGAAGCCAGCAGCGTGAGCAGCCGCTCCTCGTCCCGCGACAGCTCCCCGCCGTCCGGTGACGGCTCCGCCCCCGACGCGGTCAGCCGGACCGGCACGCTGCGCTCCCACACCGCCTCGAACAGCGCGCACAGTGCGTCGAGCAGCGGCGACGCGTGGATCAGGTACGACGCCGCGACCACGCTGTCCCCGGCCCGCAGCAACGGGATGATCGCCAGCCGGTCGTCGGAGATGGCCAGCTTCATCGGCAGGTCCGCGGCGATCCTGGCCTGTTCACCGTGCCGTATCCCGGCCGTGACGTCCTCCAGCCAGCCGGGCAGCTCCAGCACGCTGGTGTCGTAGATCACGCGGTACTTGACGCCCCGTTTGAGCAGTTGGAGCTCGATCGGGTTGGACTCCGTGTGCTCCTGCGGGTCGGCGTACGGTGGCCGGTCGAACCCGCGCATCTGGAATCGGGTGTCCTGCTGCAGCTGCACCCACCGGTGGTTGACCTCGTCGCGCCCCGAGACCACCTCGATCAGCTCGCCGGGATGGGCGAAACGGGTGCTGGCGCGGTAGACGTCCATGAGCGCCCTGATGTGCGTACGGACGCCGTCCAGCTGGCGTTCCCGCTCGCGCAGGATGGCCTCCAGGCTGCTGTCGGGCGAGACGGCGACGTAGCGCACCGGCCGCCCGGTCGAGCGGGTGGCCAGGCCGAGCTCGACCAGCGACTGCAGGATGCGCCTGGCGGCCGACGCGGGGAGATGGCAGTCGTGGACGATCTCCGTCACGGTGGCCTGGGTACGCCGGACGAGCGCGTCGTACACCTCCTCGTCCTGAGGTTCGAGACCGATCGCCTCCAGCACGGCCGCCCTCCCCTTCCTGTCGGGTTTACGTCACATGACAGAAAGTCGTCACCCACTGATCTTGTCAGGAAATGGCCGGGAATGTCAGCGTTCATCAGCAGCAGTCCCTCGCGGCACCTGAACGAAGGAGCGTCATGCCGCCATCCCCTCGCCGATCCCCCAGACGCCTGCTGCATTCCGCCCTCTTATCGGCCTTATCGGCCGTCCTGCTCGGCACGCTGGTGACGCCCCACATCGCGGCGGCCGCGAGCACGGATCCGGAGCCGGGCCCGAAGATCGACCCCAAGCTGACCGCGCAGCTGAGAAGCGGACGCGTCGAAGCCGCCGTGGTCCTGCGCACCCCACCGCCCACGCTGGACGGCTCGCAGAGCCGAGCAGCGGCGCGGGCCGAGCTGGCCGCGAGCGCCGAGGCCACCCAGGACCCTGTCGTCCAGCTCGTCGAATCGCGCGGCGACCAGGTGCTCAACACGTTCTGGCTCAAGAACATGGTCCTGGTGCGCGCTACGCCCGACACCCTGGAGGCGCTGGCGGCGCTCGAACTGGTCGACCGAATCATCCCGAACTTCACCCTCACCGCCCCGGAGCCGGAGAAGAGCCCGCAAAAGAGCGCGGCCCCGGCAGCGCCGGCTACGACTTGGGGCGTCGCCAAGATCGGCGCCGACCGGGTGCGGGGCGAGCGCGGCCTCACCGGCAAGGGCGTACGCGTCGCGGTGCTGGACACCGGCGTCGACGTCGGCCACCCCGACCTGAAGGGCAGGCTCGTCAGCGCCGACGCGGCGGACCCGAAGCATCCGGGCGGCTGGATCGAGTTCGGCCCGGACGGCAAGCCGGTGGCGACCGAGCCGCATGACAGCAGCTACCACGGCACGCACGTGGCGGGCACGATCGCGGGCGGGAACGCCTCCGGCACGCAGATCGGCGTGGCGCCCGGCGCCGAGCTGATGGCCGGGCTGGTCATCCCCGGCGGCCGGGGCACGCTCGCCCAGGTGGTCGCCGGCATGCAGTGGGCGCTGGCCCCGTACGCGGCCGACGGCACCCCCGCGGGCCGGCCGGCCGACGTGATCAACATGTCGCTGGGCGCCGAGGGGTACGCCGACGAGCTGATCGAGCCGACCAGGAACATCTACCTCGCCGGCGCGTTCCCCGCCTTCGCCATCGGCAACGACTGCGCGCCGGGACAGTCCGGCAGCCCGGGCAACGTGCACGAGGCCGTGTCCGTGGGCGCGACCGATGTCAACGACGAGGTGCCGGAGTTCTCCTGCGGCGGCGTGGTCAAGCGGGACGACTGGTTCGCCGCGCCCGCCGAGTGGCCGGACTCGTACGTCGTACCGGATGTGTCGGCGCCCGGCGTGGACGTGCTGTCGGCCCTGCCCGGCGGCGCGTACGGCATGCTGGACGGCACCTCGATGGCGACCCCGCACGTGGCGGGCACGGTCGCCCTCATGCGCGAGGCCCGCCCGGACCTGGGCGTGGACGCGGCGCTGGAGATCCTGGCGGGCACGTCGGTCTCAGACGACCGCTACGGCGCCCGCCCGAACCCGCGCGTCGGCCACGGCCGCGTCGACGCCTACGCCGCCGTCGCGGAGGCGGCGCTCAAGAGCGGCGTGCAGGGCACGGTCACCGACGAACGCACCCGCCGCCCGCTGGCAGGCGTGACGGTCGCCAGAGCGGACGGCCGCGCGGTCCAGACCGGCGCGGACGGCCGCTTCGAGCTGCGGCTGCCCGCCGGCACGCATGAGCTGACACTGTCCAGGTTCGGCTACAAGCAGCGGAGCGCCACCGTGCGCGTCGTCGCCGACCGTCTCTCCGACGTGCGCCTGGCCATGGAGCGCACGCGGTGGGGCACGATCTCGGGGCGGGTGGTGTACGGCCCGACCGGGGCGAGCGTGCCCGGTGCCACGGTGACGGTGCTCGACGTGCCCGACCAGTTGGCCGCGACGACGAACAGGGACGGCCGGTACGTGATCGAGAACGTCCCCGACGGCGATTACCGGATCGCCGCGCACGCCCCCGGCGTATCCAGGTCGGAGCCCGTACAGACCTCCGTGGGCAGCAGGACCGCCGACCTGACGCTGCCGCGGCGGCCCGCCACCGAGCGGGTGTCGCTGGGCTCGGACGGGCGGCAGCCCAACAGCGACGCGTGGTGGCCGGAGCTGAGCGGCGACGGCAGCGTGGTCGTCTTCGCCAGCCCGGCCTCCAACCTGGGCGACGGCGACACCAACGGCGAGCTGGACATCTTCGCCACCGACCTCCGTACCAGGACGACCGAGCGGGTCTCGGTGCCGTCCGGCGGCGGCCTGGCCGACGGTTTCTCGCTCTCACCGACGATCAGCGGGAACGGCCGCTTCGCCGGCTTCAACAGCGGCGCAACGAACCTCGTGCCCGGGGACACGAACGGGCAGACGGACGCGTTCGTTCACGACCGGCAGACCGGTACGACCGAGCGGGTCTCGGTGTCGTCCGAGGGCGTCCAGGGGGACGGACTGTCCGGCTCCCCGCGCCTCAGCGGCGACGGCCGCTTCGCGGTGTTCATCAGCGACGCGGCCAACCTGGTGCCCGGCGACACGAACGACCGCAGCGACGTGTTCGTCCGTGACCGCCAGACGGGCACCACCGAGCGGATCTCCGCCGCGGCGGACGGCACCCAGCTCGACGGGCACTCCCGCGAGGCCACGATCAGCGCCGACGGCCGGTACGTCGCCTTCCAGAGCGACACCTCCACAGTGGTGCCCGGGGACTCCAACGGCGTGATCGACGTCTTCGTCCGCGACCGGCAGACCGGCACGGTGGAGCGTGTCACGGGCCCGCACCCGGACACGGCCACCACAGGGCCCGTGATCAGCGCCGGCGGCCGCCACGTCGCCTTCAGCAACGGCGTGGGCCTCGGCCAGCTGTACGTGCACGACCTGACCACGCACACCTCCGAGCTGGTGTCGGCGGCCGCCGACGGCAGTGAGGCCGACGGCATGTCCTTCGCCCCCAATCTCAGCGCCGACGGCCGGACGGTCGCCTTCTACAGCGACTCGGCCAAGCTGGTCGCCGGCGACACGAACCGGTTCAACGACGTGTTCGTCCGCAACCTCGCGACCCGCGTCACCGAACGCCTCTCGGCCGGGCCGAAGGGCGCCGACGCCGACGGCTGGTCCGACCTGCCGTCGATCAGCGACGACGGCCGGTACGTGGTGTACGAGAGCACCTCGGCGAACCTCGTCGAAGGCGACACCAACCGGCACAGCGACGTGTTCCTGCACGACCGGGTCGCCGGTCCCGAGGCGCTGTTCGCGTTGAGCGACCTGGACGTGACGCCGGAGGTATCGCGTTCCGGCCGGGTGCGGGTCCAGGCATGGGTGAAGAACGTGGGCGAACAGGACGGCGAGTACGCGGCCGTGCTGCGCGTCAACGGCGAGGTGGACCAGCGGCGCGGCATCCCCGTGCGGGCCGGCCGCGGCACGTGGGTTTCCTTCGACGTGCGGCGCGCCGAGCCCGGTAGGTACACCGTCGATCTGGGGCCGCTCACCGCGCAATTCACTGTCAAGCGGTGATCGTGAGGGGCGCGGGTTGCTCACCCGTGCCCCTTCCGGGGTAACGGACCGGTACGGGGGTGGACATGGACTACGAGCAGTTCGTCAAGATCGTGGGCCGGCGGATCGGGCAAGGCGGCGCCGAGTCCGCCGACCGCGCCGTGGAAGCCACGCTCCAGACCCTGTCCGAGCGGCTGTCGACGGAACAGAGCCACGATTTGATGGGCGAGGTCCCCCCGGAAATCATGCGGCTGCTGTATTCCGAAAGCACCCCCGAACCCTTCGACGCCGTCGAGTTCCTCCACCGCGTAGCGGAGCGCGAAGGCGTGGACCTCGAAACAGCCGATCGGCACGCCCGCGCCGTCTTCTGGGCTCTGGGGCAGACCGTGAGCCCCGACGAGATCGCCTACCTGGCGGCCGACCTCCCCCACGACTTCGCGCCCCTGCTCGCGGAGGCCCGGCACCAGCCCATCGAGATCGTCCCCGCCGGGCGGTTCCTGGACGCGGTGGCCGGACGCGCCGGCCTGGACCGCGCGGGCGCACACCGCGCCACCGAAGCGGTGCTGGAAACACTCGCAGAACGCGTCACCCCCGGCGAGGTCGAGGACCTGATCACCCGGCTACCCGTCCAGCTGCACGCACCGCTGAAACGCGGCGTGACCGTGAAGGCGACCCGCATGCCGGCGGAGGAGTTCATACGCCGGATCGCCGAGCGCGAGCACGTCCCCCCGGAGACCGCCCGCGAACACGCCCTGGCCGTCTTCACCACGTTGCGCGAGTCCATCCCCAGCGAGGAGTTCCTCGACGTGACAGATCATCTGCCCAGCGACTACGCGCCCCTGCTCCCAGCTTCCTGACGACCGCGCAGCAGGTCCGCCGCCAAGGCGAACAGGAACCCGAACTGGATCGCCGACGCGACCACCAGCCGCACGCTGAACCCGTCCAGGTCAGGCCACGCGACCAGCACGACGACCGCGACCGGGGCCAGGACGCAGGCCGCGACCCACGCCCGGCGCTTCAGCGCGGCGAACCGGCGCAGGAACACGAAACAGGCCGCGAACCACGACAACGAGACCACGGCGAAACCGACCTCGTGCAGAATGCCGTGCCAGCTCATCGACGCCGGCGCCCCCGCCGGGGCGCCGGACGGGAACCCGGCGCCCGGATCGCTGGTGAAGACCGTTCCTAAGGACTGAGCATGAGTTGCAGGTGCTCAGTCGAACGCTCCGAACGGTGTTGAGCGTTCTGGTCGCCCGCGTTCTCGCCGTATCCGGGCAGCGCGGATCGTGTCCGTGGTCCGGGGATGCGGGGGCGGGGTCCCTCACGCCCGCGGGCGCCCGCTCGGGCCTGGGCGGTCCGATGCCCCTGCTCATCGCTCCGGTGAGCAGGGGGCGGTGCCGTCCGTCGCCGGATCGGGTGCCCGAGAGCGCGTCTGCCGATCGCCACGGCGGCCGCGTCGTGGCGAGTGGTCATGCGTTTCTTGCTGGTCAGTGGGGCCTGCCAGTGCTGGGCACCCCACTTGGAGGTGTAGGCCGGATCGGCGGCGATGATGGCGATACCGGTGGCCTCGGCCATCGCAGTCAGCCGGGCGCGGAGCTTGCCGGTGGGCATGCCCGAGATGAGCTGGCGGAAGCGTTTGCGGCGGCCGTGCTTCTCCCGGGTCTTCTCCGCCTGAAAGTCCAGGTCTTCGATGGCGATCGCTTTCACGCCGCAGTTTTGGGCCCAGTGCAGCAGCCGGGTCAGGGCGTGGCGGACCTGGGCGTCGCGGTGGTCGGCGTTCCCGGACAGGTCGTAGGGGAAGTGGCGGGGGTTGCCGATGGGGTTGCCGTGGACGTCCAGGCGCCAGGCGGCCAGGTGGTCGGCGTTGGTGTCCACGGCGATCACGCCGTGCGCGAGCGCGGCCGACATAGGGATGGTGGGGGCCGGTGGTATCTGCCAGGAGGCGGTGATGTACCAGCGTCCGCGCTGCACATCCCGGTGGATGCGGTAGGCCACGGCCCGGTTGGCTTCGACCCGGTCCCGCCATTCGGTGCCCCGGTGCGCGAAATGCACCCGGCAGGCGAGCATGTAGCGGCCGTGGGGTGCGTTGGCCAGGTGCGCCAGCGGGGCGGGCAGCCGGATCGACACCTCCCCATCGGGAGTGATGCGGATGGTCTCGTTGCCGTACCGCTTGCCGGACTCGCCGTCCGCGGCCAGGAACCAGCGTGCAGCCTCCCACCTCTGCCGCCATTCGTCCTCGGTCAGGCGGCGTGCAGGTGGTGCCGGGTGCGGGCCAGGCGTTTGCCGCCCCGCACGATGCGCACGATCCCGGCCTGCTGGTCGGCCTTCTCCCGCCGCAGCCGGTCGGTCAGCACGCGCAGGCGGCGGCTCTTGGCGTGCCACTCCTGCCGCGAGCGGTATCCGCCCGGCGCCTTCCGGGTTCCCTTCTCTCCCACGGGTAGCGACAGCCGGTGCCGGATGGTGGCGATCGCGGCTTCCAGGCCTGCGATGTGCGCGGCCTGGCAGCGGCGGGCCAGCGCCCACTGATCGTGGCTGGCCTTGGTGATCGCCCCGGCCCACCGCGACGACGACAACCCGGTCAGCTCGCGTTTGCGCACCGCCCACGCCTGGTGGTCGTGCGCCAGCCCATCAGCGCAGCGCGTCTTCAAATCACCGCAGGCCAGCGCGCCCAGATGCGCGCCCACCAGGCGCAGCACCTGCTCGTCCTCGGCCGTGAGATTCTTGAACCGGTCGCGGACGGCCACCCCGGACGGACCGCCAGCGACGAACGCCGCCTCGATCGCGCGCAATTCACTCATGCGCGGCACCCTCCCGCTCGAGCCCGGCACGCTCGGTGGGCGGCCGACCAGCGGGCGCACCACACGGTCAGCGCCTGCGGATCCCCACCGAACCGGCATGCCCGCATGACCTGCACCCGCCTCTCTCAGGAGCTTTCACATTGTGTGACCGCAAGGATACCAAGAGTTGACCCAGTCGGGTAGAACATATGCGCGATATCCTCGGCAGACTCATCCGCAGACCGAATGGGTGGTTCGGAACCGGCCAGCAGACGAGCGGTCAGGGAGTCCCGTGTTCCCGGGGACGCGGTCTGCTGTGGCATGTGTGACATCGACTCTCCTTACGGCGTGGCGCCCAGGTGGCGCCCTCATCGGAGACGTCGAGACGACCTGCCCTTACCGGACATCCGCTCCAGCGACGGTCGCTGTCGCGCAAGGGGCATCGCCCAACGCTGACATCGACACCTGCAACGCGTTCTGAGGGGAACTCCGCGCCGGATTGACCGCCGGCACGGACCGACTTCGCCGCCGGTGCGTACGACACCTCAGAAGGCGAAGCCGCCGGGGCGCCCGTTGCGGTCGGCGATCAACCCGGCCAGGGTGGCGAGGGCGATCTCAGGAGGAGTACGGGAGCCGATGTTGAGCCCGATGGGCCGGTGCACCCGGGCGATCTCCTCCGCCGGCACACCCAGGTCGGTCAGCGCCTGCACGTGTGGCCCGGTATGGCGGGGACTGCCCATGATGCCGATCCACCGGGCGGGCGACTTGAGCAGGTCGCGAAGAATGGGGCCGATCTCCTCGCGGTGATGGTCGGTGAGCACCACATCGGCCGTGGCGTCGACGTAGTCGCCGATCTCGGTCTCCGCCGTGAACCCGCCGAGGCGACGCCCGGGATCGGGCTCGAGAAGGATCGTGCGGAAGCCGAGCTCGGCACCGAACCTCAGCAGGCAGCCGGCCACCGGGGAAGCGAAGACGGCGACCAGCGTCCGCCCGGCCTCCTCCGTAGGAGCCTCGCTGTGGGCCACCTCACACGCCGGGTCTTCGTCATGGGTGTGGGTCATAACCGCAGTCTGACACGAAGCGACGCGTCTCCGCCGTAGCGCGTGCTGGGAAACCCGGCAGCCACCGCCTCGAAACAAGGTCGAAACTCTCTCTTCCCCAGTGCCGGATTCTTCTTTATCCTCATGCTCAAGAAAGTCTGTGAACGTTCACAGTCCTAGAACGTCGACTTTGCCCCTAGAGGGGCGTTTTTCTGTAAGCATTCATCAGCTCTGTGACGCTTTGTGATGCTTGCTGGTCAGTCGGTCAGGACGATCGGGGGCATCCAGAGGTGGCCGGTGAAGGCTCGGCGGATCGTGTCCAGGGCGTTCAGGCCGTGCTT